>CANPDU010000017.1 GCA_947573135.1 uncultured Bacteroidales bacterium | reverse complement strand
AGTAGGTAACCGCCCCTTCTACCGGAAGCCGGATGACAGAAATGTCACCCGGCTTCTTTGATTCTATTGGTTTTAAGATAATGGAGCGGCCTCCTGTCTTGGTGCAATTGTATATATAACTATGCGTCAACAGCGGGCCGCAAACGCAGACCGGCATATAAGATAGCTTTTATGTGTTCTTGAGATAATTGAGTAATTGCGGCAGAACAGGGCAAAAGTTGTCGTTAATGATCTCCGTAATTGAGTGGTGCGGTGTGTTTGGCGTAAATTGTTGCGAGTGTATGCGCGATATCACATCCTGACGGCTACAGTTATTACGTTTCATTACTCTTATTATTCTTATTTCGTCAGGAGCAACTACATCTATTACATCGTCTACTGCTCTATCAAGTCCGCTTTGGTATAAGATAGCGGTTTCGACAAACAGGTGACAGCGGCTGTGTTTTTCATTTTTCCATTCTTCTATGCGCCGACGCACAGCCGAATGAACGATTGAATTGAGTAAAGCGAGACGCTCTTTGTCTGCAAAAACAATTGATGATATGAGTTTACGGTTAATCTGACCGTATGAGTCGACTGCGTCTCTATGAATATCAGAGATTAACCTATTTTTGATCTGTAGATCCGAATCCATAAGGATTTTGGCCTCGCAGTCACAATCAAAGACTTCATAGCCCATAACGCGAAGTATCTGGCTTACGACTGATTTACCAGCACCAATGCCGCCGGTAATTGCTGTCAGACGGGGTTTATTCATCTGTGCTCAATTATATATTCAGCCGAATCTGCCGAAAGATGTACATTTTGAAGATTGCCGGGCACGTCACGCAGGCGCAGTTTGATTTTGTTTGAACGGTTTGAAATAGTATTATAGTCGGCGAGTACCCTGAAATGGGGGTCGCTGTCGTTATAGATACTCATTGGGACCATATAATACACTTCGATCTGAGCCGGGAAGGTTATAAGTTTTATTCCGGATGGAACATTGACCGGCTCTATCACAACTTTGCGAGTCTTGCTGATCAGCGGTTCGACGTTGAATGTGACGTCGACACTGTCAGGTATGACGCGCGAGTTGCGTGGTGCCACCAGTCTGACTCTTATTGTTGTCGGACCGTTCAGATCCGTAAGTCGTATGGGCTCGGTTGAAATTGCGTTGAGATTTGAGGGTATGCGGCTTGTAGAATAAATCAGAGTGGTGTCGTTAGACAGAGTCGGACGTCCGGCAATCGTTGACTGCGGGCCTGCTGTTATCTGATAGTCTATGACAATGGGCATCGGGGTCCCTTTTCTGGTTGTGAATGCAAGATTTATGGAGTCAGGAGAAGCTGCGAGAATGGTTGCACCCCCGTAGGCCGCGCGGGCGACGGCTTTGACATCGGTGCTGCGCAACAGCACCGAGTTGCGTGTGCGGAAAGCGCGGAAGTCGATGTCGAACGCCGGGGGATTACCGATTGACTGCTTGATGACCTGTGTGCCTCTTGCGCGCATACTGACACTGATTGTGGAGGGGGGAGTGGTGATTATTGTTACAGAGTCGGGAACATTGGTCAGCCGCACCGGCATTCTCACATCAAACTGATCTTCTTCATTAAGTGTCAGTATGCACCACAATACTGTCGAGATGACAAGAAAAACAAAAAAGACAAGGATGTTGCGTCCGCGCTGAGAGCGGAAAACATCCCTGGCTTTTTCAATTATGGGCCTGAGCTTTATGTTCATGGCCGAAGAAATGCGTTTCGTGGACGCTATTATTTGTTGGCGTTGTTATTTTCCTGAGCCGCTACGTTGGCATCGGTAGCTGAAGGATAAACCGAACCTTTGTCGACACGAATACGCACACCGTCGGCGATTTCGATAAGGAAATATGTTTCGCTGATGTCGCGGATTTTGCCGTAGATGCCGCCGGCGGTCACGACTTTGTCACCTACTGACAGACCTTCGCGAAACTTGCGTATTTCTTTCTGGCGTTTCTGCTGAGGACGGATCATAAAGAAATAGAAGATCGCGATAAGGGCGATGATCATGAAAATTCCTGAGAAGCTTCCTGTCTGAGGCGCGTCTTGAAGGAGAATAGTGTTGGTAAGCATGGTTTTTTATTTTTATGTTTATATTCAGTTTTTAGTTATTATGCCCTCTTCGTTGAGATAACGCACTACGGAGAAGAGTATGCCGTTGATAAACTGTCCGCTGCGCGATGTGCTGTAGCTGTTGGCGATCTCGATGTATTCGTTCATCGTCACAGGCACAGGTATGGCGGGATAGTTGATCAGTTCGGCAATTGCGGCTATCATTACGACGATGTCCATGAATGCGAGGCGTTCGGGATCCCACTGCGAAGCGTTGATGAAACGGTCGATATACGATCTGTAAGTCTCGCGGTTCTCTACCGCGTATCGGAACAGGTCAGGTCCGAACTCCTCGTCTTCGCTGTCTTTATATTGAGGCAGGAATTTGACTTCGGAGTCGGGCGACGTCGCAAAATGTCGTATCGTCTTTACCACGAAAGTGCCCATGATTGGCAGGTCGTCGTTCCAATATATAGATTTAGACTCGAGAGCTTCGGCAAGATCATCCGACGGCAGTATTACCGAGCGCATTATGTTGCGCCAGAATTCGCAGTCGGCTGTGTAGCTGTCGTCGCCGGCGTTCATATAGTCCTGATATATCTGAGATTCGAGTATGCGGTCCAGCAGCGAGCG
Source organism: uncultured Bacteroidales bacterium (assembly GCA_947573135.1). Lineage (GTDB taxonomy): Bacteria > Bacteroidota > Bacteroidia > Bacteroidales > Muribaculaceae > CAG-873. The sequence continues at coordinate 62,836 of CANPDU010000017.1, read as the reverse complement.
TATCAGCGAGGGATCGTCGGCCCAGCTGACAGGATTTTGGGTGAGATAATCTTTCAGCTCTTCGTTGGCTTCGAGCCGGGCGATAAAACGGTTGTCGACGAAGCGTGTGTTTGGGTTGAGATCGTCGTGTGTTGCAAGAAATTTGCTTTTTGCATTGTCGAGTCGCAGAGCTTGCTCGCGGGTCAGTTCCATCATCAGCACGAAAAGGCTATAGTAGAGTTCGTAAGCCTTGTCGAGCGACGCTTTGAGTTCGCGGCCGGCGTTGACATAAGTCAGACGCGAGTCCTGATACGAAGTAAGCGTCTCGGAGAACTCTCTTACTCCGGCGTTGAAACCGGCGATAGTGAACGCTTCATTTTCGCGAAGCAATGCAATAAAATGTTCGTCTTTTGCAATGACTGTGTTGATTACCGTGAGCCAGAAACGCACGTCGTCGGCGAGATCAGGTGACTTGATCTTTTTGTAGTCGCGATAGGCAGCTGATCTGACAAGTGCATCAGAGAGATTCTGAAGAGTGGGATCGAACGTTTCGACTGTGGCTCCTCCGCGAAGGATGATTGCTTTGATCGTGTCGTTATCGAACAATGCTTTGCCGACGCGGTTTTTCGTTATCAACCGGTCTGTGTCGACCGACGGTGACATCGAGCCGTCGCTGCGTCTGAATTTTAGTCCTGAAAGTTGAAGGGTGAGGAAGATAAGATCGAGATAAACCGCATAAGCATATTTTTTATCTTTGGATGTGGTTTCCGGAGCTGCATCAATTTTGAATTCGCTTCGTGTCAGCAGATATGAGTAGAGCATTTGCACTACTTTAATTCTTATTAGAATGCGATTTACCATAATATCTCTAAATGTGCGATAATTTTACGCTGCAAAAGTACGAATTAAATGTTTAACACACAAATAAAGTTCAACAAGCTCCAAAGAATTAATCTTTATATAAAAACAAGCAGGGCGGCCCGGTGAGGGGCGCCCTGCTGTGTTATTAAAGTTCAGACGGATCTGAATTATTTGCGGATGATTTCTTTAGTTACCTTGTTGCCGCGGCGAACGATATAGATACCGTTGTCGGGGTTGGCAACCTGAACGCCCTGGAGATTGTAGTAAACAGCGGGAGCGTTTTCTTCGTCAACAATAATGTCGGATATACCCGATGAGAAATCGACGGTGCCTGTTACAGCGTTAGCTACATTTCCGTCCGCATCATATGCTATGGCAGTATAGCTGTAGCTCCCTTCTTCAAGACCGTCGATGCTTTCTGTGCGTCCGTCTGAAACAGGCAGTCCGACAGTCTCGATATCGCCGAACAGAATTTCGTAGATGTCAGGATGGAACTCTTCTGCTTTTGAAATGACAAGTTTTACTGAACTAATGTCTGCCCCTACGGTAAAGCTCTTATTGTCAGAGCTAAGCCCGCTAATAGAGAAATCTCGGTCAGAGTCGGCCGGCGCATAGATAAAGTAGCTTCCCAACGGTATATTTCCATATCTCAAAGAGTACAGAGAGGAGCGATACGCAGGAAAGACAAGCAGAGACCCGACGCGCACCGGAACAGAATTTCCGCGCTGAATGGTTTCTTCTATGCGTTTGTCGGTATAGCCGCTGCGATACAACGCGTTGGTTTCGCATTGGAAATAATAGCATACATAATTCCATATTTCTGCCTGAGTGACATCCGGAGCGAATTCGTTATCTGAGTACCTGTGGGCAATACCTGTTACAGATCCGATATTTTCGACTTTTCCTGATGCGTCTGACGAATAGACATATCCGGCCGGTGAATTGGAAAGGTAGACATGTTTGTCGGAACTGAAATCAGTGAACAGATCCTGATCTTCATATCCATCCATGAATTTAAAGGGATTTGTGAGCCTTACAATATTGCGGTCGAACGGATTGATACAGACCTCAGAGGCGTAATCATGTCCGGTCACGTCAGGGAAGAACAGTGATGCAAACGGAGTCGTGTCAAAAGTTCCGACGTTAATCCATCCGTTGCCTTCGCTTAACAGTGAGTGAATGTAACATTGCGGAGTCTGATTGTCGTCGAGAGTGGCGATTGCAATCAGATGGATTGTGCCGTTGCACTGGCTGTTGTCGAACCTGATGTTGCCTGAAGCGTCGGGATTGGCATGAACTGACGGAACGGCTTTTGAGTCAATCCAAGCCTTGCTGTCAAGTCCATAAGAGAATTCAGTTGCCTTTTCGGCAGGGATGACACAATATATCACGTCTTTGACATGGGGCGAAGCCATTGCGGTATTTGCCGAAGTGAGCACAATGCTGTAGTTCTTGATGCCCGGCAGAGTTACTTCGCCGATATTCAAATTATAGATGCCTTCGTTGGCGTTTTGATCAGAAGACAGAGTAACAATATCGTATGGAATTCGACCGCTGTTGTTTATAAGTCCGATGTTTTGGAGTTTAGAGTAATCGTTGTCTTCGCCGAAATAAATGTAAGTATCTTTGTTTTCAACAAGAGAATAATTCTCTTTAAGTTTTTCGGCAACTTCCGGCTGACGGTAGGGATTGATCATGCGGTAAAGATTTGCACCGGAGGCTTTTTCTATCTCAACCTCGAGCCACGGAGCGCGTGAGTCGGGCCAGCAGTATGCGAGCAGTGTCGGTCTGAACAAGCCTTTGCCGATGTTCTCCCAACTGTGGCCGTCAGATGGATCAGCATAGACAATTATTGTTTTCTGTGTGCCGAAAGCACCCGTGCCGTCATATCCGAACACTCTTGCCATATAGACGCCTCTGCCTTTTGACAGGGGCAGTTCGATGGTGTTGTCGCCGGATATAGGTATAATATCATCAATTAGGGTTTCCGAGACTGAACTACCGGTATTAGCATCATAAGTCAGATAATAAAACTCGATTTTTGCCGATACGACATTGTCGCTGCGTTTAACCCTGATTTTGACAGTGCTGTCGTCAGCATCAGCGAAACAGTCCCCGTCAATGACCTCAAATACAGATATGAGATCAGAAACGAAACTCATTAAGATATCGGCATCTCTGATATCATAGCCGGTGCCGGGAGAGACCGAAAGATAATACGGAAACCACATATTGCCGTCGCGCGGTGTGCCTGCAAAATATGAGAAAATGTGCCAGTTTTTATAGTAGGGATCACCGTATCCTGAGTAATCGCTTTCGACTCCGAGATCCGTATTGACAGCGACTGATACGCGTTTGTCAATATAAGATACAATCGGCAGGTCGACTCCGGCAAGGCCCCGGATCATGAACAACCACAGATTGTCATTCAGTTTCATATAATCGACAACATGAGCCTTGCTTTCGATCGGCAACGCCGGAGCAAGGGTCCTGATTGACCGGATGAAAGTTTCGTTAGGAGTGGCAGACCCGAAGTTCTGCCATTGACCGTCTAAGGTTATTGTCATTGTGTATCCTTCGGACCGAAGATCCCAGCCCGAATTTGGTGCAACGAGAAGCCATATCGGCAGTTCGATCGTACCGCAGAACGGGTTTGCGTTGAACGGCTGTGCAAAAATGGTGTAATTGTCATAATTACCGTCGCCGGCATACGGACTGGATATACCGGTCTGTTGGCGGGTTATCTCCATTTGTCCCAGACGGAGGTTTGAGTTTATTATTATATCAGAGTTAAGGAAATTGCATAGCTTCAATTCCCAAACGACATCAGAAACAGCCCTAAAATATACCTGTACAGGAGAATCGGGCGTATATTCTGAACCGAAATAGTTGTTAAACGGTTCGTTGAAAAAAGCAGTGCCGAAAGGTATCCATTCGTCGGCTGAGCGTGAGGGCGCTTTTACTGGGCCGTCGTTAAGGCTCATCAGCCCAGCGTCGCATATCTGAAGCCCGTTGTCTGACAGCAGATCAGTTTTCGGTCCGTCAGGAGTTACGTTTGTGATCTGTCGCTGCGGAACTGTCAGGGCGGTGACCCGAAAACTCAGCACAGACAGGATGAAAAGCGATAAGAGTAACAGTCGTCTCATAATCAATAATTTTAGGTTAATAATCACAAAGATACATATTTGCCCGAAAGTACAGAAATGGCTGTATTTTTATAACATTCTTTAATATATTTTAATTAAAGAGTGAAGCGCCTATAAGAAAGCAGGGCGGCCCGGTGAGGGTCGCCCTGCTGTGTTATTAAAGTTCAGACGGATCTGAATTATTTGCGGATGATTTCTTTAGTCACCTTGTTGCCGCGGCGAACGATATAGATACCGTTGTCGGGGTTAGCGACTTCAACGCCCTGGAGGTTGTAGTAAACAGCGGGAGCGTTTTCTTCGTCAACAGCGATGTCGAAGATGCCCGATGTTACATTCTGCCAGTTGAGAGCGGGGAGACCGTTGAAGAGTTTGCCCTGGTTGAATGCATCCCAAGCCTGAACAGCCTTGATGCCGTCAGCAGAACCGGCAGCGTAGAGAGTTACGCCATCACGAACTGCACCTTCACCGAATGCAACAGCGTTGTTAGCAACAACTGTGCCACCGTTGGCAACGAGGTTGTTGGCTTCGCCACCGGTAGCTGAACCAGATACATAAGTGTTGTTGAGCGTCAGGGTTGCGCCGTTTGTAGCGCAAATTCCGCCTACGTCGTATTTACCCTTAACTTCAACCTGAGCGTAGCAGTTGGTGAGTGTTACGTTAGCGGTTGCCTGACCGAAGACTCCACCGACAGGCTTCTTGTCTGTGCCGTCATTTTCGTGAGTATGGGTGATTGTACCTGTTACGAATACATTCTCAAGAGCAGAACCGTTAGTAACTGCGGGACACCATGTGCCGCCTAAGAAAGCTGCGAGGATGCCGGCTTCAAATTTCGTAGCAGTAATGTTCGCGTTAACGATGCCGAGGTTTTTGATTGTACCTGTGCAAACACCGAAGACAGATGTGCAATAATATGCCTTGTCGCCAACACCTGCGATGCGGTCTTTGGGAGCGAAGTTCTTGATTACATGATTCTGACCGTCATAGTAGATACCGCAGTCAAAAGCACCACTGTGACCGTTGGGAGCTACATATTCTTCAACGCCTGTCATGTCGATGTCAGCTGTCTGAATAAAGTAAGTCTGAGCACCAGATTTCATGAGAGACCACATGTTGCAGAGGTCGTCAGCAGTTGCGATTTCGTAGGGATGCTCTTTTGTTCCGTTGGGCTCAACTTCGGGAGTACCAATAGTCAGTTTCAGCATTGCAGCGTATACGCCGGGGACAGTCGGAGTCTCATCATCTTTACTACCGGTAGCAGCAAAAGTATAAATGTTGAAAATGTTTTCCTTGACCTGTTCAACTGATATTGTACCCATACCATAAGGATTAGCATAATCAGAACCCATCCAAGAAGCTACACACTTACCGGTTTCCATTTCAAACACACCAATTGTCATCACTCCTTTCCACGTGTCGTAAGTTTCGGGTGCGGTAGCTTGAAATTCGGGTGTAACATAGTTGCGTACAATATATTGTTTTCCGTCATGATTGAATACAGCAGATCCGTAATAACGGCGGTTGCCGAGGCCTTTCAGTTCACTCATCACGCCTTTGTCAAAATTTGTCACTAGGCCAAGAGCTGTGCTTATTTCGCTGTTGGGGTTATCAGTGCCGTATGGAGCATAGAATTCCATTTCAGGTGCGTCAGATGCTAAAATCTCATCAATAGTAGCAAATTTGGGAGACGCAACAGATAGACCATTCATACCGCCAAGCTTATCTGCAAAATCGGGAGATGCTTTAGCTGTAAGCGAAGTTACTTTTGAACCGTCGCCTTTGAAGTGGTACATAATCACAACACCACTGCCAACGGTAGTAGCATAGCCTATACCGCCTTTTTCGCTGGTGACATCACCTACGATGTGGCCTATGATATCAAGACGACCTTTCAGACCGAATGATTCGATCGGCGTTGAAAGGGAAATATCAGTAACGGTGCCATTGGGAGTTGCAACGCCCCATTCTTTAACAGAAAGCGTGGGATTGATAAAACAGTAGTTGAAAATGATGTTTCCTGCGTCATCAGTTGTGATGGCAGTGCCGTTCCATTTTGCATCTGCAGGTGTTACAGCATTGTTCTCGCCCCAGGATGTAACCGTTACAGGTGATAGTTTTGCAAATTGAGCTAAGTTTTTGCCGTCCCAGGTAACAATAGCATTGTCTTTGTGGCTTGTAGTGTAGATTTTGCCGTCTTTACCGACACCGAAACGAGAAACGGTTGCTGTTCCGGGGTTTGACGCAGTGGGTTTTCCCCATCCGCCGTCAAGACCGGGAATCGGATTTGCTACACCGTCTTTAACACCATTGACCCAAACTTCTTCAAGATTGAACTGGGCTGAAGCGACTAATGGCAGAGCTAAGGCTGCGAGAGCCAGAGTGCGTAAAGTTTTCTTCATGGATTAATAATAGTTTTTAATGTTAATAAATGGTTTAATAGTTAACTTCTGCAAATATAGTAACCTTTTTCTATTTACGCATTATAATTATGTTAATAAATTATTAATAAAATAGGGCAATGGGCGCATTGTGCTGATTAATAGAGGAATATCGAATGGCGGATCGATGATATCTAACAGATAAACCTATTATATTTAATTGATTATGAAAAAGAAAAAGAGCGCACCGCACGGTGCGCTCTCAATGTTTTCGAAGCTATTTCTTTACTGTTCTGCGAGCGGGTTCCAGCCCTGGGCGCGGAGCGGGATTTCAGTGTCGTCGCGCGTTATGAGCGCGCATCCGAGATCGGGTTTTGTTATATAGCCAATGACTCTGACGCCCGGAACTTTCTGGATCTTCTCATGATCGGTGAGCGGCACAGTGAAGAGCAGTTCATAGTCCTCGCCGCCATTGAGCGCTGCGGTCACGAGGTTCATGTTGAGTTCTTCGGCCATCATTGCCGTCTGGTAGTCGATCGGAATGCGGTCTTCATAGACGCGGCAACCGCAGTCGCTTGCTTTACAGATATGAAGAAGTTCCGAAGAGAGACCGTCGCTGACGTCCATCATCGATGTCGGTTTTATGCCGGCTTCAGCAAGTTCGGCGATTATGTCCTTACGCGCCTCGGGCTTGAGCTGGCGTTCGATTATATATTCCTTACCTCCGAATTCGGGCTGGAAGTCCTTTTGTCCGGCCGAGGCGATCTTTTCGCGCTCAAGCAGCTGGAGTCCCATATATGCCGCACCGAGATCGCCGCTGACACAGATGAGATCGGTGTCGTGCGCTCCGCTGCGATAGACTACCTTATCGTCAGGAGCATCGCCAATACATGTTATCGATATGACGAGACCCTGATTGGACGCCGATGTGTCGCCGCCGACAAGGTCGACGCCGTAAATTTCACACGCAAGTCTGATGCCGGAGTATAGTTCTTCGATATGCTCGACTGTGAAACGCTTTGACACCCCGAGTGACACAGTGATCTGGCGCGGAGTGCCGTTCATGGCATATATATCGGAGAAATTAACTACCGCTGATTTGTAACCGAGGTGTTTCAGGGGTACATAAGTCAGGTCGAAATGCACATTTTCAAGCAGCAGATCGGTAGTGACCAGAACTTTTGTCGCCGGAAACGAGAGCACGGCCGCATCATCGCCGACGCCCTTTAGGGTAGAGTCGTTATGGCGCGGCAGATCTTTTGTCAGACGCTCGATGAGACCGAATTCGCCGAGAGTCGAGATTTCAGTAGCCATAGCGTCAGGAGCGAGCAACCATCTCTTTGATGAGTTCGACAACAACGGGCTGAGCCTTTACGGCCGCCTTCTGTACTTCCTCGTGGGTAGGTACTTCTGTAATGTCCTTACCTCCGAGGTCGGTGATGACTGAAATGCCGAACACGCGCATGCCGCCGTGGTTGGCTACGATCACTTCAGGAACAGTCGACATGCCGACAGCATCGCCACCAATGACGCGGAAGTATTCATATTCGGCCGGAGTCTCAAATGTCGGACCGGGTGTGCCGACATAGACGCCGTGCATCAGACGCAGCCCCTTTTCATTGCCGATAGAGTCGGCGAGAGCGACGAGCTCTTTGGAATATGCTTCGGTCATCGCCGGGAAACGCGGGCCGAGTTCGTTATAGTTTTTGCCTCTCAAAGGATTTTCAGGGAAAAGATTGATATGATCTGTTATGATCATAACATCACCTACCCGGAACTCCTTGTTCATGCCGCCGGCCGCATTGCTGACAAAAAGAGTCTTCACTCCGAGCATCTGCATCACACGCACCGGGAAGGTGACCTGTTTCATGTCGTAGCCTTCATAATAATGGAAGCGTCCCTGCATCGCCATGACGAGTTTGCCGCCGAGCGATCCGAAGATAAGATTTCCGCTGTGGCCTTCGACTGTCGACAGAGGGAAGTTGGGTATCTCTTTGTAGGGTATGAACTGTTTGTCGGAAATGTGGTCGACAAGATCGCCGAGACCTGTTCCGAGAATGATTGCAGTCTGAGGAATGTCGCTTACGCGTGAGCGCAAGAAATCGGCAGTCTGTTTGATTTTTTCTAACATCGGGTATGAATTTTCGGTTAATATATTAATTATGTAATAACAATGATGACGCGGCAAGAGTTCTTTTTTCGGAAGACCGGCCGCAGTCTATCGTATAAGTTTTCTGAGAGTATCGGCAAAGTCATCGCAGTTGGGCCGGTTGATAAATTCGACTTTTATCGGCAGATAGAACGTGACGGCTTTAAGCTCGTGGGGGAAATACGGATTACAGATCAGACGGACGGCGTCTTTCTCCGTGGTAATGATTATGCGAGTCTCGCCTTTCATCGACTTGTAGCGCTCTTTGAGAAGCTCGATATCCTTGCGGGTATAGTTGTGATGGTCGGGAAAAACGTTGACCTTTACTCTCGGCAGAAAGCTCTTGAGATAACGTATGAACGGTCTCGGGTTCCCGATGCCGGCAACTGCCAGAATAGTGTCGTTCTTGCTCATCCAGTCGAGGAAAGGCACCGAGCGCACTGCGTCGGGAAAGAGCGGAACAAGATTCTGATAGACGTAGCGCGAGAAGAAAAGCTTCTGGTAGGGGAATAGCTCAAGATTCTTGCTCACGAGTCGATAGTCGAGATCCTTGATGTAGTCGGGGCATTTTGCCGTGATCACGATGTCGGCGCGTCCCATTCCCCGGATTGACTCGCGCAGGCGGCCGTAGGGCAGGAGCTTGTCTTCATAGACAGGCCGGCCATATTCGGTGATCAGTATGGCGACGCGCGGCTTGACGTAACGGTGCTGATAGGCGTCGTCGAGAATAATCAGATTGATCATCGGGTCGATGCGCAGCAGTTCGTTGATGCCCGTTACGCGATCCTCGCATACGGCCATCACGACCTGTCCGTCGAACTTATGGTAAATCTGGAAAGCCTCGTCGCCGATGTCGCGCGGTGTAGAGCGTTGCGAAGCAAGCACGAACCCTTTGGTATGACGTTTGTAGCCGCGGCTGAGCACCGCAACATGGTGGCTGTGGCGCATCGCCTCAACGATGTGTTCGACGTGAGGTGTTTTGCCTGTGCCTCCGACAGTAAGATTTCCCACGACGACGACCGGCACATCGAATTCATGCTGCTTGAGTAGCCCCCAGTCAAAGAATTTGTTGCGCATGTAGGTCACAGCTCCGTAGATTTTGGAGCATGGCAACAATATTGTCTTAGCTATGACTGATCGAAGCGACATTTTGATTCGGTTGCTGACGGGTCAACGGTTGTATTATCGGATGACAATTTCCGGCATACGCGCCTGAACGGGCGACATTTCTGTAATCTGTTTTGCAAAAAGAAGATATCGGAGCATCTCGCTGTCGAGCATCACGCCGCGGCGGGCTTTCAGCTGCGACGTTTCTTCGAGCAGACGCTCGATAAAATCGGTTGTGACATCGGGGTAGGCTACCCAGCTGTCAGCATCAAGCCCGACTTCACCGGCAATATCGGCTATCGCATCGCCGAGATTTCCGAGCCGGTCGACCAGTCCGAGTCCGAGGGCTGACGCTCCGATCCATACACGCCCCTCGGCAATGGCTTTGACAGAATCGACGCTCATGTGGCGTCCGTCAGCAACGCGCGAGGTGAAAATATCGTAAGTGTCATCGACATAACGCTGCATCGACTCTTTCTGTGCTGGTGTCATAGGTGCGGTGAGCGACATAAATGTAGCGTTGGGGCTTGAGGCAACAGTCGAGAAAGTAACTCCAAGCTTGCCGGTTATGAGTCCGCTGAGATCGGGGATCATGCCGAACACACCGATCGATCCGGTGAGAGTCGTCGCATCGGCAAAAATACGGTCTGCGCCACAACTGATGTAGTAGCCTCCCGATGCAGCAAAGTCTCCCATCGAGACATAGAAAGGCTTGCCGGTAGATTTGAAGTATTCAAGCGCCTCCCAGATCTGTTCGGACGCAAATGCGCTGCCGCCTCCCGAATTGACGCGCAGCACAAGCGCGGCTACATTTTTGTCGTCGGCAAGCTCGATAATCTGTGGCACCATAGTCGAACCGACAATGCCGCCCTCGCCAGACTCTACAATGTCGCCGACCGCATAGAGCACGGCGATATGTTTTTCTGACGGAGACGCGAGTCTGTCTTTGACGGCGTCGATGTAAGTTGAAGGAGCGACGAGTCGCAGATCTTTGCCATCATCGATATCGGTAAGGTCCCGCAGCATGTCTTCAACCTCGCGCCTGTAGGCTGTGGCGGTGACAATGCGCGAGTCTACGGCATGTTCAGCAGTCCATGCAAACGTAAGACTGTCGGCCCACGCCGATACGGTTGCCGGCGTTACATCGCGGTTGTCGGCGATTGTCGATGCGCAGTAATTCCATATCGAATCGATGTAGACTTGATTCTGGCGTCGTGCGGGCTCGCTCATTGCGTCGAGTATAAACGGTTCGACGGCGCTCTTGTATGTCCCGACTTTTACAATCTGGACTTTTATTCCGAGTTTGTCGAGCAACCCTTTAAAATATGGCGTCTGCATGCCAACACCGCGGATGTCGACGTTTCCGACGGGGTTAAGGAATATCTTGTCGGCTACGGATGAAACGAGATAGTCGCCCTGGGCGAAATTGTCGGCATAGGCATAGATCCATTTTCCAGACTCTTTGAAGTCTTTAAGGGCTTCGATGAGTTCCTGTCGTGATGCGACTCCCATCGACGATCCGGCGGCATCGATATATATACCTTTGATTTTTTTGTCATTTGCAGCAAGTCTGACGGCTGAAAGCATTTGGCTGAGAGTCTGTCCCTCGCTTTTGAAATCCCGGATGAAATCCATAAAGTTTTGAGTCTCTGTGCATTCGATTATGTCGCCCTCGAGCCGGAGATAAAGTATAGATTTGTCTTTTATGTCTGTGACGGCAGATGAGGCGCTAAGTATGGCGCCGACAACAACAATGCATCCTATAACGAGCAAGAGAATTGATAACCAGATGCCGGCAACAGTGCCGAGCAAGGATATAAAAAAGCGTTTCAGCATTTTGCTTATTGTAAAATAAGTGTCTGTTTTGTAAATAATTAACTCAATTGCGTGGCTATTGCAAAATAGTCAGTTACAAAATTAACAAAAAAATTGTATTGCGGCCCAACGGTTTAATTATTGTTATAGGTCAGAAATAGAAATTCGGTGTTAATAATAGTTAAATATTAATAATTTGAAATCTTATTCGCCTGCATTATCTTTGTCAGTGGCGAACCATCGGTCATATTGCCGCCGTGCAAGAACGTTTTCGGCCTGATTGTCGCAGGGGTTCCAGAAGCGCTGCCCGACAAGCGAGTCGGGCAGGAACTGCTGGCGCACGAAGTTGCCCGGATAATCGTGGGCATATTTGTAGTTTGTTCCGTAGCCGAGATCTTTCATCAGCGACGTCGGCGCGTTGCGGATGTGCAGCGGCACAGGCTGATTGCCTGAACGCTCGACTTCGGCGAGAGCGGCGGCGATGCCCATATAGGCGGAGTTGCTTTTCTGAGATGTAGCCAGATAGACAGTGCACTCGGCAAGAGGAATGCGTCCCTCGGGCATTCCGATCTTAGAAATGGCGTCGAAGGTAGCGTTGGCCAGCAGGAGAGCGTTGGGATTGGCGAGGCCAATGTCTTCAGCCGCAAGAATGACAAGGCGCCGGGCTATAAATTCGGGATCCTCGCCTCCGGCGATCATGCGCGCAAGCCAGTAGAGTGCGGCATCAGGATCGCTGCCTCGGACGCTCTTGATGAACGCCGAAATTATGTCGTAGTGCATTTCGCCGTTTTTGTCATATGCCTGAGGGTTCTGCTGGAGCCGCTCGGTGACTGTGCGGTCGTTGATCGTCAGAGTCTCGCCGTGGGCTGTCGACTGCTCAAGAAGATCGAGGATGTTGAGAAGTTTGCGGGCATCGCCTCCCGAATAACGGAACAGCGCGGCTGTCTCTTCAACTCTGACATCGCGCTTCGACAGGATCTCGTCTTTGGAGATTGCGGCGTCGAGGAGTTGCTGCAGATCGTTTTCGTCAAGCGGACGGAGCACATAGACCTGTGCTCTCGAAAGAAGCGGCCGGATAACTTCGAACGACGGATTTTCGGTCGTTGCGCCGATCAGAGTAACGGTGCCGTCTTCGACCGCACCGAGAAGGCTGTCCTGCTGCGACTTGTTGAAACGGTGGATTTCATCGATAAAGAGTATGGGGCGACCAGACGAGAACATGCTCATTGATTCCTGCCGGCACCGGTCGATGACGTCGCGCACGTCCTTGACGCCCGATGTGACGGCAGAGAGTGTGTGGAACGCCGACTTGGTTGTGTTGGCGATGATGCGCGCCAGGGTTGTCTTGCCGACACCGGGAGGCCCCCACAGGATGAATGACGAAACATTGCCGGAATCGATCATGCGGCGGATGATCGAACCTTCACCGACAAGATGTTTCTGACCGATGTAATCGTCGAGTGTGCGGGGGCGCATTCTTTCAGCCAAAGGGGCGTTGCTCATGATAGTCAAGTTTTATGTATGGAAAAATCAGGGCGGCTGTCAGATCGCCGACGGCCGCCCTGTGTGGGATTGAACTGGGTAATCGAATTATTCGGCAGTGCCGTTAATGAGATCCGTGATCTCCTTGAGAGTTTTGGCTGCCTCAGCAGTCTTTTCTTTGTCTTTCAGGACAGTCCCGCAGTAGGCATAGTTGAAGCGTGCAGCTTCCTCGTAGAGTTTGAGCTTGTTTTTGGGGTTCTGGGGATCTTTGTTGGCCGGATCCTGATCGAGGAGATCGAGCATCTGTTTGTAGGTATCGATGGCTTCCTGATTGATGTGATTGTTGTTGCCGGCGATGTAAAGACGGGCCTTGAACTGATAGAGGGTGGGATTGGGCGTAGCTCGCTCGATAGTCTGGTTGATGTATTCTATACCTTTTTCTGCGTATTGTTTGCGGAGAACGCTGTCCTCGGGCGCAGAAGTCGCAGATGCGTTGAGGTAGCGGCGAGAAGCGTCGAAGTAGTCGTTTGACGAGGGTTCTTCAACTTTACTCAGGTATGATGCAAAAGTATCGGCAGCCTTGCCGTAGTATTTGTTGTTCTTGGCTCCTGCTTTAGTGTAAGCTGCGCTGAGACCGCTGATGAGCTCTGTGTTGTCGGGTTCGAGCGACACGGCCTTTTCATACTGTATGAGTGCGAGTGAGTCCTGACCGAGTTTGGTAAGCACGTCGGAATAAGTGGTGAAGTCGTTGGCAGAGAAACGTCCGTTGGGGTTGCCTTCGATGAATTTCTTACCTTCGGCAGCGGCAACATCGTCGTTGCCAAGAGCAGCATCGTTGAGGAACACCATGCGTTGCATCAGGAAGTTGGACGGATCCTGAGCGAGGATTTCCTGAGCCACTTTCTTTGACTGGTCATATTTATTGCCCCAGTAGAGCAGAACAGAATAGCGGGCTTTGTCTTCGGGGAAGTGGTTGGGATTCTGGATGTATTTGCCGTAGAGGTCGGCGGCTTTGTTCCAGTGGTGGCCCTGATAGTATTTTTCGGCGAGTTCGCGGGTAGCGAGAGCTGAATTAGGAGCGCGGTTGTAGAGTTCCTCGAGTTTGCCGATGGCGTAATCTTTATTGACATTGAAATAAGTGTTGGCATATTTCACATAGCCTTCGGGGTTATCTTTGTCATAGGTGATGGCCATTTCGTATTTACCTGCGGCATTACCCCAGTCTTTGTTGTCGGCGAGCATGTCACCTTCGAGGATATAGATCGAAGGTTCCTGATATTTAGAAGATTTGCGAGCCTTGTTGAGCGTTTTTTCGATGTCGTTGGCATATTTCACCGGATCGGCATTGTAGTAAGCGCGGGCGATGGCAACAATGAGTTCGTTGTCTTTCTTTGCGAGCCCCTGAGCTTTCTTGAAGTTGTCGTTGGCCTGAGAGGCTTGTCCGTTAAGAAGATCGAGTGCTCCGAGTCCGACGTAGTTGTAACCGCAATTGGGATCGGCAGCTATACCTTTTTCGAAATAATCTTTAGCAGCCTGTTTCTCGTTGAGTTCCAAAGCTACCTGACCGAGATAATAGAGAGCGAGAGATTTGTTGGTCTCGGTGTTGTTGAGCGTGTTGTTGAGAATGGTCCTGGCGTTTTCAAACTGACCGGCCTTGTAGTACTCGATGCCGTCTTTGTAGCCCTGACTCTGGGCTGAAGCCACGAGGGCGGCTGCTGCAAACAGCGATAGAATAAGTTTCTGTTTCATTGAGATATAGAATTGTTGTTTGTTTTAAATATTTCGGGTAATAAATATCAATCGTTGCCGACTTGCACGACCTGAATGCGTGTGCGCGCCGGCATGATGCCTGTTTTAAGAATTATCTTCTGGCCGATGTCGCCGGTCACAAAAGTGTAGAAACCGCTTGCGAGACTACCTGACACTCCGGTTGTGACCATATATATGGGGCGGAAGAGAGGATAGGTTCCGTCGAAAATATTCTGCTGGTACGGCTTATATGCAGTCACTTCGTCTGGGCGGCGCAGTTTGAGGACTTTGATGTCCTGACTGAGTGAAGCTCCCTGAACAGGCTCGTCGGAGATGACAGACATTGCAAGCTCTTCGGGCGTAAGTTCGGCCGACTGCATGTCGGAGGAGATCCATGTTACGCCGAGGACACCGATGGCATTGACGTTTTTGCTTACAGTCTCGACTACGGCCGGGATTGACCCCTGAGCGTAGACATTCGGGCCAAGATCGCCGCCGTTGAGAAGAGAGTCGCGCATAAACTGCACGAGGCTTGACGCCTTATCGTCGAAGACAACGGAGATTTTGCCGAGCGGCGACGGTTCGAGGTCGTCCCAGCGGGTGGAAGATCCGGATAAGATGTCGCCGACTTCTTTGGTCGTCAGTATGTTGCAGGGGTTGTCCTTGTTGACAATGAGAGCGACTGCGTCAACGGCGATTTTCGAGCATTTGACGTTGCGCCGCTTACTCTTGAGAAAGTCGCGTTCTTTTTTAGTAAGATCTCGGGCTATGACGACAGTGCGCGTGTTGAGACTGAACAGAGAGTCAAGAGCTTCGTTCTGTGTCGCATACATTGCCAGAACATGAGCGTCGGGATACTGGTATTCAAATACATCGATTTCCTGCTCGATGATATTGCGGAATGTTTCGTCGCACACCATTGTCATGGTGCCAGTAGTGGAAGAATTGGCTTTTTTCTCATATTTAAGACACCCTGTCAGAGTTGAGGCCAAACACAGCGCGAGAATTATTGAAAGCTTTCTGAAAGTCATAGCCAAAGGTCTTTGAACTTATAAACGAGAATCAATACCTTTATATTGTCGGTACGCTCTCCAGAAACCATAAATGATCAGCACGATGCCCACAACATAACGAGTCCAAGCCCAGTCTGCCGTCCAGTTGAAGAAGTTGATGAGCAGAAGAATACCCATGCCGACATAGATGACTATCATGACTATGCCGAAAACAGTGCGAACTGCCTTCTGCGACTTGCTTTCAGGGATTCTGTAGTTACGACTGTTGTCGTTTTCGTCTGAATTATACATAATGTCTTTGATTTTAGTTGATATTAGTTAGATAAAATATCAACGTTCGAGCGTGATATAAGTTCGGGTCGAGTGCCCTCGACCATTGAGTCGTAAAGTTAATGAAAATCGGCAGAGATGCGGCAGAAACAGGTGCTATTTTTTCTTAAATCTTTAAAATCTACTATAATAAAGAGAAATGTGCGCCCGATAAGTGGGCTCCGCGCAGATAGTCGGTAGCAGACATGCGTTTTTTTCCTGCGGGCTGAAGTTCTTTTATCTCGAGCCTCGTATGATTGCCGCATGTGACAAACATTTTTGCACCCTCAACGCTTATCTGTCCCGGCTTTAGGTCGGAAAGGCCGTCGACGGGTGACGATGCGAAAATTTTTACAGTCAGCGGTTCGTTGCCCGGCAATATCATAGCGGTCCATGCGCCCGGGAGCGGTGACAATCCGCGGATCAGGTTATGGATCTCACCGGCGTTTCGGGTCCAGTCGATGTGGCAGGTTTCTTTGAATATTTTGGGCGCCGGTGACGGAGCTTCGAGACCGTCGGCGTTCTGTGAGACTGTACTGATGGTTCCGTCGATTATGCGTGCGACCGTGCTGACAGTCAGATCTGCGCCAATGTGCATGAGCCGGTCATAGACACTGCCGAAATTTTCGTCGGGGCCAACGGAGATTCTCTTTTGGTCGATAATGTCGCCGGTGTCAATCTCATGTTTTAGAAAGAATGTGGTCACACCGGTTTCGGTATCACCATTTATGATAGCCCAGTTGATCGGCGCCGCTCCGCGATAGCGAGGGAGCAGAGAGCCGTGCAGATTGAATGTTCCCAGCGGCGGCATAGTCCATACAATTTCCGGAAGCATACGGAAGGCTATTACGATAAACAGATCAGCGTTGATCTCACGGAGACGGTCGATGAACTCAGGATCTTTGAGGGATGCCGGCTGGAGCACTTCGAGACCTTTGCTAAGGGCATACTCTTTGACTGCAGACTGCAGAAGCTTATGCCCGCGGCCTGCCGGTTTATCAGTAGCGGTGACTACGGCGGCAACGTTATAGCCGTCGCTGACGAGCCGGTCGAGAGATTCGACCGCAAATTCGGGCGTGCCGAAAAAAATAATTTTTAGATCTTTCTTAATCAATTTTCGTTGTCTGATTTGTGGTTGATATTGCTTCGAGTTCGCGCCACGCTCTTTCGTCGGGAACTGGTGCAGTGATGTCTATTTCTTTTCCGGATACAGGATGAGTGAATGTTATGCGCCGGGCGATAAGCGAAATGCTGCCGTCGGGATTGCTGCGTTTGTCGCCATATTTCAGGTCGCCTCTGATCGGGCAACCGATAGAACTCATCTGTACTCTGATCTGATGTTTGCGTCCGGTGAGAAGTTCGATCTCGATAAGGCACAGGCGGTCTCCGGTTGCGATTGTGCGGTAGCGCAACCGTGATTCTTTCGCTCCCGGTCTGGGCGTTGTCGAAGCGTATGACTTGTTGTTCCGTTCGACGGTCGTTATATAATGAGTCAGAAGATCGGACTCTTTTTGCGGACGGTTGCGGCTGAGAGCCCAGTAGGTCTTATGGACCTGGCCGTTGCGAAACATTTCATTAAGCCTGCTTAATGCTTTGGAGGTTTTGGCAAAGATGACAAGTCCGCCTACCGGCCGGTCAAGCCGGTGGACGACGCCGAGAAACACGTTGCCCGGTTTGGCATGAGTCTCTTTGATCC
Source organism: uncultured Bacteroidales bacterium (assembly GCA_947573135.1). Classification (GTDB taxonomy): domain Bacteria; phylum Bacteroidota; class Bacteroidia; order Bacteroidales; family Muribaculaceae; genus CAG-873. The sequence continues at coordinate 45,155 of CANPDU010000017.1, read as the reverse complement.
ATTCCTTAACGGTGTCAAGCAGCGGTTTATCGCCGGTTTTGTCGCCTTGGACAATCTCGCCCGGCGCTTTATTGACAATGATGATGTGGTTGTCTTCGTAGATGACTTCCATTTCTGACTGTTTCTAAAACCAACCGGGGCTTATGCGCATATATGCGCATAAGCTCCGGTGAATATGATGGTTGAGATCGGGGCTATCAGATGCCGAGATCTTTTTTGAGTGCTTCGATTTTGGCTTCAGCGTCGCGGTTGGCACGTTCATAGCCCGATTTGTCCTCGAGTTTGCCGTGAACTTCCATGTAAAATTTGATCTTCGGTTCGGTCCCTGACGGTCGGATAGAGACTTTGGATCCGTCGGCAGTGAAGAACTGGAGAACGTTGCTTGTGGTGGGAAAATCCATCTTTGTGACAGCGCCGGAAGTTACGTCCTTACAGTTGAGATCTGAATAGTCTTTGATTGTCACTACCGGACTTCCTCCAAGCGATTTCGGAGGATTAGAGCGGAAATCTTTCATCATCTGTACGATTTCTTCTGCGCCTTTCTTGCCCTCGCGAACAACTGACACGCCGACTTCGTGAGAATAACCGTTCTTGATGTAAATATCCTGAAGCATTTCGTTGAAATCCATACCCTGATCTTTGGCCCATGCACAGATCTCAGCCATCAGCGAAATAGCCGACACGGAGTCTTTATCGCGACAGAAATCTTCTGCAAGGAAGCCATAGCTTTCTTCGCCGCCGCCAAGATATTTCATTGTGCCTTCGAGGTCGCGGATAACAGATGCAATCCATTTGAAGCCTGTGTAGCAGTCAAACATTTTGATGCCGTAGTTGTCTGCAATGGCTTTGATGGTCTCGGTTGTCACAATAGTCTTGACTACATATTCGCTGCCGTCGAGCAGTCCCATTTCGCGTTTGCGGCGCATGATGTAGTTCAGCAGGATCATTACGATCTGGTTGCCGTTAATGAGTTGGTATTCACCGTTGTTGTCGCGGATTACGCAACCGATGCGGTCGGCGTCGGGATCGGAGGCGACAACGAGATCTGCTCCGACCTCTTTGGCCTTTGCGATCGCCATCGCCATTGCCGACGGGTTTTCGGGATTTGGCGAGTCTACAGTCGGGAAATCTCCGGACGTAATATCCTGTTCGGGAACGTGAATGATGTTTGTGAAGCCCCAGCGGCGGAGTGATTCCGGAATTAGTTTCACGCCTGTGCCATGGATCGGAGTATATACGATCTTCAGATCGGCGTGACGCTTGATCACTTCCGGATCAAGTGAAAGAGTTTTGATTGCCTTGAGGAAAGCATCGTCCATAGCATCGCCGATAATCTCGATTTTTGATGGATCTCCTTCGAATTTGATGTCTTTGACATCTTTGATACGGTTAACATTGTCGATGATGTTGACATCATGAGGCGCGATGATCTGTGCACCGTCGCTCCAGTATGCTTTGTATCCGTTGTAGATCTTTGGATTATGAGAGGCTGTGATGTTCACGCCGCTCTGACACCCGAGTTCGCGGATTGCAAACGAAAGTTCGGGAGTTGGACGGAAATTGTCAAACAAATATACTTTGATGCCGTTTGCTGAAAAGATGTTAGCGACAATCTCAGCAAATTTACGTGAATTGTTACGCACATCATGTCCTACAACTACTTTTATTTCAGGTAGTTCGCTAAAAGCTTCTTTCAGGTAGTTGGCGAGTCCCTGTGTGGCGGCGCCTACGGTGTAGATGTTCATGCGGTTAGTGCCTGCGCCCATAATGCCGCGCAGACCTCCTGTTCCGAATTCGAGATCGCGGTAGAACGATTCTATAAGTTCAGTCTTGTCATCGGAGTCAAGCATGCGTTTGACTTCTTTACGCGTTTCTTCGTCATAGCCGTCCTGCAGCCATGTTTGTGCTCTCTTGGTGACTTCTTTTAGAAGGAGATCTTGATTTTCCATATGGTTATGTTGGGATGATATTTAAATGCGTGGAAAGTTTATGTTAATTATGTTAAGGCAAAGATAGTTGATTGCCATGAGTTATACAACTTTATTGGCAGGAATGTTTATCCGGCCGGCCGATTTGGCTATAACAGCCCGGTTAATAATGCGTAAACAAAGGTTGCCGGCGCCGCAAAAAGCAACGAGTCGATGCGGTCGAGGATTCCTCCGTGACCGGGGATCAGATTACCGGAATCTTTGACACCGAGTGTGCGTTTAATCAGTGATTCGAACAGATCGCCCCATGTCGAGAATACGCAGACGGTCATACCGAGACCGATCCACGTCAGCAATGAACCGCATCCTGATATCAGACCTGCGTCAGGACTCAGTGCGAAATAACATGCTGCTCCTGCTGCTATACAGAAAAACAGACCGCCCCAGAAGCCTTCCCATGATTTTTTAGGCGACAGGCGCGGAAACAGACGATGGCGGCCGATAAGACTGCCGACGCAGTATGCGCCTGTGTCATTGAGCCATATCATGATAAACATTATCAGTATGAGATGGTCAGAGAGAACGTTATGGTTGGTTTCGCGATCAGCGAGTGCGGCTAAGGCGAGGGGAAGTCCGATGTACATGACCGACAGCACCGAGCGTCCGACGGCTGAAAAAGCGTCGGGCCGACGGTCGTAAAGCGCCAGAACGAGCCTGACGATCATATATCCGCCGAGGAGCAGACCGTCGAAAAACACAAACGAGAGATCGGAATAAGTCGCCATACATAGCCCTGTGGCTGCGGCGATGTCGACTGTTTTGATCAGCAGGCCGATTATGTCGGATCTGCTTTCGCCGTCGGTGAGCTTTTGAAATTCGAGCACACCGAGTAACGCAAACAAGGCTGTGAGCGACATAAACCAGTCGGGACCCGCGAGCAGGGCGCAGACAATAAGCGCTACATACACTATGCCCGACATGGAGCGAGTAATAATATTTTTCATTTGTTATATGCTTATATATTAATGTGTAGTTTGTCGGTCTCGACAATTGATGATGGCAAATATAGCGATATTATTTTTATCGTCGTTAAAAAGCCTGTAAAATAAATCGGAGATCTCGTTTTAGTCCGAGATCTCCGAGTAGTCTGTGGTTTGTAAATATCGGCTTATCTTACGGCGATGCGGGTGCTGTGGACTCCGTTGACGTTGAGCACATAGATACCCGGCGTGAGATTTGATGCATTGACAGTTGCTTCGTTGCCTGCAGCTGAGACCGTCGATACCGTCTGTCCTGCGATATTTATGAGACGGGCGTCGATTTTGGTTGCGCCGCAGACAAAAATGTTCCAGCTGCTTTCGCCGGTCGGAGTTACCTGAAATTTATCTCCGGCATCTGTTGTTATGTCATTGATTCCTGCTGAGTCCAGCACTTTGTGAAGGCCTGCGAGCGCGTTGAACTTGCCGGCTCCCCAGCGCAGCGGATCGCCGCCCTGTGTATAGCTGTCAGTGCTGCATGTGCTGAGGGCTATTTCTCTTATTTCAGCAGTCGTAAGGGTGGGTTCTGCCTCAAGCCAAAGGGCAATCGCGCCGGCTACGATAGGAGTAGCCATAGATGTGCCTTGCATGATGCCCCAGCTGTCGGAGCGAGTTCCCGAACTGTAAGTAGCGCACGGCGAGGTGCCGTCATCGAGCGAGGCTTTTGCAGGAGTGGAGACTGATGAGATAATGCCTGTGCCCGGAGCGGTGAAATCGGGTTTGCTTCGGCCGTCACACAGTTTGCCGTAGCTGGAATATCCGGCTATGTCATCAAGTCCGAGTCCATATAGCTCCGGTGTCCTTGAATAGAACCATTGTGATCGAGGGATGATGCCCCACTCATTCCTCGAGTTCCATGCTCCGACGGCTATAGTGTTATGGCCGCAGGCCATCGAACTGATAGTTATGTCGGAATTGCCGTTGCTCCATCCGTCGATGCCGAGACTTGAGATTGTGCCTGCTCCTTTTGTAGCGCGATGTGCGAGATCGACATGCTGGCCGTCCTTGCAGTTGACCATGATGCCGATTGCGACAGAGCCTTCGGCATTGGTGAGTTTGTTGTTGTTGAGGTTGTATTGGATATATGCGTTATATCGGTTGTTGGCAGTGTTCTTTTTGGGCTGGACGATAAGATAGCTCGATGAGAATGCGTCTTCGAAACTGTTGTCGGTGACTGTTACATTCTGGTATGCTTTATTGCCGATTATTGCCTGCCGGTTGTTGAAATTGACGTCGTAGCTGAAAAGAGACTTGCCGGTAGTGGTGTCAAATACTACGATCGTCGCGTCATAAGGTTTGTCGTCGCTGCCCCAGAGATCAATTACTCCTGATATTCCGGCTGTGGGATCGGCGGCTGTTGAAATAAATGTCTTGAATGATTGTCCCGACAGCGAGTAGTCGCTGTCTCCGTCATTGCCGGCGGCAATGCAGATTGTGACGTTCTCTGCAATTTCGTCAAGAAACAGAGTAAATGCGTCTGTGCCGTCTTTAGGGCCGATGATAGAGCCTACCGAAAGGTTGATCACGCCGGGTTTGCCTGATTTGATGATGTAATCCGACATTGCCTGGATGCCGGCCATCATGTTTTGGTCATAGAGTGACCCTGCTGCTGCCAATATCTCGGATTCTTTGGCCATGCCGTAGAACGGTACCGCTTTCCCTTTGGGATATTTAAGGGAATTTACTACATCCCATTTGTCTGCTTTGTCGGAACGCTGGTCATAGATTGACATAGATTTTACGTTGGGATAGCAGAAGCCCGCCATGCAGCCAAGTGTGTGGGTGCCGTGTGAACTTGTGGATGTATCGGTGCCTCCGTTGATTTTGACGACTTTTTCCGGTGTGTCATAGTGGGTTACTTTCTTGCCGTCGCTTGAGGTGTAATGCCAGAAGTTGGAGATACGGCAGCTGCCGTCTTCATTTTTGAAGTTGATATGGTCGGGATAAATTCCGCTGTCGAAGATACCTGTGATCACGCCTTTTCCAGTATAGGCTTGCGGCAGCCCGTCGCCGCCTGTGTGTATTACATCGACCCCGGTGAACCGGCGCCCATAGTCAAGCAACTGATCATACTCGTCGGCAAACGATACTGATTTGACCAGATCCGTGTCTGCAAGAGCGATGATGTCATCCATTTTACCTTCGATAAGCAGCACGCTGCGGGTCGCAGCATTGACGCTGAAGCCGAGATCCTCGATCTGTGAGCGGCTGACACCATCCGCAAGGATGACTGCCACAGATGCTGTCGATCCGGAGCGGGACACCACGTCGAGATTGAGAGGCAGTTCGTCGGTCTGCAACAACATTTTACCAGGATCTTTCATGAACTGGTTATATTGCCCGACGATTATCTCTCCGCGAGCATCGAATTTGTTTTCAGCATAAGCTGTAAGCGACATTGCGATTGCCGCGATAGTCAGATATTGCTTTTTCATATCTAATGTTAATGTCAAATAAACGTAAAAAGATTGTCGGATGATAGCACATTATACATAATGTAATATGCAATTGCAAAGTTAGTGTTTTTTTGTCACAATTTAGACGACTTATTTAGTTAAAAGTTCCTTTTCTGTTGTTAATAGGGGCGCTTTACTGACCGATGGGTCTTAGCTATTATAATTTAAAGGCCCCGATTCTTCACGAGTCGGGGCGCTTCTATTTAATCAAAAAGTTAGTGTATTACTTTATCGTATATACGAAGATGTTTATGAAAAAGCTATTATTTTATTGTTTGTCATTATGACTCGTATATCAGCAAAGGGTTTAATTATAAATATTATTTTAACATTTGTTATGATTTAAGTCCTTTTGTGGTGTTGCTGCTTTGAAAATCGTAAAAAATCATTACCTTTGCGTGATATGATCTTCGGCAATAGGTATGAATGATGAAATAAACAAAGATTTGTCTGACTGTCTGGCCGCACTTCGGGCCGGAGGGTTGATAATATATCCGACTGATACTGTTTGGGGCATCGGTTGTGATGCTACTGACAGCAATGCTGTCAGGCGTATATTTGAATTGAAGCAACGAGCCGATTCTAAAGCTCTGATCACTCTTGTTGATTCTGTCGCTGCTCTTGAACGTGTGGTAGACGAAGTGCCCGAAGTCGCTTATCAGCTGCTTGATGTGGCTGTAGAGCCATTGACTGTAGTCTATGATCGTGGAATTGGTGTGGCGCCTGAATTGCTTGCCGAAGACGGGAGCATCGGCGTACGCATAACCACTGAAGCTTTTTCCCGAGAACTTTGCCGACGGTTCAGACGTCCGATTGTTTCGACGTCGGTTAACTACAGTGGTGTCCCGTCGCCGCGTAGTTTTGATGAGATTGATCCTCGTTTGCTTGAAAATGTCGATTATGTATGTCAGACAGGACGTGAACGCCCGTGGAGATCAAAACCCTCTACGGTTATAAAGCTTTCGGCCGGAGGCGTAATCAAAATATTGAGGAATTAAGATCGGTAACGATGAAAATCTCAGTAAAGCAACGCATTGAGTATTTCATAGGCGATTTCATCGCTTGTGAAGCGGCGACTTTACTGTTTAATATCGTGCGCCATCTCCGCATCCACGCCGACGGACAGATAAGTTTTGTCCAGTGGTCGGCTGATCCCTATGTTGAATTAGGGTATGTTGCGTTTCCGGCAGTTATGCTGGCGATTTTTGCATTGCTCGGTTTCTATAACAATCCTCTTTATAAATCGCGTTATGAACTCGTGACCAATGCCGCTCTAGGTTCGTTTGTTGGCTCGTTGGTGGTGTATTTCGCGATAATGGTTAATGACAGTTTCAATGAGCGCAGTCTGCACTACAGTCTTCTCCTCGCGTTGTGGGTATCGTTTTTTATATTAGTTTCTGTCATCCGTATTTCAGTCAGAGCATTGCTTCTGAAACGAGCTGTTGACGGAGCCGATACTTTTAATGTAATAATAGTAGGCTCTGTACCCGACGCCGACGCATACGCCGCCAGACTCGAAAAAAGCAATCGCCGTATGGGCTATCGGGTTGTAGGCATCGTAGATGTGACCGACGGAGCATGTTATGCTAAGCCTGCGGTTTATCCTGTGGTCACATTCGACAGCCTGGCCGAAACGATTGACAGGTTGAATGTAAAGTCGTTTGTAATCTTAGCCTCGCGCGGCAGCCAGAAAGAATCAATCGAGACAATCAATCGAATGATACCTTTTGGCCTTACGATACTATTGCCCTTTGATTTTTATGACATTATTACTTCGCGCCCGCGTCTGAGTAATATTATCGGAGAACCGCTTGTCGACATAACGGCGCCTGCTCTGTCGCCTGCGGCCGCCAATCTTAAGAGACTCGGCGACATTGTTGTCTCGGCGATCGCGTTGGTGACTCTTTTGCCGCTGGGACTGATTATATCGGCGATGATTGTAAATGACTCTCGAGGTCCGGTACTTTACCGGCAGCGTAGGGTGGGACTTCACCGCAAGGAATTCAGCATTGTCAAATTCCGCTCGATGGTGGTCGATGCCGAAGCCTCGGGGCCTGCGCTGAGCACTGACCATGACTGTCGTGTGACACGTGTAGGACGTTTTCTTCGCAAATACCGTCTCGACGAATTGCCTCAGTTTTGGAATGTGCTTTGCGGCGATATGTCGCTCGTTGGCCCAAGACCCGAACGGGCATACTATTTCGATCGTCTTCTGAAAATTGAACCGGCCGCCTGCACCATCCACAACGTGCGTCCCGGCATTACATCACTGGGCATGGTCAAATATGGCTACGCGTCAAATCTTCAGGAAATGACCGAGAGGCTATATTTCGATCTTCTTTACATTGAGAATATATCTTTTTCTCTTGATCTGAGAATATTGTTCCATACAGTCAATACGGTTGTAACCGGAAAGGGTATTTAAACATATGACAGAATCTGAAACAGTACAGACTGAAGATATTCAGAAAAAGGGCCTGCACGAAATGTTCATGCGGTTTCTGCTTTGGCGTGAGAAGCACGTCAAAGACCGCACGTTCATTCTTTTTGTGGCCTTTCTCGTTGGTATATTCGGCGGACTGGCGGCGATTGTGCTTAAAGTCTCCATTCATTTCATCTCGACTGCCCTGACTTCGCGTATCAATATCAGCGCCGGAAACTATGTCTACATCATTCTGCCGGCTATAGGTGTTGTTTTGTCAGCGTTGTTTGTCAGATACATTGTTAAGGATAATATAAGCCACGGCGTTACGCGGGTGTTATATGCGATTTCTCAGAACAAGAGCCGTCTGAAACGCCATAATATCTGGTCGTCGGTCGTGGCAAGTTCGGTGACGATCGGATTTGGCGGTTCTGTCGGTGCCGAGGGACCTATAGTGTTCACCGGTGCTGCGATAGGTTCTAATATTGGTCAGCTCTTCAGAATGTCGCCGCGGACTTTGATGATTCTTGTCGGTTGTGGGGCGGCCGCCGGTATAGCCGGTATTTTCAAGGCTCCTATCGCCGGGATGCTTTTCACTCTCGAAGTCTTGATGCTCGACCTGACGGCGGTGTCTGTCATGCCGCTGTTGATCGCTTCGATCACCAGCGCGACTCTTGCATATGTCTATACCGGTTATGACTTTGAATTCTTTTTCATCCAGAGTGAGGAGTTTTATATGGCTAAAATTCCTTACGTATTGTTGCTCGGGGTCTTCTGCGGACTCGTGTCGCTCTATTTCACGCGGGCAATGAACATGATGGAGAATTTTTTTCACCGTTTTAAAAATCCATGGAACAAAACGCTTGTCGGCTGTCTGATCCTGTCTGCTCTGGTGTTTATATTCCCCCCGCTATATGGTGAAGGCTATGGCTCGATCACTGGCCTGCTTAATGGCGATCCTTCGTCAATTGTAAACGGTTCTATTTTTTATGGCGATCGTAATCAGGTGTGGTTTATCATTCTGTTCATCGCATTAATAATTCTGACTAAAGCTTTTGCAACATCGGCTACAAATGGAGCCGGAGGTGTCGGCGGTACATTTGCGCCTTCTCTTTACGTGGGATGTATGGCCGGATTCCTTTTTGCATATGTGGCTAATCTTATCGGGTTCGACACTGCTTTGTCAACAAAAAATTTTGCGCTGATCGGCATGGCCGGAGTTATGAGCGGCGTAATGCATGCGCCTTTGATGGCGATCTTCCTGACTGCCGAACTGACCGGTGGCTATGATCTTTTCTTACCCCTGTTGATCGTGTCGACTATTTCTTATGGTACGATAAAGATATTCGAGCCTTATAGCATCTACACAATGCGTCTTGCCAAGCGGGGTGAACTTCTTACTCACGAAAAGGACAAAGCTGTGCTCACTCTACTTAAGATGGACAGCGTCATCGAGCGTGATTTTCTCGAGGTGAAACCCGACATGTCGCTTAAGCAGATGGTCGATACAATAGCGAAATCAAACCGCAACCTTTTTCCTGTCGTCGACGATAGCGGCCGTCTGCTCGGTGTCGTTCTGCTCGATGATATCCGCAATATTATGTTCCGGCCCGATCTCTACCGCAAGATGTATGTCAATAAGTTTATGGCGATACCGCCGGCCAAGATCGAAGTCGGCGAAAGCATGGATAAAGTCATGAAAATATTTGACGATACCGGAGCCTGGAATCTTCCGGTAGTCGAAAATGGCCGTTATATCGGTTTCGTCAGCAAAAGTAAGATTTTCAACTCTTACCGCCGCGTCCTTCGCCACTACTGCGAAGACTGACCGCCACGCTGTCAGATGCCCTGCATGATCAAATGTGGAACATCGCATTGCGACGTTTGGTCGCTAATCAATAAAATAGAAAAGCAAGCCCTGATTGGGCTTGCTTTTTTTGTGAATATGTAACGTAAATGTGCTAAATAATCAGTGCTTATATCGTGCAGGGTAGCCGTAAACGGTGATGCGAAGCACTTTTCCTCTTTGTACGAGATGAGTGTACTGCGGTTGAAAGATCGTAGCGCACTTGTTTGCCATGATAGCTTCGACGAGAGCCAGATCGCATGCTTCGTCCAGAGAGAGGTTGCGGAGTTTCATTCGACCGGACTCGGTGGAAATGTCTATCGTATATGTGATGGGATTTTTATCAAGATCCATTGTCAGCTCATTGTAACTCACATTGTAGTTAGACACTGTGGTATAGGCGTTAAGCTTGCGGGTTGACATTTTGGGAGAACAGGCAGAAAGCACACCCAACAGAATCACAGCAACGGCAGATAAGAGATAGTAACGCATATTGTTTATGTTCTTTATTGTTTAGAAATTCAGACTGAGTGAAAGACCGATTCCTTGAGTGCGGGTCATGCGGTTGCCCATTACGTTGACGCCGGCCGTCAGTGACTTGTCGCCGAAACGATAAATCTCATTTTCGATAATGGCAGAGGAATACATTTCCATATCTTTCGCTCTTCTTATTAAATAGTTGGCTCTTAAATTAAGTCCGACGCACCAGCCAACTCCGATTACACCGCCTGCTATTGCAACTTGTGTACCAAAATGATAATTTCCCCCGTCTGCCATAATATTATAAGCGACAATTCCGGCAGCGACCAAAAACACACCTCCTGCCCAGCCTATTATTCTGTTCAATTTTGCTTTCTTTCGAAGCTTTTCGGCTGTCATCGATGGGTCGGCCAATTTCAAAAGTTGAGAATCGTTCATTGCCGAGGCCGTAGCGATATTCTGCACTTCGGCATACCGCTTAAGTTCGTCATCCGAAGGTTCGGTCTGTGATGCGGACGTGGCGTTGAAATTGTCAACCGAACCGTTTTCATAAACAATAGTTACGATCGATGTCAGAGGAATGGTGTAGACCGGGCCGTTAGGGTTGGATGCTTTGCGGTAGCGGACAACACTCTCCGTAATTTCTTCTACTTTGGCTTCGAGTTTGGAACCGTCGGTTTTCGTGATTACATCTTGAGCCGAGGCTGCAGTTGCACAGAACAACATACTTAGAAATAGATTTCGCAGTTTCATATTTCTTTTTGGTGCTACAGGCCTCCCCTCTGAAGCTTAGATTTATTGGTTATATAAAATGAAATGCGTGAGAGCCGTACTTGTTGCCCGTCCCACGCATAGAGGCTCTGGTACTGCCCATCACTGTTGAACGGACAACACAGAAGCCTCACGCAGAATATGATTATACGCCGCCGGCTTGCGCTCGCGCGCTATCCGGAGCAATATACAGCATATCCACAAGGCATCTACTGTTGTCTCATTCCTGACAGTGATTGAAATTTACCAGATTTATATAGTATAGATTGGAGTAGGAAACAAAAGCCAATCAAATGAAAATAAATATACTGTATAATAAATAATTACGCTGTATCCGTATCTTCTCTTGTTTTACTTGATTATTGTTACTTGGCTCTTTTGGGGTACATTTTTGTTTCTTATTTGTTCCTTAATTCGGATTATTCTTCTTACCTTTGTGGCAGAAATAACGAGTAAAGCAAGGAGGGAGTATGCCACGAGTAAAGAAGCCCGCAAAAGTCAAAGAGCCGATTCGTCTTCGGATGAAAGAGTTGGCCAATGGAAACAAAAGTCTGTATTTGGATATCTATCGGGACGGTAAACGGACATATGAGTATCTGAAAATGTATCTTATCCCCGAAACGGATAATAATGCCCGTGTGCGGAACCAAACGACTATGGCGGCAGCCAATGCCATCAAATCGAAACGGATCATTCAACTTACCAACGGTGAAGCGGGTATCGAAACCCGTGAAAAGGTTTTTCTTGTGGACTGGATGGATACCTACAAAGAGAATCAGGCGAAGCGAGGAAAGAAAGATGGAAACCAAATCCAAGTTACTATCCGCATCCTGAAAGATTATGCAGGAGAACGGGTAACGATGGATCAGATCGACAAGGCGTTCTGTCAAGAGTATATCGACTATCTATTGACTGAATATCGACCGAAGGGCAAACAAGTGTCTAATTTTACGCTACACACCTATTACCGCATTCTGAACGGAGCTTTGAATGCAGCCGTGCGAGCAGAAATTATAAAAGTCAATCCTTTTACCAAAATCAACAATTCGGATAAAATCCGTCTGCCGGAGAGTAAGCGGTCGTATATGACCATCGAAGAGGTTAGAGCATTGATTGCTACTCCGATGAAAAACGATGCTGTAAAACAGGCCTATTTGTTCTCCTGCTTCTGCGGACTGCGGATAAGCGATATCATCAGTTTGAAGTGGAAAGATGTCTTCGTCGATAGAGGACAATACCGTTTGGCTGTATCCATGCAAAAGACCAAAGAGCCGATTTATCTACCGCTTTCCCCCGAAGCCTTGAAGTGGATGCCGGAACGCGGAGAGAAGACGTCGGAAGACCATGTATTCGATTTGCCGAGCCCAACGATGGTAAACACACTTCTCAAACCTTGGGCGAAAGCGGCTGGAATAGATAAGCGGTTTTCATTTCACACGAGCCGCCACACGTTCGCGACGATGATGCTTACATTGGGTGCAGACCTCTATACCACCTCGAAACTGCTCGGCCATGCCGATGTCAAGATGACGCAGGTGTACGCCAAAATCATCAATCAGAAAAAGGATGATGCGGTCAATTTAGTAAACGGGTTGTTCGACTAAAGCAGCCACCGAGTTTTAGGGTTCCCCGATGTTTTTTTGCTGGTGCGGTTTATTCCTGCGCGGGCATATACAATTCTGTTTAGTTTAGTATTTCTCTATATATAGGGCAAGAAAACTAAAGTAAACCGTTTCGTGCAAACATCTGAAAAGAAAATTGGAACAGTGCAGTTGTTCAAAACCATGCCTAAAACAGGAATTTTATTGCTCGGATAATAGAAAGAAATGGCGACTTTGAAAGGCTTTCTATTTTATCCATGAAAGTCAAGTAAAGTATAATCTTATTCTTGCCAGGTAAGACAACGCTACAAGGGGCAAATTCTTTCTTCCACCCTCTTGTCGGATGCCTGCTTGACATGAACTGGTATAGGCTAAGTTTCCCGATACGCCAAAAGCACTCTGCCTATACGTTTGCCGTTTCATAATCTGCCCGACATTGGACAATCTCACTACCTCTGCTTGCAGATTGTATGGCAACCTACCCGACGACGAATGTCGTACGGGGTATTAGGCTCCCCCGAAATGAATTTCGTGGCAAACGGACAAACCCGGATCAAATCGGCTTTGGCAAACGTCCAATGCAAGAAACAGCTCCAACCGCCGAAAGCTATCCGATAAAAATGTCACAAAAGGATATCGCTATAAAGATGGAAAGGTCCATAATGGAAGCAATTATCAAGACTATTGCATTTTCTTTATTTCGTTATATAGAGCCAGCCCTTTTGCCGTAAGCAGATATTTTTGTCTCGGGTGATTGGGCTTGTCGGGATATAGCACCTTGAGAAAACCGGCTTTGGAAGCGGGGCTTATATAATTCTCCAAAAATGTTGGACGATGTTTCAGGCCGACTTTCTCCATCAATACTTTTAACGATAATTGTTCGTTTGACAAAGCTAATAACAAAGCGAGAACTTGTTCGGTTACTTGTACGGCAGGTTGTTCGGTACTTGTACGGTCGATTTGCTGGGCTTGTTTTGCTGTCAGCTCTTCCGGAGCATTAACCACCATATATCGATTCCGCAATTCATTCTTTTCACCCAACAGAAGATTACGAAAGAACCGCTCCAAATATTCGGAATTACGCATGATGCCTTTCTGTACGTTCTGGTAGTTGGCACGTACCAGCGCATTACGGAAATACCACGAATGATTGGCAAACAGGTCGTTTGTTACGTCAAAACCCATAGAACGTAGATAGAGAATCGTGAACACGGCAGTTGTTCGGGTATTTCCCTCGCCGAACGGATGGATTTGCCACAATCCCGATACGAACTTGGCTATGTGACTCACTAATCCATTCCTGTCCACTTTTGAATAGTCGAACTGGCGTTCTTGTTCCAAGTCGTATTCGATCGCTTTGCGGATATCTGAAGCAGAAACATACAGCACCGTATCGCCGCGCAGCACCCATTCCTTTTTGGTAATGTTGTAGTCGCGAATTTGTCCCGCAAATTTGAAAACTCCGTCAAAAATCCGACGATGAATTGATGTCAGTCCGACAAGTGTAAAAGCAAACGTTTTCTCGGTAAGAAGTCGACGGATGTTGGTCGATGCCATATCCGCTTCGTGGATTTCTGCATCTTCGGGTGTATGTGCCTCTTTCGATTGGTAATAGCTCTTTATAAGCTGTTCGGCTTCGTCGATTGTAATCTCGCCCTCAATGTCTTTACGTGCGGTCTCAATCAAGTAATCGGAAGGCTTCAAGCCATCGACGGCCTGCAACCCGATTGCGGTCTGCCATGCGTAACCCTTCTCCCGCTTCTGAGGCTCGCTTTGGCGTATGTATTCGTTGAAGTCCATCATACATGTATATTATTTACTGCTCAGTTGTATCAAACATTTTTGCAAGTGAATGATATTCTGCTTTTTCGAATAAATTTATTTCACCATTCGTTCCCATCCGAATAACATCGTTACAAGTTTTTAATCGTGCTAACATTGGCATGATAATACTTTTGCCATGATTGACAAAGTCATACAATTCTTTTTCTGTTGATGGTATTTTATATCCACCAGAGCTACTTGATATTATTACTTCATTATCCCGAAGTTTTGCTATGATTTTATTCCGAAAAGTCTGAAGTGATAATCTATCATATCCTAAGTACACTAATTGGGTAATAAGTTCTTGTGTGGGAATATATTTCCTTGGCGATTTGTTCATAAATCTAAATAGGAGATAATTCAATACTGCAATTTGCTGTTTGACTTCGTCATCGTCTGTATTATTATGCGTTTCTATAAAATGTTTAGCTTTCCTATAACAGATATCAGCAATTTGTGGATTATACTCAGGATTCAAGTCATTTTGAGAAACATTGAATGTATCAAAAGTTTCAGGAAACTCTTTTATTCTTAATATCTTATCCCCTAATACGGATTTGTAATTATAACCGTCAGATTCTGATATTTTCCTTATATCATAATTATATGCAAGGGAACCACATACAATGTCAGCGACTTGTATAATAATGCTATGTTTACTATTCTCGAACCTAAATAAGCTATTGTCGAATAAATCAAGAGGGATCTCCTTTGACCTAACATACGTTGCAAAAGATTGAAGATAATCATTACCTCCAACTTCATCTGCAGTAATCGTTAAGTTATTATATGAAATTCTCAATTCTTGATGCACGATGTTGTTCAAGAATTTATAAAATGATTGTTTATATCTGAGGCCAGAATTTTCATATATTTTTCGTTTGTCGCATACAAATGCAAATATGTGGAATGGGAGTTGTTTTAATTCATTCAGTATAGAAATACGCCTTTTGTGATTCCTCCCAATTTTACTGGATTTTATTTCTCCTTGTTGAAAATATTTTTTTCGAATATTCTCAACACGTTCCGATACAAACGAAAGATTACTTTCGTCTACGATAACTGCACCAATCAAGAAATGGGTAGTACATCCCTGATTGTCAAAATCATATCCGAAAGCTCCGAATTCATCAATAAAAGCATATTTCTTATTACTCATATCCGAATTATTTATTCACAATTTCTTTAGCCATTCCGATTTTTCGATCGGCAAAGAGAACCACATCTTTTATAACTATTTTCTGTACGGCAGAAATAAATGTTGCCATACACTCGTAATCGGGCTGCCCACCACGAGATGGCAATTGAATATTCAACGTATCTGCATCTTTTGCATAGAAATTCTTGGAATAATCGAATTGCCCGCTGTGTGACGATTTGTGGATTGCCGATGTTACGAAAATCGAAGCCAATTTGGGTAAAGTTTCTGTATGTACAACTGCCACATGATCATCTCCGCCATATTTGTAATTCCTATATTTCGCAGAACCAAACATATCTATCGTAGTAGTATTTTCGGAGAAGATAGTCACATCATTTCCGATAAAATCAGATATGCCCTCGTCCGCTTCACCGGCCGTTACAAAAGGCAACTCTCCTGGGATTCGATCTGCACTCTTCAGGCGTTTACCTCGTGTCGATTTACCAAATAAGTCTTCAAGATTAAATGTGTTCCACTCCCAATCTTCATAGCTATCAAGTGCACTATGCTCTTCCTCTGTCAGAATATAATCTTTAAGTCCCGTAACAGTTAAATGGGCTTCCAGCTCAGCGATACGCTGGGCTTCCAGCTCAGCGATAAAACTGTCTATAAACTCAAAATCTATTTTGCCATTCTTCAATATTGGAAGTTGCATTTTAAAGTCCAAACTTTGCGAACTTCTCAATTTATTTCCAAAAGA
Source organism: uncultured Bacteroidales bacterium (assembly GCA_947573135.1). Taxonomy (GTDB): domain Bacteria; phylum Bacteroidota; class Bacteroidia; order Bacteroidales; family Muribaculaceae; genus CAG-873. The sequence goes on along the minus strand of CANPDU010000017.1, from coordinate 28,889 downwards.
AAACTTTCCCAGAAGTGCTTTCCCTATTGATATTGTAAGAAAAAGCATCGTCTCTTTTGAATATGCCACTTTATCATTCCAATACACTCCGGTATCATCACCAGCCCCAAAATCATAATCTCGATAAAACACATTTCCAAAAATGTCTATTGTAATCGAATTTTTAGGAAATTTCGACACTGGATTAGAAATGTAATTAACAACACCTGTATTGGTCGTACCAGCCATAACAAAAGGTATATTTCCGGGAAGTTGATCATCTTTCTTTAATCTACGCCCTTGCACTATTTTATTGAAAATACTTTTAAAAGTAAATTCTCCCCACTTAACCTCGGATAGTTTTTTGTTAAGTGGGGCATCTATTTTCCCAGGCCGTCCTCCTCGACTTTTTGATGTTTCAAAAGGTTTGATACCTCCCAGGCAATGTAATCCGCCACTGTCTTTTTGAAATCCTGTAAGGTGGGTTTGGAGTCAATCGGAGCCGATTGATTCCAGTCGGCTCCATTATTGGGATCGATAGTGCCTTCGTAATAATCAGTTTCCGCAAGATACTTCAGTTTCTTCTTACCGAAACGCACCAAGTTTACGACTTCCTCATAGCGTTCTTTAGCATGGTCGGTGTCCCGCAGATTACAGCTGGCCTTTTTACGATTGGTTCGCGTATAGCCATCATTCGAAAAGTCTATAAACTTCACGATATCATCTTTCGTATGAGCTTCGCCAATCCTGAATACATAGACATTCGTCTGTACACTCGATTTGCCGATAAATAAGTCGATGGGCATCTTGATGCTCGCAAGAAGAGTATGCTTTTTTAATATCCTTTTGTTATACTCTTTTGCTTTTCCCGAACCAGCAGAATTTTGAATAATAATAGCTGCATAGCCTTTATTCATCATTCCAAGGGCCTTTTCAACGAAATTCATTCCGTTGCCATTCGCTGAATACGGAGGATTCAAGACAAAAGCATCGGCCGGAAATTTTGCATTAACCGCACCAAAACCATAATTACCATCGAAATCCTTTAACGAGTCCTTATTTAAGATATTCGAACTACCATCCCCCATCAGAATCATGTTGAGAACAGCCAGCATATAGATACTCGGAAGCAATTCCAATCCAAGTAGCTGATTGGCCTTGATTCCCGCTTCTTTCGCTGCAAGTTCTTCTGGAGAGTGTATGCTATTTTTTGCATCAACTAACATTTCGTTCATTGCCGCAACCAATAATCCCGCAGAACCTGTGGCAAAATCCCAGACATAGGAATCTTTGGTAACCCGAGCCAATCTCACCAACAATGTTGCAACATAAGATGGGGTCAAGACAACATCGTTCAATTTGTCCTGTGTAAAGCCGAGCCAACTGTACATCTCATTGAAGAGTTTTCCTGTAAAGTCGGTGGTAAGGCCAATTTTATAGTAAATTCCCAAAGTATCTACAATCTTGACAAATACCCTTTTAAGTTGGCTTTCCCCTTTTTCCGGTCGGTTGATATTATCCATTGTCAAGGTGTTCTCCAGAGTCCGAATGATAAGTTGCTTTTTCTCATCAGGTAAATGCTTCTCATTCAAAAACGCACGAATCTTTCTCACTATTATATCGCCATCCGTGTTACCTTGCTCTGTCGAGGATTTCAAATCCGACTTTTCAAGCGGAGATACCTTGTTGGGGATACCGAGTGTTGCGATGATCGATGCTGCAACCAGATAGACCCTGTCATTCTCGCCAAGCCCTTTCTCGTGTTGGTAAATCTCATTATTGAGTTTGGTTAAACTCGTAGTAATTTCTTTCTCTCGTTGCTCTTTGATTCTGTCTATTTCCTCTTGGGTCAGGCTAAGAGCATTGACTTTTTCAATGAATTTTTCAAAATTAGCGGGTGCTAAAAATGAGAAATCCGAATATTCCCCAACCTTTTGTCCGATACCAAAGTTACTTTTGGAAACATAGTATACACCTATTTGATGTTGCAACGCTCCGAATTCATCTTTATATCCCGTCATACCGATAGCGATAATGTCGGTATAGCTGGTATGATGAAGTATGGCATTCGCATAGTGAACCGCACCATTTACGGCATATGAGTTGATATGCTTGAAATTCGGTTCGTTTTTAGCCGTTTTGTTTTCCACTTGACCCTGAGCATCAAGTTTTTCCAATCTGTCTTTATATCCTTTGTATTCGATAAGTATCGGATACCAGTTCAACAGCTTATCCTGTAAAAGCAATTTGGCATCAGGGCGGTTACCTCCTGCACCTCCATTTTTAGAGAAGTAGTCTTCAAGAGCTTTGTCAATCTCTTCATTCAAAGACTCTTGCTCGAGTTTATAATCCAATTTATAGGATTTGAGCCAGCCATTTGCCAAATCTGCAATATTGGGCTCAACAGATTGTATATTCTTTTTTGCCATATCTTCTTTCTATTTACCATCAATCAAATCCTTAGGGTTAACTTGGAGAATATCTGCGATTTCGAACAGCACCTCCAAACTCGGCTGACGTCTGTTGCAGACATAAGAATTGACGATACAAAAACTCTTTCCGAGTTTTTCCGCCAACCATATCTGCTTGATGCCTTTTTCTTCAAGCACCTCTTTTATACGGTTCTTTGGCTTATCCATTTCGGGCCTAATATTATTTCTTACAAAAAAAGTCGATCGCCAAATCAATCATCGTTGTTGTTACAATTACTCCTCGCTTAGCTTCATTGTCTTTGAAGGAGGATTTTACGACCGTAGATATAAAACTGGTTACCAAATGCAACATCTTGTTTATTGGCTTATCTTCCGGCTTATTATTGAGTATGGCATCTATACCTTGTAAGACGGTAATAGCTCCATTTGCCTGCGCATAGACTTTATTGTTCGGTTCTATTGATTCAGCGACACTGATTGCGTATTTGGTAACGGCGAGCAAATCGGCGACCTTAAGTTGTCGTTCATTGTACTCATACAAAATTTCATTTTGCAAAAACGTATGATTCGGGTGATATAACAGATGTTGCGCATATGTGTTGTTAGAACGATAGAAGTCCCTTAATCGAAGTTCGGCCTGTAACACGTTAAGACAACCTTCAATATTAGACCTCAATATTGTATCATTATTAATGAGTGATATTAAACACGGTTGCATGTCCGGAATTATTCCTTTAGAATATAAAACTCGTTTGGTCTCATTCAATACATGATCGTTAAAGCCTTGAATACTGTTATTGACTTTTCCCGCAGCTATATATGCATATATCATCTCGTCTCTATTTCCTCGTTCATATGCACGATACAGATTCGCATATGCTGTCTCCAATTGCAAAATTTCATCCGCTTGTCGTTGGGCCAACACTTCTATTGCATTCATCATATATTCTTATTTTTTACAAAGATATAAAATATAATGCAATGGGAGCGTATTAAAGAAATATTTTTTGAGCTGACGATGGTAAGATTACATTCTATACTGCTATCCCAGTATGAGGTTATGGAAGGAAATCTGTTTTTCTTACCAACAAAAATGAATTAATCATAGCAGCGAAAAGAGAAAATATCCGGCAAAGTTATCTTCTCTTTTAGCTGTATGTTTTGATTGGAATACAGTCGAAGAATAAGCAAAAATTCAGTTTACTTTAGTCGGTTAGCTCTATATATAAGCTAAACCGAAGTAAACTAAATTTAGGTAGGTATATTTGCCGTTTCATATGCCTATGACTTTGATAGAAATGCTTACCTTTACGGAGAATAAAAATTCCGGCGAATGTAATCTGAAGATATACTTTTGCTCATTTTCTCTTTTGGCTGCAACGATTCATCGATGCGCTTCAACAATATATTCTCAGAAGAGCGACTGGTTATCGGGAAAATGGCTTGAAAAACACTTTCAGTACAACCAAGTGAAAAGGATGAGATCAAATGAAAAGCAAAAAACGGAGAATCGCTTAAATTACTGATTTTGTTTCTGTTTTGTTTCCTTGGCAAGTAGAATAAAACGCTATCATATTGATATATAAATGATTAATTATTTGTAGAATAACATTTTCCAGATTTCTATGCGTCAAGAAAGAGCGTTGAGTAAACGCGTTTCATTAAATGTATGTCTGCCGACCTTCCCCACACCACCGCCGACCCGAAAGCTGCAGATTGTTGTGCGAAATGGTCTGCGTCACAAATTTATAATTAATTTCCGAAACGACCAAATCGATTTTATGTTATGCGCCCGTGCGAAGCCCGGCGTTAATCAGGTCCAAAACATAACTCCATATATAAGAAAAGCAAGCCCTGATTGGGCTTGCTTTTCGAAAGTCATTAATCTGATGTCGTTTATTTCCGGTTGGGACAATCTGCGTGCTGATGGCGTCTGTTGTCTTTTTTGAATTTGCCGGGGGCTTTGTCGTGACCGCTCACTGCCATATTTTCAAGGAACGTGACATACTGTTCTGGAGTCAGAATTGCTTTTACTTTTGCGAGATAGTCGCGTTTTGCCTGACGGCGGTCAACTTTGGCATCACCGTTGAGGGGACAATTGTCACGCTTCTTGTCGCAGTTTTGTTTACCGCTGCCGTCACATTTGCCCTGAGGTCTGAGTGCCTCTAATTTTGCCTGCTGGTCGGCGGTGAGATTCAGACCTTCAAATGGATTGAATGCTCTGTCGCACTTTTTACCATCCTTATTTTGTTTAAGATTGTATTCTTTGGGATTTTTAGCGTCCGTGTTGTTATCGTTAGCGGCAAATGATACTGATGCGCCGAAAACTGTAAGAATTGTTGCAAGTACTAATGTTTTTGTCTTCATAAATGTTGTCCTGTTGTTTTTATTGATTGTATTTATTGTTTTGTTGTGTTCTTTGGACTAAATAAATAATCGATAGTTTAACTTGGTCTTAATAATTATCATCTCTTAACTTGACTGTACAGCTGTTAACAACTGATTGTAATATATTATTGTATATGTGAAGCGAACTTCTTATCTTTGCACACGATATGAACGACTTTTTTTCTTACATAAAACGCTTTTTTGGCCGTCATCCGATAATAGCTAATCTGTTGCTTATCTTTCTGGTGGCTTGTATTCTTATCTGGGCTGCATTGCTCTTTCTTGATTCCTGGACCAATCACGGTTCGTCATCTGTGGTTCCGGCCGTTAAAGGACTGTCCTATGAACAGGCACGTCTGTTGCTGGCTGAAAATGATCTGACTGTCGAAATCTCTGACTCGATTTACGATCGTAATGCCCGTCCGGGTACGGTTGTCGAGTCATGGCCGCGCGCCGGGGCTGTCGTAAAGCAGGGCCGTCAGGTATATGTTACTGTTACGGCATTTTCGCCCAAGCAGGTCACTGTGGCCATGCCGGTTACTGGTGTTTCGTCGCGTCAGGCGGTCAGCTATCTTGAAGGTCTTGGAGTGACATCGATACGCATGATAAGCGTGCCGTCGCAGTATCCCGATCTCGTCGAGAGGGCATATGCCGACGGCAAGCCGCTGTCGGTTGGCGTGTCGTTTCCCGTTACGGCTTCTATAACATTAGAGGTCGGCACGGTGCCTGTCGATAATTATCCGGCTGATTCTCTCGAGGTGGCTATCGATGATGCTATCGACGATGTGACTTTTGATGCTGACGGATTGTAGTCATTTCTTACCTGATCATGGACGAATTTTCACCCGAGGCTTACGACGAGGAATTTGATACCGAGACCATTGAGGACGAATCCGGCGACGGGTCCGGGCTGTATGAGCATTTCCGTTTCGTAGCCGACAAAGGCCAGACACTTTTGCGCGTCGATAAGTTTCTGGTCGCTCGCCTTGAGAAATCATCACGCAACCGTGTCCAGCAGGCCGCAGACGCCGGATGTATACTTGTCAACGGAAAGCCCGTTAAGAGTAACTACCGCGTCAAGCCGCTTGACGTTGTTCAGGTTGTTATGGACAGGCCGCGTTATGAATGTGAGATCATTCCGCAGGATATCCCGATTGATATTGTATATGAAGACGATGATGTACTCGTTGTCAACAAGCAGGCCGGACTTGTCGTGCACCCCGGTCATGGCAACTACGACGGCACTCTCGTCAATGCGCTTGCGTGGCATTTTAGGGATAACCCCGATTATGATGTGACGGATCCGCGCATGGGGCTCGTACATCGTATTGACAAAGATACATCCGGCCTTTTGGTCGTTGCCAAGACTCCAGACGCCAAGACCCACCTTGGTAAGCAGTTCTTCAATAAAACTACCAAACGCGAGTATAATGCAGTCGTATGGGGAGTTCCTGACCCCTCTGCAGGACGCATCGAGGGCAATATCGGACGCTCGCTCCGCGACCGTCTGCAGATGGCTGTTTTTCCTGCCGGTGATATGGGCAAACATGCGGTAACGCATTACGAGGTTCTCGAATCATTCGCTCATGTTTCGCTTGTCCGTTGTGTGCTTGAGACCGGGCGTACTCATCAGATTAGGGTCCATATGCGTCATATTGGGCATCCTTTGTTCAATGATGCACGTTATGGCGGTGATCAGGTGCTTCGAGGCGTGCCGTCGGCAAAATATAAGGCTTTTATCGACAACTGCTTCAAAATCTGTCCGCGTCAGGCTCTTCATGCGCGCACACTCGGCTTCGTTCACCCCCGCACCGGTCAGGAAATGTTTTTTACTGCCGAAATCCCGGCCGACATGACCGCTTTGATCGAACGCTGGCGCACTTATGCCACTCAGTCTAATCCTTAAATGTCCTTAAAGGATGAGGCGGCGTGCCGCAATATGAAAAAAAAGTATTAATTTTGAACTTCCATAATTCAGAATTAAGATTCTAACGAGATGTCATCATCAAACGATATAATAGTCCCTGAGCAATTTAGTGAGATGGCTCCGTATCGCGGCAAGGACTTCTTTGCTGCGCTGAACCGTCTTGTAAAAGACCCCGGCTTTGAACATGCCGTACGGTATGTGATGCCCGATGTAGACTATCCCGCATTTGTCGAAAGTCTGCTTCAGGTCAAAGATCAGAATGAATTTCAGACTCAGGTCATGGGTCGTTTTCTCGAGATGCTGGCCGCTTCGACCACTCGGGGCCTTTCGATCGACGGCGAAGAAAACTGTCGTCCTGCTACAAATTATACTTTTATCAGCAACCATCGCGACATTGTTCTCGATCCGTCGTTCCTTAATCTCTGTTTCATACGTTCGGGTCTTCCGGTCACTCAGGTGGCGATCGGCAACAATCTGTTGATCTATGAATGGATTGCAGATCTTGTCAAAGTAAACCGCAGTTTTATCGTCAAACGTGACGCCAAGGTTGTGCAGGCTCTTGAGGCGGCAAAGCAGCTTTCGGCTTATATACATTATACGCTTAACACTCTTCATGAGTCGGTATGGATTGCTCAGCGTGAAGGTCGTGCCAAAGATTCGAATGATCTTACTCAGGAGAGTCTTATAAAGATGCTCGCATTGGCCGGTGACGCTCCCGATCTCAAGGATAAGATTCTGGAAGTTAATCTTATGCCCGTGTCTATCAGCTATGAGTTTGATCCTAATGATTATCTCAAGGCACGTGAATTCCTGCTAAAACGCCGCGATCCTGATTTCAAGAAATCGCAGCGCGACGATCTTTTCAGCATGGAGACAGGTCTTCTTAGCAATAAGGGCAGGGTACATTTCCGCATAGGCAAGTGTATCAACGACGATCTTTCCCGTTTCGAGTCAACGGACCGTACTGAGATAATTCATCATACCTGTACTTTGATCGATCGCGCGATCCATTGCGGGTATAAGATTTATCCCTGTAACTATATCGCATACGATGAGATTAATTCTACCGATCGTTTTGCAGGTGAATATACTCCCGATGATGAGCGCAGTTTCAACGAGTATATCGAGCGTCAGCTCGATCGTGTCGATGTTGCGGACGTTACCGCTGACGAACGTTCTTACATGCGTCGCATGATGCTGACCATGTATGCCAATCCACTCACAAACCAACTTGCCGCGTCAGAGCGTCAGTGCCTCTGATAGTGAGTTTTATTTAGAGTAACGATGCGCCTTCCTCTTTTACCTTCTTTGGTTCTGCTGTTTTTTGGCGTAATTATCGATTTTTACATCTGGAAACGTGTCAGATCGACGTGCCGGAACAGGTTGTGGTCACGTGTTCAGGCTATAAGTGCGGCCGTCCTCAATCTTGGCATGTTGCTTGTTATATGCTTGCCGAAACGGCGTGGAGCCGATGCTGGTCTGGAATGCCTTATGTGGGCTCTCTACTCCTATTTTTCTGTATATATCCCTAAATTTATCTTTGTTGTTTTCGATATTCTCGCCGGACTGCCGTGTCTGTGGCGGTCTCATCGTGTAAAATGGCTTTCATGCTTTGGGGGTGCATTGGGTGTCATTGTTTTCGGTGCAATGTGGTGGGGAGCCCTCGTTAACCGATATAACATTGACGTCAATCGTATTGAAATCGACATTCCCGGTTTGCCGGAAGCTTTCGACGGATATACAATCGCTCAGATATCCGACCTGCATGTCGGCACATACGGTACCGACACTGCCTATATCTCTCGTGTGGTCGACAGTGTCAATGGTCTTGACCCCGATCTGGTCGCTTTTACCGGCGATATTGTCAATCGCCGAACATCCGAGTTGCGCCCGTTTGTCGCGCCTTTGTCGCGCCTGAGCGGTCGCGACGGAGTCTATGCCGTTCTGGGTAATCATGACTATGGCGATTATTTTACCTGGCCGTCGCCTGCTGCCAAATGTGAGAATATGGCCGAACTTATTGCTTTGCAGAGTAAAATGGGTTGGAAAATGCTCAATAATTCAACCGAATTTATAAGGCGCGGTAATGATTCGATCGCTCTGATTGGAGTTGAGAATGTCGGTGATCCGCCTTTCAATACTTACGGTGATCTTGACGAGGCCTATCCTACGCTTGACGATCCGGTTGTGAAAATTCTCCTGTCACATAATCCCGCCCATTGGGACGATGATATCAAGGATTCTCCCGACAAGAATATCGCGCTGACACTTTCCGGGCATACTCATGCTATGCAGATGAGCGCGTTCGGCTTCTCTCCGGCTTCCTGGCGATATCCTACCTGGGGCGGACTTTATTCCGACAATGACGGACATCAGCTCTATGTCAATATAGGCATAGGCGAAGTCGCTATCCCGGCTCGAATCGGCGCAACACCTGAAATAACACTTATAACATTACGACGCAAGTGACTGATATTTCCAAAGCCATTGCCTTGCGGCTTCAGCTTGACAGCGACAAGGTTGAGGCTACTCTCGCGCTTCTTGACGATGGAGCCACTATCCCTTTTATAAGCCGTTATCGCAAAGAACGGACAGGCGGTATGAACGAGTTGCAGATCCATGATATAATGACTCTCGCCGCTTCGCTACGTGAACTCGACAAGCGTAAGGCATACATTTCTGAAGTCATTCAGGCAGCAGGAGCCATGACGGATGACCTCGCTTCGCGCATAGCTGCTGCTGATGCTGTCGAACTCGAGGATATATATCTTCCGTATAAACCAAAACGCCGCACTCGCGCTACGGCCGCCCGTGAGCGCGGTCTCGAACCGCTGGCAAAGATCATTTTGGCCGGCAATGCGGCCGATGTCAGATCTATTGCCGCGAAATACACAGGCGAAGAAGTCCCTGATGCTGATGCAGCCGTCGCGGGAGCATCTGATATTATTGCCGAATGGGTGAGCGAGCATTCTCACACCCGCGATGTTGTCCGCTCGCGTATGCGTCGCAGTGCCCAACTGAAGTCGTCGCTCGTAAAAGGCAAGGATGACGAAGCCCGTAACTATCGCAGTTATTTTGATTACAGTTGTCGCCTTTCGAAGGTTCCCTCTCACAGCTATCTTGCCGTCAGGCGCGCCGAGCGCGAAGGTCTGCTCAAAGTCTCTCTGCTCGCTCCCGATGATGAGATCATTGCAGCCATAACGCGTTTTTACGTCAAAGACCGCATGAGCCGCGATGTCGCCGCTATTGTTTCTGACGCGGTGGCTGACTCATACAAACGGCTTATTAGACCGTCGATTGAAAATGAACTCTATGCCGAGGCGAAAGAGCGTGCCGACCGAGACGCCATCACCATGTTTTCTGACAATGTCCGACAGTTGCTGTTGGCGCCTCCGCTTCATCATAAGACTGTGCTTGCTGTCGATCCGGGCTACCGTACAGGATGCAAGATTGTCTGTCTGGATCCGCAAGGTAATCTGCTTTGTCATGGTGTTATTTTCCCTACGCCTCCTCAGAGTGACATTCTCGGTACGACCCGCACTCTTCAGCGTCTCGTGTCTGTTCACAATGTCGATGCCATTGCTTTGGGCAACGGTACAGCGAGTCGTGATACAGAAAAGGTGCTCCGCTCTATTGCATTCCCACGTCCGGTAGAAATTTTTATAGTCAGCGAAAACGGTGCATCGGTATACTCGGCTTCCGACATAGCGCGCGAGGAGTTTCCTGATTATGATGTCACCGTCCGTGGCGCGGTCTCGATCGGCCGGCGCCTGATTGATCCTCTTGCCGAACTTGTCAAGATTGATCCTAAATCTATAGGAGTCGGTCAGTATCAGCACGATGTCGACCAGTCATCGCTCCACGATTCGCTTGATTTTACCGTTACAAGCTGTGTCAACACTGTCGGTGTCAATGTCAACACTGCTTCGCGTCAGCTTTTGTCGTATGTTGCCGGAATAGGTCCTCAGCTTGCTGCCAATATTGTCGCTTACCGTGCTGCTAACGGAGATTTCAGCCGAAAGTCTGATCTCATGCATGTGCCGCGTATGGGCGCCAAGGCTTTTGCACAGGCTGCCGGGTTTATGAGAATACCGGGCGGACGCTCAAAACTTGACAATACTGGCATTCACCCTGAGAGTTATCATATAGTAGATCGCATGGCTTGCGACCTCGGGGTCACTCCCGACGAGCTCGTCGGTTCGGAAGCGTTGGTTGCGTCGCTCGATCTGTCGCGTTACGAAGATGAGACATTCGGTCAGGCTACGGTGCGCGACATTGTGGCCGAACTGCTCAAACCCGGCCATGATCCGCGTACGGAAGCGGTCTCTGCAGCCTTTGATCCTGATATAAAAGAACTGGAAGATGTCGCCGAAGGTATGGTGCTTGAAGGCGTCGTTAATAATATTACGGCTTTCGGCGCCTTTGTTGATGTCGGCCTTCATGAAAGCGGCCTGATACACATATCGCAGTTATCGTCACGTCGGGTGTCAACTCCGGCCGAAGTTGTCCGCATCAATCAGATTGTGCGTGTGCGTGTTATTGGTGTCGATCTTGAGCGTCGGCGTCTGTCTTTGTCGTTGAAAGATGTCTGACCGCCTTTCATATGTAATCTGCATCGGCAGTAACACTCCCGACCGCGCGCTGAAAATAGACCGTGCGATTGCCGCACTATCTGCAGTTTGTGATATCGTGATGAAAAGTCAGGTTTATGAAGCGCCTGACGAGAGCGGTATCGGCGCTCCCTATCTTAATTGTGTCATAGAAATCAGTCCATTGCTTTCTCACGATCGGTTTTGTTCTGAACTAAAACGTATCGAACGTGATTTCGGACGGGATGCGACTTCAAAATCGACAGGCGTGATGCCTCTCGATCTCGACATTATAATATGGAATGGTGAAATTGTCGACCGCTACCAGTATTCGCGCGACTATTTCCTCCGAGGCTTCGACGATCTACGGCGTCTTGTCTGATTTTACAGCAGAACGATTTTGCCGAAGTAGTCAGGTTGATGGAAGTCGGGCTTCTCTGTTTTGATCGGATTCCAGCTCAGGAAGTGAGGCTGTGTCGCCAGCGACGCACATTTATAGAAATTGCCGCGCATATCAATGGCTTTGCCTTCATATTTCACTCCTAACATATCGAGAGGAATGCCGACAAGAAGATTCCAGGTAAACAGCCCTTCGAGTTCTTTGAACGGACGAGTGCCGCACGACGGATAGCGTTCGATTCTTGCAAGTTCCGCGTCGGTCAGACGGGTAGGGCTCTTGCGTTCGCTGCGGTGAGATGCGTTGATCGTGCCGATGCAGTTGAATTCAAAATTCCAGTATGGCAGTTCGCCCGTCGGCTCGATGAAAAACTCTACGCATGAATCTTCGCTGACCGGCGACTGGTTTTCGAAGTTTTCGGCGCGCAGGAAATTACATCTTACAAAAAAGTCGATATACAGTTTGTCGCCAGAATGTGCCACAGTGAAAGTCGTCAGAGGGTGATAGGGAAATTCGTCGGCCCAGTTCACCGATTCGATGGTGCGCCGGGGTGCTTTCTCTTCAAGGAGATTGATGATTTCGTCGGGAGCCTGAGCGGTGATGAGTTCGGGCAGATATGGTATTTCGAGCAATTTTGTGTCTGACATTTTATTGTTCCTTGTTTTGTTGGCAATTAATTGGGCAGATGGTCCTTTATGGCAAGCAACACACCGATGACGGCCATGGCGATAAGTATCGATCCCACTATGCGGTTGACGAGCCACAGCGATCTTACGTTGAAGCGTGAGCGCAGTTTGCTGACCAGAAACGTCACGAGATACCACCATACCAGAGCACCTCCCAATATTGTGAGATAGGCCCATACATAGTGGAATATCTCATATTCCGGCAATATGAAATTGAAGCGTGCGAACAGGCCGATAATGAAAAACAATATTAATGGATTGGAGACCGTCAGAAAGAAACCTGAGATGAAATCGCTCCAGTAACTGCGGCCGTCGACTTCGGCTGTTTTAAGCGATCGTGTAGGATTTTTTCTGAACAGAAACAGGCCGAACGCTGCCAGGACTATGCTTCCGAACACCTGGAGCGCGAACTGATGGCGTTCGATCACGTCAGTTATGAAACTGAGGCCGAATCCGGCAAGCAGGCAATAGAACAGATCGCTGAGTGCTGCGCCGATACCGGTGAAGAAAGCCGGCCAGCGGCCTTTGCTTAGCGTGCGCTGGATGATCAGCATGCCGATAGGGCCCATAGGAGCCGAAATCAGAGCGCCTATCGCGAGTCCGCGGGGTAATATGTAGAACAGATTTTCTACCATCGTTTACAATAACAAGCAAAGTTAATATCTTTGCCTCAAAAATGCAAAACGATTTCTTCCCTGCCCATCGTAATAAAGTATAAAATCCGTTCAATTTGATGACATTCTCTTAGTCACGGTGCTCGTATTCGCCGGAGGTGATGTTGTCCATCCAGTCCTGATGGTCGAGATACCATGGTCCTCGACGAAGAGCCAGTCGCGGACGTTCTCTCCCTTGCCGTAGACAGGAAGCGGCTTGCCGTGGCGAATATTGTTGATGAACAGCGGTATCAGCTTCTCGGGGAACTGATAGGACCCGTAGTTGTTGGAGCAGTTTGTCACAAGCGTCGGCATACCGTAGGTGTCGTTATATGCGCGGACGAAGTGGTCGCTCGATGCCTTGGATGCCGAATATGGCGAGTGAGGATTATATTTGGTCGTCTCGAGGAAGAATTCTGTGCCGTATGCCATATTGTCCTCGCTTGATGCTTTGGTCGTGAAGGGCGCCGGAACGCCTTCGGGGTGGGTCAGTTCGAGCGCGCCATAGACCTCGTCGGTGGAGATATGGTAGAAGAGCTTGCCTTCGAATTTTTCGGGAAGCGACTCCCAATATTCCTTCGCAGCCTGAAGAAGCGACAGCGTTCCCATTACATTGGTGCGCGCGAAAGTGAACGGATCCTTGATGGAGCGGTCGACATGGCTCTCGGCGGCGAGATGGATTACTCCGTTGATGTCATATTCACGGAATATCTCGCGTATTCTATCGATATCTACAATGTCTGCCTTTACAAACGTGTAGTTAGGCTTACCCTCAACATCCTTGAGGTTGGCGAGGTTGCCGGCGTATGTGAGTTTGTCAAGATTGACAATATTGTATTCCGGGTATCTGTTGACGAATAGCCGCGCGACATGCGACCCGATGAAACCGGCACCCCCGGTGATAAGTATATTTATTGCTCCCATCAGTCAGGATTTTTATTTCCGGTACGTTCGACTTCCTCGACCACTTTCATCAGGTACCGACCGTACTGGTTCTTGAGCATGGGTTTGGCCAGTTCCGTCATTTTTTTCTTTGTAATCCATCCCTGACGGTAGGCGATGCCTTCAAGACATGCGATTTTTAATCCCTGACGTTTTTCGAGTACTTCGACATAAATCGAAGCTTCGGACAAAGAGTCATGTGTGCCGGTGTCGAGCCATGCGAAGCCGCGTGGCAGTGTCTGAACTTTCAATTCTCCACCCTTGAGGAATTCCTGATTTACTGTCGTAATTTCCAGCTCACCACGGGCTGACGGCTTGATTGTCTCGGCGACTTCCACTACTTTGTTAGGATAGAAATAGAGACCGACAACTGCATAGTTGCTTTTGGGATGCTGCGGTTTCTCTTCAATCGAAAGACAGTTTCCCTCATGGTCGAACTCGGCTACTCCGTAGCGTTCAGGATCGTTAACCCAATAACCGAAGACGGTCGCCTTACAATCTTTATCTGCTGCTTGAACCGCATGTTGCAACAAGTCAGAGAATCCTGCTCCATGGAAAATGTTGTCGCCGAGCACGAGGCAAACAGAATCATCGCCGATATACTCCTTGCCGATTATGAATGCCTGAGCGAGACCATCAGGCGATGGTTGTTCGGCATATGTGAATTTCACACCATAGTCAGAACCATCGCCCAATAATCGTTTGAAACCGGGTAAATCCTGAGGAGTAGATATAATGAGTATATCCCTTATCCCCGCCAGCATAAGCGCGGATATTGGGTAATATACCATAGGTTTGTCAAAAATCGGCAGCAATTGCTTGCTTACACCTTTGGTGACGGGGTAAAGCCTAGTGCCTGATCCGCCGGCGAGAACTATGCCTTTCATATGTGCAGATATTGGTCGACCCCTTTTTCACAACGAACCGGTATGTCCGGCCGGCAGCTGTGGGCACAGTTTAGATCTCTATTATACATGAATTTATCTTCATGCCAAAGATGAAAGACAATACCGACAAACTTGAGCTGCCTTTTTGAGATCCCGGCGCATTGCAGCCGGCGTCCGAAATCTCCATCTTCTCCGCCCCAGCCTTCGTAAAATTCATCATAGCCGTTGATAAGTAAAAAATCATCACGGTAGAACGACATATTGCAGCCTAATGCAGTCTCTTTATGCTGACGGTAACGCGGAGCAAGATAATGAGCGATCCGGGGCATACGAAGTGAATTCTCAGGTTTACTTTCGATGCCGCGAGTCCAGAAGTGGATTGGTTCCAATTTTCCTGCTTCACAAAGACGCCGGGTCAGTTTCTGTCCGAGATTGGTTCGACCTCCTTTCAGATAGCATCCGCGTCGGGCGAAGCCGATATGGTCTTTTACGAAGTCTCTGTGAAGGATCAGATCTCCGTCGATCTCGATAATATAATCTCCCGACGAGGCCGCCACACATTTGTTTCGCATCATGGCGAGCCTGTAGCCGGCATCTTCCTGCCAAACGTGGATGAGCGTTGCCGGACACTTTTTACGAAGACTGTCAATCATGCTTTTAGTGTCGTCGGCCGAGCCATCGTCGCCAATAACGATCTCATCCGGAATGGAACTCTGACCGAATGCACTCAGAAGGCAAAGCCGAAGTGCATCAGGGCGATTATAGGTTGAAATGATCAGTGATATTTTCATTATTCAAATTGTTTAATCCAGTTTTCAATACGATAGGGTGCTATGATATCCTCAGAAATATTGTGATATGGCCGTTTCATAAAATCAATAAGGTTATCGTTACAATTTTTATCGAGAATATAGATATTGTCAGGGTGATAGAACGGAAACCCGAGCGCAGATTTATTGTCAGTTATAAGTTTCTTGTTGAAAAACAGAGCTTCAAGCGTTCTGACAGTCATCCCCGACTGACCGTTCTGTAAAATTTCGAGCATGCACATCGATTGGCGCGCACGCTTCAGATATTCGGGATAAGAGACCCATTCCTTTGAGTAATAGGGTTCAAGATTTTCCTCTTTAGGCGTGTTTTTTGTGCGCAGAATGTGAAAATCACACTTTAGCCCTGCCGACACAAACAGGCTGACATATTCAGACAAAGTGGACGAACGTTTTTTGTCATTGCCGACAAAAAACACACACCCGTTGTCTTCAGTGACAGGTTCCGGAAACTCGTCTTTCATAGGATATCGATATATTTGATTGATTTTGGTAAAATCATACTCTAAAGCATCGCTTTCGTCGAATGTGAACATTTTCAGTCCTGAAGCATGAGTCTTTTTGAAATATTGCCGTCGGCTGAAAATATTATGATTTATAGTGCACAGAGGGTTCCAGATAAAAGCACTTTTATCTGGACTGTCAATTTCTTTGTCAAGCGTAATCAGTTCTTTTAAATTCTGAACAGAAAAGAAAAGCACCTTATCCGTTTTTCTGATTTCATTAATCTGTTTTATGAAATCTTTCTCATATAAAGCCGCTGACAGGAATCCCTTTTTATTTCGAAGACGTGCACGGATGAATTTAGTTATAAGCCATGGGATTCTCCGAACTCCTCTGAAGTATAGGTGTCCGAACTTTATAATTCGTATATTGTCTTTTTGCTCGAGCGGACTAAGGATATATTTGGCAAGGAAGTTGTCTTCGTAAATGATGTATAACATTGCTTGTTAGTGTATTATTCGTTTGATAAATCTTTTTAGCGCTAACTTGTAGTTAACAGATTTGTCGTGAGACTTCTTGATTTTGATAAGTTTATTAAGGTAGCGCTCATCTAAATTTCGGTATTTCAGATATTCTTTTGCAAAATAGATGAAGCCATCATCGAAACCGCTGAACCGAGTGAGATTTTTGAAGCAGAGACGTGGCGGAATCTGTCGCTCAGTTTCGAAAATTGTCATGCGGTTAAGATCTATGAGGCTGAACAGGAAATTATTGTCATCGTCGATATTAACTCTGACGTTTGTGTTGTTAAGATCGTGGTGAAGTATGCCTTTTTCATGCAGTTCGGCTACAAAAGCGGCAAACGCCGTCAGACATACGTCTCCATAGGTTTCGATAACTTCACAAAGAGGTATCGACGGCATATAATCGCAGATGTAAGCCGACTCTTTGAGAGTGTTGAAGCGCCCTCGTGTTTCGATATATGCTCTCGGAGCGGGAGTGCTTATGTCGCGACGCAGAAGTTCACAAGCGTTGTAATATGATCTTTTTGCTTTCGAAGACCTTAACGCATAGACAATTTCGTTTTTGAACCGACTGCCGAATTCTTTTTTGACAAGATCATAATCGTAATATCGTACTCTGTAGATGGCGTTGCGTCCGGCATGTAAGACCATATAGATACCGTCATCAATGATCTTTTCGACATCGATGTCATTGGTATTTTGCATTTTCCCAGATGACGTGAATGTTGTCTTCATGCGTCACTGTCTTTATATCCGAATTGTGCTTCAGTAAGTTTTGACAAAAGTACCATCTGGTAGATCGACGCCATATATGCCCGGACTATACCCCTGCGTCCGTTTCTGTAGCCTTTGCCGAAGAAATAGTCTCTGACGAAAAACCATAACGGCCGCAGTATCATCATGGCGTAACCGTATTTTTTATTGATGCGCTTAGGAATCTCGTAATCAGTATATACATTGATTTTAGCCATGCGTTGCGCGACTGTCGGATCGTCGAGATGGATCAGGCTTAATTGTGGTGTAGCCGGTGCGTTTTTGACTGCACAATTGACCTGCGGCCGCGCGTGGATTACCGGGGG
Organism: uncultured Bacteroidales bacterium; assembly: GCA_947573135.1. GTDB lineage: Bacteria > Bacteroidota > Bacteroidia > Bacteroidales > Muribaculaceae > CAG-873. The sequence continues at coordinate 11,135 of CANPDU010000017.1, read as the reverse complement.
CCAGAATGCATTGCTTTTTTTGAAAAATCGCAGCTGATAATCTGCAGAGCCTTTGATCCGGCGCCCCCAGAAGGTATTGATCCGTGATATCGCGAGAGCGTCGTCGAAATGTCTGTTTTCAATTAGATCGTAAAGATAATTTTTTAAGGTGGCCGGAACTACTTCGTCGGCATCTACAACAAAGACCCATTCGTTTGTTGACAAATGTATGGCAAAGTCACGGGCCGGCTCACAGATCTTGTGTTCTCCTTTAGGGAAGATGACCACTTTACATCCGTAATTTCTCGCGATATCTGCGGTGGAGTCAGAACTCTCCATGTCGCATACAACAATTTCGTCGAACTCTTTCACGCTTTCAAGGACTTTGGCAAGGTGTAGTTCGGCATTGCAGGTGTTGATGACAACGGATATTTTTTTATTCATTGCATTGGCTGCGTCCGGCGGTCCCATACCGGAACATTTTGTTATAATGCAGAATACGTGGGAACTTTGTCGTCGCCCGTTCTTCTCGTAGAGGCCTTCGCATTGCCCGGTATAGCAGAACGAGCAACGCAGAGACCCACGCATATATGACTGCTCTCGCACAGCATGAGCTATACGGGCACTGATCCCGGCTTCTCACGAAGACAGGCGGTCATACAGCATAAGACATCTATCATTGCTCCATTCCCGGCTACACCTTAGAAAGTTGCGAAGTTCCTACGAGTCAAGAAAGGAACGCGATAAACGCATTCTAAATAATATGTTTGTCAGAATATGAACTCCTCTGAGCCGCATCTGATATCATCTGCAAAAATAACTATTTTTATCGTAGTGCCAAAAATAATGATCGATAAGAACCCACCGATAACATAAAAAAGTCCGCCCTTATTTGAGCGGACTTTTCGTATGTTTTTAAACAAGCTCTAAATAATCACATGCCTGTGCTGAGGTAGTGGTGTATGGCGGCGGCGGCTTTGCGGCCGTCGCCCATGGCGAGGATCACAGTCGCGCCACCGCGCACGATGTCACCTCCGGCAAATATCGCCGGTATCGATGACTGCATGTCGTCATTGACGGTGATTGTGCCGCGGCGCGACACTTCGAGTCCGGCGATCGAGTCGGGGATCAGCGGATTGGGCGAAACGCCGACACTTACGATCACTTCGTCGACCTCGATTTCGTCTGTCGCGCCGGGGATTGCCACAGGTGAGCGACGCCCGTCAGGGCCCGGTTCGCCGAGTTCCATGCGCTGGACTATCATCGATCTTACGTGTCCTCGTTCGTCGCCGCGGTATTCTATGGGATTGCAGAGTGTCAGGAATTCGACACCTTCCTCCTTAGCATGGGCGACCTCTTCTGCGCGAGCGGGCATCTCCGCCTCGCTGCGGCGGTAGACTATCATGGCGCGCTCGGCTCCCATGCGGCGCGCCGTGCGCACGCTGTCCATAGCTGTGTTCCCGCCGCCGACGACGGCAACTCTGCGCCCGGTGCACACCGGCGTCATGCCTCCGCGGCCGGCGCCCATAAGATTGATGCGTGTCAGATATTCGTTGCTCGACATCACGCCTATGAGGTTTTCGCCGGGGATGCCCATGAAGCGGGGCAGACCGGCGCCCGAGGCGACAAATACCGCCCGGAAACCTTCGTTCAGGAGATCTTCGTAGCTTAATGTCCTGCCGATGACGCAGTCTTTGCGGAATTCAACGCCGAGCTGGCGCAGCGAGTCGAGTTCGGCATCGACTACGGCGTTAGGCAGGCGGAATTCGGGAATGCCGTACTTAAGCACACCTCCGATTTCATGAAGAGCTTCGAATACAGTCACGTCGTAGCCGAGTTTTATCATGTCGCCGGCACACGCCAGTCCGGCCGGTCCGCTGCCGGCAATGGCGATTTTAATATTGCGGCGCGGAGCCTTTTCGACAGGCGCGCGTCTGCCGCTGAGGCGTTCGGTGTCAGCGGCGAAGCGTTCGAGCCAGCCTATTGCCACGGCCGGTTTTTTCATCTTGTTGTAGAGACAGCGGCTCTCACACTGTTTTTCCTGAGGACAGACACGGCCGCATACGGCGGGCAACGCGCTTGTCGCCCTGAGTACACTCGCCGCGGCTGCGAAATCGCCGCGCTGGATATTCTTTATAAATCCGGGGATATCGATGCCGACAGGACAGCCGGTGACACACTGCGGATCGGGACAATCGAGACAGCGCGTTGCCTCGGTCACGGCCTGGACGGCATCGAGGCCGCGGTTGACTTCTTCGTTGTTGTGGACACGTGCGGCGGCGTCAAGCATCGGCATTGTTGCGCGTGGTATCGATGTGCGTTCCCTGGCCGTTATTGCTTCGCGCAGTTCGACACGCCACGCGGCGTCGCGCGATGTTTTCTGGTCTGTATTATCTTTCATTTTAGCTGATATACTTAATTATATGCTTTCATGCGCATCAGCATCTCGTCGAAGTCAACCTGATGAGCGTCGAATTCCGGTCCGTCGACACAGACGAAACGCATCTTTCCGCCGACGGTCACTCGGCATGCACCGCACATTCCCGTGCCGTCGACCATGATCGTATTGAGGGAGCATATCGTCGGCACATTATATTTTTTCGTCAGCAGAGCCACAAATTTCATCATCACGGCCGGCCCGATAGTCACAACTTCGTCGACATGTTCGCGCCTGATGACCGTTTCGACTCCGTCGGTTACGAGGCCTTTGGTTCCGGCGCTTCCGTCGTCGGTCATGATTATCACCTCGTCAGACCATTGTCTCACCTGATCCTCGAGGATGATAAGATCTTTGTTTCTGGCCGCCAGGACGCTGATCACTCTGTTGCCGGCTTCTTTCATTGCTTTGATGATAGGCAGGAGGGGAGCCACCCCGACTCCTCCGCCGCAGCACACTACCGTGCCGACGTTTCTGATGTCTGTTGCCCGGCCGAGAGGTCCTACCACGTCGGTCAGTGACTCGCCGGCTTCCAGTCCGCAGATCAGATGGGTCGACGCGCCTATATCCTGAACGACAAGCGTTATTGTGCCCGAAGCGGTGTCGGCGTCGGCGATAGTCAGCGGTATGCGTTCGCCGTTGTCGCCCGTGCGAACTATCACAAAGTGGCCCGGACGGCGAGCTTTCGCTATGTCGGGAGCTTTGACTGTGAGCTTCACGACTTTTTCCGAGAAGTGGCTCTTTTCAATTATTTCGTTCATGTTTCGGTATGTATTAGCCGTATTTGATGCAAAAATAGTAATTTTGTGTCAAATAATAGTGGTTAATCGATCTAATTGGATAATATGGCAAGAAAACGCAAACCTCTGCCCGTGCTTGAGTCTGTGACTATTACTGACGTCGCAGCCGAAGGCAACGCGCTCGCCCGTGTCGACGACATGGTCGTGTTCATTCCGTTCGGTGCTCCGGGCGATGTGGCAGACATAAGACTCGATAAAAAGAAAAAAACATATGCCGAGGGTCACATCGAGCGCCTGATCACTCCGGGTGATATACGTGTTGAGCCCCGTTGCGAGCATTTCGGCGTGTGCGGCGGCTGCCGCTGGCAGCATCTGCCTTATGATTTTCAGCTCAGATGCAAGCAGCGTCAGGTGACTGACGCTCTCGAACGAATAGCCAAAGTCGACCTGCCCGAAATTTCTCCGATCAAGGGCTCTGACGAGATATGGAACTACCGCAATAAGATGGAATACACCTTCTCCAACCGCTGCTGGCTCACCTTCGAGCAGCTTGCGAGCGGCGAGGAGTTCCCCGACCGTGATGCTGCCGGCTTCCATATCCCGGGAGCATTCGATAAGGTGCTCGACATCAGGGCGTGTCATCTTCAGGATGATCTCGGCAACCGTCTGCGTCTCTTTGTCAAGAATTTCGGCAAGTCTCACGGACTGTCGTTCTATGATCTGCGCGCTCAGCACGGTCTGCTTCGCACTCTGATGATACGCATCGCTTCGACCGGTGAGGTAATGGTTGTCATGGCTTTCGGCGAGGACGACCGCGAGGCAATCACTTCGCTCCTCGATGCAATGTCGGCCCGTTTCCCTGAGATCACTTCGCTGATGTACACCGTCAATACAAAGGTCAACGACAGTCTCGCCGATCAGGATATAAAATTATGGAGCGGCAAGGATCATATTGTCGAAGAGATGGAAGGTCTCCGTTTCCGCGTGGGTCCGAAATCGTTCTATCAGACAAATTCGCGTCAGGCCTACAAGCTTTATCAGGTGGCCCGCGACTTTGCCCGGCTGACAGGTGATCAGCTCGTCTATGACCTGTATACAGGCACCGGCACTATCGCCAACTTTGTCAGCCGCTTCGCCCGCAAGGTGATAGGCATAGAGTATGTCGAGGATGCTATTGCTGACGCCCGGCTCAATTCAGAGTTCAACGGCATATCCAATACCGAGTTTTTTGCCGGTGATATGAAAGACGTTCTTACCGATGAGTTTATCGCCGCCCACGGCCGTCCCGACGTGATGATCGTCGATCCGCCGCGTGCCGGAATGCACGGTGATGTCGTCGATGTGATACTTCGGGCCGAACCGGCGCGCATCGTCTATGTGAGCTGCAATCCTGCGACCCAGGCGCGCGATCTGGCTCTGCTCGACTGTAAGTATGGCGTGGAGGCGGTGCAGCCTGTCGACATGTTCCCCCACACCCAGCATGTCGAGAATGTTGTCGCCCTCGTGCGCCGCGACAAGCCGCAGTCTCACAGTGACGAGTTGTAGTAGCGCGGATCGCCGGTGACTTCGTCGCCGGCAAAGGGTGGCAGGATGAAAACGGTGCGGGCGTCAGGCAGTTCGATCTCGGCGATCGTCAGGCCTTTGAGTTCACCTTCGAATTCATCTACCTCCCAGTCGAAGCCGCCGTAAGCCACTACATAACGGGTCTTCTCGATGACGCGTCCCGAGGCGCATCGCTCTATCATGGCGCGGGCGTCTGGTTCTGGGATTTCGTATTCCCATTCGTCGCGGACGGCTCCGTCGTTTTTGCCTTTGACCGTCAGACAGGCACGGCCGTCGGCAATCCTCACCCTCACCGTTGCGCGTGGGTCGCGGTTGAGATAGGCCTGGACGATATGCCTCGTTCGAGTTGCCATAGACCGGTAGCTGCTGTCAGTCACAAGATATTTTCGTTCGATTTCTTTAGCCATAATTTTTTAACTCAGATATAGCCGGACGCCAACATGACGGCCTTCTCGCTTGTTTAAGATCATACAAAGATAATCATTCATTTCCATATGCCCATACGCCGGATTGCGATATTGCTGATTTTGGCCGCGATTACTCTCGCGGTCCGGGCTCAGGTGTCGGGTGTCAGAGTCAATGCCGACGGTTTTTTTCTCAAGGGCATAGTCCGGGATTCTGTTTCCGGTGATCCGTTGGCGCGGGCCTCTGTGGTCACTCTCCCGGGTGCACGAGGTGCCGTGAGCGATGCGCGCGGACTCTTCGGCATTGCCTTCCATCCCGGCGACACTGCTATCCGAGTGTCGTCGGTGGGCTACAATCCGGTGGTGATCCCGGTCAGGCGCGATGCTTATAATATGGTTGTCGCGTGGCTTTCTCCGTCGACGACCGGTCTCGACGAAGTGGTTGTCAGACGGTCGAAGTATTCTAAGAAGAATAATCCTGCTGTCGAGTTCGCACGCCGTCTGCGCAACAGTGCCGACATCGGTGATCCGCGGCGTCATGACTATTACAGCTACGATAAGTACGAACGCATCACTCTTGCTCTGAATGATTTTCATCCCGACGACGATAATCTGATACTTAGGAAATTCCCGTTTGTGAAGGAATATGTCGATACGTCGGAAGTGTCGGGCAAACCCATACTGAATGTCTCCGTAAAGGAAAAGGCCTCGACCGTAAATTACCGCCGGCATCCTCGTTCGGTCAGGACTACTGTCACCGGTTTTTCGACTACCGGCATCGACGCCGTCAGCAATACCGACAACTCGCAGGTCTATCTTGAGGACATTTTGCGCGAGATCAATCTCTATGACAACGATATCAATCTGCTTCAGAATCGTTTTGTGAGTCCATTGTCTCGCATAGCTCCTGATTTTTATAAATTTTATCTGACCGATACTCTGACTGTCGGCACTGACTCATGCGCCGTTCTGTCGTTCTATCCGTTCAACCGCTCGGCATTCGGGTTCACCGGTCATATTTACGTCGCTCTCGGCGATTCGGCCATGACCATACGCAAGGTTGAAATGAGTGTGCCCCGTGAGATTAATCTTAATTTTGTCGAGCAGTTCTATCTTACCCAGACTTACGATGAGGCGCCCGACGGCAGCCGTCTGAAGACGCGCGACGACCTTACGCTCGAGCTGGCTCCGCTTCCGGGCATGCCGTCGCTCTACGTGCGCCGTAACACATCATATGGCTCTCACTCGTTTGCTCCGCCGCCCGACAGCTCTGTTTTCGACACCCCCCGGCGTGTGATAACGGCCGACAGCGTCGATAGCCGCTCCGATGAGTTCTGGCAGAATGCGCGTCTTACGCCGATGACGGTGCAGGAGAGCCGTGTGCAGTCAATGCTTGAACGGCTGGGGCAGTCGAAACTGTTTTATTACGGCGCGAGAGTGCTCAGCGCTTTTGTTCAGGGCTATGTGCCGCTCGGCGATAAATTCGACTACGGGCCAGTCAACACCACAGTCAGTTTCAATCCTATCGAGGGCACGCGTCTGCGCCTCGGAGGCATGACGACGGCCAATCTTAGCCGCCGATGGTTTGCGCGCGGGTTCGCGGCCTACGGCATAAGAGATCACAAGTGGAAATATAAGGGTGAGCTGGAGTATTCGTTTCACGACAAAAAACGCCATTCCCGCGAGTTCCCGGTCCACTCTCTGCGCCTGTCGCAGCTCTATGATATCGACTATGTCGGCCAGCACTATATGTTCACCAACCCCGACAACGTATTTCTGTCGCTCAAGCGTCTGACCGACAGAAATGTCATCTATCACCGTGTGACTGATTTCACTTATACTCTCGAACTCTACAATAACTTCTCTGTAGAGGCAGTCCTGCGCAACGACAGGCGCATCGCCACTGAGTGGATTCCTTTTGTCGACGGTTACGGCACTCCGATGTCTCACTTTACCGAAAATTCATTTAAACTGACTCTGCGCTATGCTCCCGGCGAAAAGTTCTATCAGTCGCGTAGCTCGCGTTATCCCGTCAATCTCGATGCTCCCGTCTTTATTTTGAGCCACACTTTTGCTCCGCAATGGCTGTCGCGTTATCCTGTCAACAAGACCGAATTCAGTGTGCAGAAGCGCTTCTGGCTGTCGGCTTTCGGTTATATCGACGCAATGGCCGGAGCGGCACGCGTATGGAGCCGTTCGTCTTATCTCGACCTGATAATTCCTAATGCCAATCTTAGCTACACTATTCAGCCCGAGAGTTTCGCGCTGCTTAATCCGATGGAATTTATCAATGATTCACAGGTGTCTTGGTTTCTGACCTATTGCCCTAATGGGCTAATTTTTAATATGATTCCCGGACTCAAAAAGGCGAAACTGCGCGAAGCTTTCTCTTTCAGCGGTTTTTACGGACGTCTGAGCGACCGCAATCTCCCTTCGCTCAATCCCTCTCTGATCGGCTTCCCTCCCGAGGCGACTATCTCGCGCATGGACAGCGGACCTTATATGGAGGCTTCTGTAGGTATTGATAATATATTCCGTTGTCTCCGGGTGGACTATGTTTGGCGTCTCAGCTACCGTCGTCCTCCATATCAGATCGATCGGAGCGGTGTGAGGATTGCTTTTCACGCCACATTCTGATTTCTGTAATTGCTTTAATTATTTTTTTGTGTGTTTTGCAATGTAAAAGTGTTGCGGAATTTCCTATTTACATTATTTAACACAATTATAGTTGTTAAAATGGGTCTATATATTTGCGTATGTAAATTCTTGATTGTAGTTTTGCAATCAAAATAATTTTAACAACAAATATAGTTTAGAAATGCAACACAAATTCGTTTCCTCCATCCAGTTCTTCAAAAATCTCCCTAAGACTGTCTATCTGTTCAGTAACATTTGGAAAGAAGGTACCACCGCCCTCATTCACGCTCCACGTGAGGTCGACAAATCGTCGGCAGCTCTTGATATCGCCGCCTCACTCGCTCGGCAGGGCCGTCCGGTCGCCTATGTCAACGCCGAAGGCCGTCTCGACGATATCATCGGCCGCCATTCGTCAGCCGAAAATCTTTACGTATTCACGCCTGAGTATGAGTCGCCCGACGACACCACCGACTATGCCGATCTCGTAATCGCAGGCATAGAGGAGGCTGTCGCCACGACCGATATCCGCACCTTCGTCATCGACTCGGTGACGCGCATCGCCGCCCTGTCGTTCGGCCGCAACGCCTCGGCTGCCTACGTCATGAAGCGCCTGGTCGCCCTGCAGGTTCGCTGCAAGCTGTCGCTGCTTGTCGTCTCCCCTGATTCGACCCGGGCAACCGACCGCGCGCTCCTCAATCTCGCTGACTCCGAGATCCTCATGCCCGAGCCCTCGACGGACGAGTCCGCACAGGGCGCTCGGCCAGATATGGCCGAGTCGTCCGACTTGTCCTCCCGATCTAAAAAGCCCGTCCGATCTAAAATCCCCAAATTCCGCAAAAAAATAATCTAACGATTATTTGCCTGATATAAAATTTATTGCTTATCTTTGTGCGCAATAGCGATGTCGGTTATAAACCCTTAACTCATAAAAATGAAAGCTATACTAATTTTTATTATCACAATGCTGTTTGTCGCCTGTTCTTCTGCACGCGAAATCAATAACCCCCATATTAATAATGGAATTACTTCGCAGGTCAAAATTAAGAAGATCAAGAAGCATGAAAATGATTATATCATTTATGCAACGCGCAATGATTCAATATTCAAGATTGTAAGCAATGTGAATAATATGAATGCTTCTGACATGGCTAAAATCAAAGTCGGCAAATCTTATAATTTGGATCTGAAAAGATTTTATCCGAATGATTCTTTGAAAGGAAAGCATCTTGACTTCAATTATGAAATGGCACGAGTTTTTGATATTGGTATTGAGAAAAAATGCCATTATTCGCTTTATTACGCAAAGAACCTGAAAGGATTATACATCGAATAATTGTATTGCAGCGGATAGTAATTGACCGCTGATCTTTTCATCTATAAAATAAGTCTCTTGGTCGACTTTTGCTTGACTTCTGTCGGCAATGTGTTATATTTGCAGTGTAATTTTCAACGATTGCACTATGGATCAGCAAACCATCAGTCTGTCGGCTGACCGACAGAGAGTCAATATAAACAAATTCATATCGCATCTCATTGTAATCTCGATGCTGTTTCTGTTGCCCGAGTTTATTATGAGCTATGCTCTCTCTTCATCGGCGCGCCCGGGCTCGGAAGGCATTCACTGGCACATGTATGCCAAGTCGCTGGTCTATATTCTGGTATTCTATATCGATTACTATTATGTGATCGGCAACACTCTGACGCCTAAGGTCAGACTATGGCGTTTCCTCGGCTATAACTTGCTGCTGCTTGTATGCGCTTTGGGCATCAGTTATCTTGTGTGGTATTATTTCGCCTATCTGCCGCGTATCGCCGAGAGTGCGACACGACCTATTCGCAATCCCGAGAAATTCCGCCTGATGTTTGTTTCGTCGATGCTTCGCGATGCAGTAATGGTGATCCTGACGGTGGCGCTCGCCGTGGCTCTGCGGCTGTCTGATCATTGGTCGGCTCTTGAACGACGTCGCCGCGATATGGCGTCGGAGCAGCGCGAGACTGAGCTGCGCAATCTCAAAAGTCAGCTCAATCCTCATTTCCTGTTTAATACTCTCAACTCCATCTATGCCCTGATTGAAATCTCTCCGGCAGAGGCGCAGACTGCTGTTCACGAACTGTCGCAGATGTTGCGTTACATGCTCTACGAGTCGCCCTCGCATGTCACGCTCGCTCAGGAGACATCGTTTATACGGAACTATATATCACTGATGGAGCTCCGTCTGTCTCCTGGAACTGTCGTCACCAATATCGATATCGACACTATGGCTGACACAGCCATCTCGCCGCTGCTGTTCATTACTTTGGTCGAGAATGCCTTTAAGCACGGCAACACAGGCGACAGCAACGATAAGATTTCGATCGACATAGACGCTCGCGACGGTGTGATCACCTGCCGCACTCACAATCGTTTCGACAGCCATACGGTAGTCGATCGTCAGGGCGGTATCGGCATCGCCAATCTGCGTCGCCGCCTCCTGCTTATCTACGGCGACAGGGCTACCCTGAAAACGACTGTCGAAGGTGACCATTATACGGCTGTTCTTGAGATTAACATTGATCAAAAAGTTTTGAAGCAATGAGTGGACTAAAGTGCATAGTTGTCGATGACGAACCGTTAGCCTGCCGTCTGCTGTCGGCTTATGTCGAGCGCACTGAGTCGCTGAAATTGTGCGGCGCATACACTTCTGCGTCTCAGGGCCTCAGGGCCATCAACGAGAGTGTGCCCGATATTGCGTTTCTTGACATTCAGATGCCCGAGATGACGGGGATTGAACTGGCCGGCCGTATCAGTGGTGATACGAGGGTGGTGTTCACAACGGCCTATCCTGACTTTGCTGTCGATGGGTTCAGAGTCAACGCTCTGCATTATCTGCTCAAACCCATAAGCTATTCAGAGTTTCTCGAGGCTGTCGAGCGTGCCGCTGCTCTGAAAACTCAGCCCGACAAAACTCAGCAGTTTATCACTGTTAAGAGCGAATACCGCCTGATCAGAATTCGTGTGAGCGACATATTGTACATTGAGGGTCTGAAAGACTATATCAAGATCTATCTCGACGGTGAGACGCGGCCTGTGCTGACGCTTATGAGCATGAAAGCTGTCGAGGCGTTGCTGCCTCACGAAAGCTTCATGCGCGTCCATCGTTCATATATCGCAAATACCGACCGCATAAGACTTTTCGAGCAGGGACGCATCGTCTACGGCGAAATGCGTGTGCCCGTTTCCGACTCCTGCCGCCCGATGCTGATGGAGCGCCTGCAAAATATATAATGGTGGCGGTCGCTCCGTCGAACTAAAAGACATGTTCTGGTGTTGATATCTTAAAGCACTACTGTCCACTAAAAATGGACGGGGTTAAAAATTAAATAAATTCGGTTCAC
>CANPDU010000016.1 GCA_947573135.1 uncultured Bacteroidales bacterium | reverse complement strand
CTACGCCAATGAAGCCGATGTGCTGAATGTGGCGATGTTTGGTGTAACGGCAAAACAATGGCGCGAAGCCAATCCCGATCTCAAAGGCAACATACGCGACTATGCCACAATCAACGAGCTTATCTGCCTGTCGAATATGGAAACTTTCAACTTAGCCGAGAGCAATCAAGCTCGCTTGAATTGCCGAGGCCGGAGAATGTTGCGCGAAGCGAAAACCTCAATGCGGTTTTCATCGAGCAAGGCATGACGCAGAGCGAGCGGCTTGTGAAGCTGAATCAAATCGCTATCCATCAGATGAGCATATTGGAAAGCGGCGACAATGATAGGAAACTATTGAAATAATGATAAAAATTAATTCTTATAGTATTACGACATCAAAATTTATACCTTATGGGAATGATTGAAATTGGTCCGCGAGACGAATTAAATAAACTATACAGCAAACCTGCAAACAGAAAAATAAAATACTGTGCCGTTGTAGCCATCTCAATCGCTTTAGCACTCATGCTGGCTATATTGATTTGTATGGAGCAACTGTCTTATAGAAATTTATTGCTTATGAAAGGTTTAGCAGGGGCATTTGCAATTATCTTCGCTGTTTTAATTGGAGTGCTTGTATATCGTGTAAATCGAGAATATATCAATAGTAAAAGATAATTGATTTTCAATGACGTTTGACATTGAAAATCAATCACATAAGAAAATAACGGTACAACTATACGTTAAGTGAAAAGAGGGAGTGAAAAAGTTGCTTGTAGGGAATGGAGGATTAGAAAAGGTGTGTGTTTTGAATGAAAGATTTAATTAAATCTTAACAGTTGATAAGAATTTTTATTGTTTGATGGTGGTAGTTCGGGAATGAATGGAGACTTCAATGAAGTTATCGGCATGACAACATTTGAGGTTATTTTCAAACAAATACAACTATTAAGTTGTATAATTAAGGAAAGATGATTACCTTTGCAGAAAAGAATCACAATATGGAATTCGATCTGATAACAGAAAATGGCAATCTCTGGGCTGTTAGATATGATAACTGCCTTGACAATGTGCTTGACATCATTCTCGGACAGTGGAATGATGTCGCATGGCTTCGCTCGTTCTTCAAGCAGAATATCGGGGATTTGGCGGCATACTTCAAGATAACCGATGTCAACCAGGCGATATATGACACTATCGAGGACAGCGAGAGACTTCAATGTCTTATTATGGATATATCCCCGGATGCAGATTTAGACCAGATTTTCAGACCATTGGAGAATCAGCGCATGACGGAGATGTTGCTCGGAAAGGAAAAGGCGAGACTTAAGAAGAAGCCCGGACACGCTTCATGGCTCCGTATTTATGCAATAAAACTCGAACACGGAATTTATGTCATTACAGGTGGTGCAATCAAGTTGACAAGAACCATGCAAGAGCGTGAACATACTCTTGTTGAACTGGCGAAGATGGAGCGAGTGCGACGTTATATGCTTGAAAACAACATTGTTGACATGGACTCTTTTCAAGATTACCTCAACGAAATCAGCTAAAGGATACGACTATGAAAACGAAAGAAGAAATTATAACTAATCTCAAACGGCATCAGAGCGCGACTCCATCCAAATGGAGGGAAAATGCAGATTGGCGCATCGCCAACAAGGAGTGGCTTCGCTATTCACAGCACATAGCCATGATGATGCTCGACAAGATGGAAGAACTCGGACTTACACAGAAATCGGTAGCGGAGCGCATGGGTTGCTCTCAACAATACATCTCACGAGTATTGAAAGGCACCGAGAACCTCTCGATCGAGACGATATCAAAGATTGAGAATGCCCTCAATCTTTCCATCCTTGATCCTGTATTAGTAAACAAATAAAACAATTCAATGTAGAATTGATTTTCAATGACTTTTATTGCTGAAAATCAAATATATAAGAAAATAACGGTACAACTATCCGTTAAGGGAAAAGAGGGAGTGAAAAAGTTGCTTGTAGGGAATGGAGGTTTAGAAAAAGCGTGGGTTCTGAATGAAAGATTCAACTAAATCTTAACGATTGATAAATATTTTTATGATTTAGAATTGAAAGCAAAGAGGCACGAAATTTCAAGGGAATACGCTGTATGTCAGCGAAATTGTGTAACTTTGCATTAAAATAGTAATGATGCCAGATAGAAACCCTTGGAATGGCATCAAAAATTGAGTTATGAAAAAGATTTTGTTAATTATTGCAATAAGCATAATTTGTGCGTCGGCTTCTTTCGCGCAAGAAGGACTGTATCAGAATCAACTGAATGTAATCAAGGAAGCACTCAATACAAAGGACGCATCATTGTTGGATAGTCTATTATCGGAAGATTGCACCATATTAGGCAATTCCGGCAATTTGCTCCAGCCCTCGCTTAAAGCTGTGTTCGGGACACTCGCAAACAATACCATCGAAGACATGGCTCTCGTAAATTCAGAGCGTACCGACAACGGAGGTATGATTTTGACTTATAAGATAAAATATTCTGTTCTCGGAGAGAAAGATGCTTGTTTCGGCGTCAATGAGAAAGGGAAGATTATACAGTTGGATTATCTCTCCGGGGCAAAAGCACAGTCTGTTAAGAAAGTATCTGCGAAAAAAGCTGGAGTGCCGTTGATTACAATTCCTTTTGCATTGGATGCTAATCACTTGGTTATCCTTAAAGGTCAAATTAACGGCAAGGATTGTAATTTAATTTTGGATACAGGAGCAAAGCGTTCTATCCTAAATTCTGACTATATTGCTGATCTAAACTCAAAAAGTGGGACTGCAAATATTGGCGGGGTAAATGCACATTCTACCGCAGGCGTCGCAGTCGCGGACAGCATCAATCTCAATCTCTCCGGCATAACGACAGAGAACGCCTCATTCCTAACACGGAGTCTGAAACATCTGGAGGCAAACGCAGAAGAATTGCCGATAGCCGGATTGATAGGTATGGATATATTGGGAGGCTATGACATTATTTATGATTACAACGCACGAAAACTGTCTTTAATTGATTCCAGTGTGCAGATCCGCCTGCAAGGTAATCCGATTGCCACAATACCATACAGTCAGTTCGCATCGGATTATTTGCCATGTATAAAAATAAACATGGACGGTAAGGAAGTTGAATTAGGCATAGACTGTGGAGCCGGTGCAAATCTGATTCAAAAGTCTGCGTTGCCGGATGATGTGAAATTTGAAACGACCAATCTTACGGGAATTTCGGGGAATGTTACCCAACAGGAATTTGGCAACCTGAATTTTACAACTGGAGGCGTTGCCTTTGAGGAACAGCCATTTGTTGTGGGCGACATAAGCCATTTGAATCTTGGCATAGATGGATTGCTTGGCTATCCATTTCTAAGCTCGCACAAAATGATGTTCAAAAATTCCACCAAAGAACTGATTATATTCTGATTGAATTATTGAGTGAAATAGCAACGTATAATATCGAAGATAGTTGTCAAGGATTTTTTGAGACCTGACTAACGGGTCAAAAACATATAAGTTCATCAGGCTCAAAGTCTGATGGCGACGGGCGCCCGATCACTTCATCCCACAGCATCGGGTTTATGCCCGAACCCGGACGTTTCACGGTCAGATTTTCCTCCGTAAGCACTTCACCTTTGGCTATATGACGGGCGGCGACTATACTTTTACGCGCAACTTCTATATTCGGGCGCTCGGTTTCGGCGACAGTTTTTTCCGGCGAGCCGAGAGCCTGTTCTATCTCGCGTATCTCGCGTACCATCGCCGCGAGTTCATCCGGTTCGAGCGACGCCTTCTGGTCAGGCCCCGGCAGCGAACGGTCAAGAGTAAAATGCTTTTCGATGACTGTCGCGCCCAGCGCTACGGCCGCAACAGGCACCGCGATTCCGGTCGTGTGATCACTGTACCCGACCGAACGGCAGCCGAGTGTCCGAAGCGCTTCCATTGCCCTGAGATTGACGGCGTCAAACGGCGTCGGATACTGAGTCGTGCAATGCAATAAAATTATATTATCCCGGCCGATACCGCCGTCTTCAAGCACCGCAACGGCGTCTTCGACCTCTGCCAAAGTCGACATTCCCGTCGACAATATTACAGAACCGCCTTTGCCGGCGATTTTCCGCAGATATGGTAGATTGGTGATTTCGCCGGAGGGTATTTTCCAGTAATCCATGCCTAATTCCGCAAGACAATCGATCGACACAAGGTCAAACGGTGTGCTCATGAACCCGATTCCGACCTCGTCGCAATATTTTTTCAGTCCGGCATAATCCGACAGCGGCAGATGAAGCTTACGACACATGTCGAGCTGACTTTCTTCAGCTCCGGTAGTCTCTTTCTGATACTCGGCCTTAGGCGCTATCGTAGAAATGACAAGCTCGGGTATCGCGGTCTGAAACTTGACATAATCGGCGCCGGCATTTTTTGCGGCCACAACCATCCTGCGAGCAAGATCAATATCGCCATTATGGTTCACGCCGGCTTCGGCTATAATAATAGTATGATTGACAGACATATCAGATTGTTTTAGATGATTGACAGACACCGTCGACGAAGACCACTTCCTGCATATAGCGGCATATGCGCACACCCGGACGTGCTTCAGCCGGGGCGAGCTCCAGACCCATTGCCTCTGAAATGATCAGGGACGGGATATCGGCTCCGGCCGCAACCGTGCAGACTGCTCCGCCGCCCAGACGTGGATTCACTTCCATGATCAGCAGACGACCGGGACAGTCAAGGTCGTGAATAAGCTGAACTGTGACGGCTCCGCGCAGATCAAAATGACTGAGCACTCTGCGCGTCAGCTCGACTGCCTCTGGAAAGACAACAGTCTCCGTATCCGAGACTTCGCCTCCGACAGTGACGTTGCGTCGCCGTGGCGATATGACAAGCTGACGTCCGTCGGCGACAGACACATAGCAGTCGACCGTCAGTTCCTCGCGGTTGTCGATACGTTCCTGCACAAGATAGTCGCCGGCATGGAGCATCACGTCGTCAAGACGCTCTATGCCGCTGATTTCTATTATGCCTTTTGACGCCGAACCGTGACGAGGCTTCGCGATAAGTCTCATGCACGGATCGCCGGGATGATAGGTGGCCGGTATCGGGAAGGACGCCTTTTCAAGTGCATCGGCCGCACGAACTTTGTCAAACATCAGCTCTGCCGCTTCGGCAGACCCGGACGGCACAAACACTTTACCCGGAAAGGTTGCCGCATAAGATGCGGCCACTCCGACCGCACCGTCAACAAACGGCACAATTATATCTATCTTATAGTTTTCGACTGTTTCATCGAGACGGCTGATCACATCCCGATCACTCCATCGCGAGCCTTCGACTACAGTAGCCTCACAGGCGACAGGCACACATTTATCAAGTTCGTAGCTATAGATTGCTGCATTGTAGCCGAGCTTTTGTGCCGCTGCCTTGAACATACGAGCCATCGACACCCGTTTGGCTCCGCCGAGAAATAATATATTGATATTTTTTCGCTTCATCTTCGGTCAGCGATTATATATTTCCGCTTTATAACGTGCAAGATTAGCCGGTTTGCTCAGCCACTCGACCGTGCGCTCAAGTCCTTCCCTCAAAGTCACTTGCGGACGCCAGTCAGTGAGTGTCGTAATCAGGCGATTGTCGCCGCAGAGTCTTCTCACCTCGCTTTTGGCCGGACGCAACCGCTCGGGATCGACAACATACTCGACATCGCCGCCCATGATATCTGCGATCATTCGCAGCGTGTCACCCATGGAAATTTCCGTTCCCGACGCGATATTTATATTTTTGCCCTC
The DNA here is from genome assembly GCA_947573135.1 of uncultured Bacteroidales bacterium. Lineage (GTDB taxonomy): Bacteria > Bacteroidota > Bacteroidia > Bacteroidales > Muribaculaceae > CAG-873. The sequence goes on along the minus strand of CANPDU010000016.1, from coordinate 62,566 downwards.
GATGCCTTCAGCCTGTGCCAGCGCGATAAATCCGCGGCATGTGTCGGTCACGTAGTTGAAATCTCTTGTCGGCGTAAGATCTCCGACTTTTATTGTACGCATTCCCGATGCAATCTGGCAGATAATCGTCGGGATGATGGCCCGCGCACTCTGGCGGGGACCGTAGGTGTTAAACGGACGCGCTATAACGAGCGGCAGCTCGAATGCGTTATAGAAACTTTCAGCGATCGCGTCGGCACCTATCTTCGTTGCCGAATAAGGAGACTGGGGCTGACGGGGATGCGTTTCAGGTATCGGCACTTCAATTGCCGTGCCGTAGACCTCCGAGGTCGAAGTCACTACGATTCTGTCGACGCCGGCAAAACGAGCGGCCTGACACATATTCATCGTTCCCTTTATGTTGGTGTCGACATAGCTGTCGGGAGCCACATAACTGTATGGTATCGCGATAAGCGCGGCCAGATGAAACACCGTTCCGCAGCCTGCGGTGATCTCACGGCAGAAATCAGGATCTCTGACATCGCCACAGACGACTTCGAGTCCGGGATGCTTTATGCCCTCGAGCCATCCCCACGAATTAAACGAATTATACTGTGCCAGCGCCCTGACCTTATAGCCGAGGCCCAGAAGCATTTCTGTCAGATGAGAGCCGATAAAGCCGTCGGCTCCTGTCACAAGTATCGTTTTAGCCTGATCAATCATATTGCATTTACCATATTTTACGAAGTGAATAGACATAAACCTCCCCGTTTTCGGATGTCCGGGTCAGCGACATGCGGTTGGATGTTCGCTCGACAAATGTCAGCGGTATAATCTGATTGGGAGGGAAGCCGAGCCATTCAGGAGCGCTATATTTCGCTGTCCCCTGATTGACCCCATGCTCATGATGAGTATAGTTAAGCAAAAGTTTGCCGTCGGCCTCACTCCAGGTGCCCCAGCGGCTTTCCTTGTCATACATAAATTCCACACGCGATATCGAGATGATATTATTCTGGAATTCCCAGAAGGTCTCTTCGGCATCAAAATCTTCTGGTGTCTGCCCGTCTACTGTCATAGAATACAAAAGCCACGATCCGAATAAGTCACCGATATCTCCGTTATTCATGCGGCAGGAGCAGAATAGCAGCAGTGGCAGGATTATCATCAACAACCGTCGTCCCATAAAGATCTGATCATTTAAACGTTAGTGAGCCTGTGTAACGCACGGCGAGTGCGGCTCCGAAATTATCTCCGCGCAGTTCTCCGGTATCGAAAGCAACGCGGCAATCCACTGACAACCCTTTCATGATCCGGTCAGCACACCAGTCTATTTCAACCAGAGCTGACACGTCCGACTTTGCATGAGGCAAGGGCACACGCCCCATGGCATAACCTTTCTGCCAGCTTGCAGCGATCTTATACGCCAGCTCATCAGAGATCTGTCCTGTTGCAGTCGCATGCACTCCGCGCATACGGTTGCTGATAAACTGCGGATAACCGTTGATGTTATAGATTGGAGCCACCGGCATCGGAGATCCTATCGACATGCCGTAATTGACATAGGGCCCGTATGTATCGTTATTATAATAATTGTCGCCGCCGGTAGCCTCGGTGGTGATCGACGGATCGATATGGTCGCCGGGGGCAAAATGCAACGGGCCGCTTTGGTTGCGGAAATCGAGATACTCGACAACGACACTCTTCAGCCATCGGTTTTTCGAAAATGAGAATTGCGCGCCATAGAGGCCGTCGGCTCCATTGCGGCAACCGATACCCGACCCGTCCTCAAACGGTTTTTCCCAATACACGGCAAGTTCATTATCGTTCGTAAAACGATAACGGGCTCTCAGCGACCATGCCCCGAGTGAGTTTCCTTCATAGTAACCGTTGCCGTTGTCCAATGTCGGGAAAAACATCTTGACGACATCTTTCAGCCTGAACCCACGGGTCTCCGTGCGCCACAACTGACCGCGGTAATAGACATCCGTATGTCCTCCGAACTGACCGGCCGCCTGCATTCCGAAAATCGCCGAAAATCTCTCAGTCGGCTTTGTTCTGAAATAACAGTACTTATATGTATAATAAATATCAGTAGCAATCAGATCATTATAATGGTTGAATTGCTTGCGGCGGAAAGAGTTATCAAAAAACTTGCCATACATTATCCGACCGTCTATCTGCAGCCATCCGTCGGTAAAGGGTATATTCTGAAAATCCATAAATCCGACTGTCACACCCGGTATCGGCCTGGCATTGTTGCTGTGAATAAGATCGCCCGACGACAGACGTCCGTCGACAATCTTTGACTCGAAATTCTTCATTCCGACAAGCATATACAGGCTCCGGTAATGCGCTTCGGCATAAAGTGACCTGAGAGATACCGCCGACGGCCTCATCGCCGACGTTGTCCATTCAACATTGTCTGCATCATAGCGGTCATACCTGACCATGTCCTGATAGCCTGTCAGCACTTCGGCGCCCCAGCCCCAGCCGAAGCGACCTTTGCGCGACATCGGGCTTTCGACACTGAAATCTGCCTCAACAGCATTTTTCATTGTCGTGCGGTCAGCGTTCCACGATCCGATCATATATGGCGCAAAGCGGCCTGTCGACGCATTTGTCAGCAGTGCGGCCGAGTAAGTCACACTGTCACAGAACTCTGCAGCGTTTATTCCTGCCACGCAACCCAGCGCCGCAGACATTGCAATAAGCCGTTTTATGACTGATCGTATTCTCATATATTAAATAACGCTGTAAAGGTACAAAAAAATTTGCGGAGACGATGAATCGATGATATTTCACCTCCTAATCTCTGCTCATAATAACGCGGCCCAATTTCACTTTAAGCCCTAATTATCTTTCTGTCTTATGACATATGAATTGTAGTTAATCTACCTGGTAATTTGCCATTCACCACCTCTGTTCGGCCCGATGCGACGAATGATGCCTTCGGCTTTGAGGCTGGCAAGATGGCGTTGTATGCCTTTGGCTGATATGCCGATTTCTGCCGCGAGAGCAGTCGAGCTGAGTTTAGGATTCTGGCGGAGGAGTTCAATTACTCTATCGCGTGTTTTTCCGGATGCCGCTGAAGCGGGATAAGCCGACATTATCGGTTCAGTTTCTCCGATTGACTTTTCGTAACTGGCGATGTCGCGCGACAGATGCGTCACCATCGTTTCAGTCATGAAGCTGCGGAATATCGACAGGTCTCCGTATTCTCGGGTGGCAACGAGAGCTTTTATGTATTCCTCCTTATCATCACTGAATATGCGCGAAGGGATAAGTCCATATTCAAATTGCAACCAGTTCATCAATAACCGGGCCATTCGTCCGTTGCCATCGGCCCACGGATGAATGGTCACAAGATTATAGTGCGCGTCAAAACTCATTTCATAAAGCTGCTGCAACGACATTGACACCGTCATTCGCCGGGATGCATTCAGAGCCTCACAAAATTCTTTCAGCTTCTGCGGCACTTTATTGAATGCCATATAGGACCGTCCGCCTACTCCGGCAGTCACGTTCAACAGACGGATATCGCCGTTTGCCGATGAGAAATCTCCCAACGCCGTATGATATTCCGAACCGGTGTTTTTCATCGTCAGTGCCGATAATTCTTTCAACCGGTCGACTGTAATGTCGGCATGATCGCGTGCATAATCAAGCACCCGATCGTATGCAGCCTTCAGGTCAAGGTTCATATTCTGCTCGATAAGGCTTTTCCCTTTCAGGGCAATTCCGTTATCAAACATTATCTGGTTTTCAAGCTCTGTAATTGTAGAGCCTTCAATCGCCGTGGAATGTGTGATTATGGAATACAGATAAAACTTGTCATAGTCCAATTGTCTGTCTATGCCAAGCTCCCGATATCTTCCCACTAATTCTTCTAAAGCAGTTTTCATACTACAAAATTAGCGTTTTCTTACTACATTTTATCATTTTTCTTACTACATTTTTCATCATACGACCCTTAAATTCGTAACTTTGCATTGTGAAATTATTCCTCGGTTGTCAATGACAGATCATCATATAGATACAACGGCCGAAACGCACGTTCCGGCAGGACGCTTTGCGCCATCGCCCAGCGGCAGAATGCATTTGGGCAACATTTTCACGGCTCTTATATCATGGTTGTCGGCCCGCAAGTCTGGCGGCAAATGGATATTGCGCATCGAGGATCTCGACCCTCAGCGCTCAAAAACCGAATATGCCCGGCAGATCGAGGACGATCTCGACTGGTTGGGACTTGACTGGGACGAGGGAGGCACAGAGAACAAAGGGCCGGCCGCACCATACATGCAAAGCCAGCGTGATGATTTTTATGCCGAAGCGCTCGAACGGATCAGATCGCTCGGCATCACCTACCCCTGCCGGTGCACCCGTGCCGACATAATGGCGACGCAGGCGCCCCATGAGTCCGACGGCAGAATCATATACAGCGGCACATGCCGGCCTGCCGAACGCCCGCCGTTTCCGGCCGCCGACACTAACGCCGTGGGCGCCGTCAGGCTCTACGTTCCGGGCGATGAGATAACGTTTACCGACGGTGTCTTCGGCAGGCAGTGCGTGGCTCTCGACCGCCATTGCGGCGACTTCGTGATACGCCGCGCCGACGGCGCATGGGCCTATCAGCTTGCCGTAGTTGTCGACGATGCTCTGATGGGTGTGACCGAAGTCGTGCGCGGATGCGATCTGTTGCTGTCTGCGGCTCAGCAACTCTATATCTACAGCCTGCTCGGCTATCCGGCGCCCGCTTATTATCATCTGCCGCTGATATGCAACAGCCGCGGTCAGCGTCTGTCAAAACGCGACGAGGCGATGAGCATGGCCGAACTGCGGCGCCGCTTCACCGCCGAAGAAATAATCGGAAAATTAGCGAGCATAGCCCGAATCACAAATGATTGCGGACCATGCTCGGCCAAATCTTTAATAGAGATTTTCGACTGGAGTGCCATACCTCGTCAGCACTCCGTCGTCATCGATCAGAACATTTTCGAAGGATAGGCTCCCTGACGGTGGAGTTCGGCAAATTTTTCGACCACTCCGGGACGGTCGCCGGCATAGGTGACGCCGAACCATCGCGAAGTCGTGTCGAGCACCTTCACCGATGCCTCTCCCGACTTGATCAGCCCGTCCATACAGTCGGGAATAGTCATTTCTGCCTTAGGATTATCGATATTCTTCTCGAGATAGCGGGCAAATTCGCGTCGTGACAGATCGAAATAATCAGGCATCAGCCCCCAGAGATTCATCGACACCGGAGTCTCTGGCGCGAGCACCTGAAGCTGACCGTCGTCGCCCGTGCAGACGATATTGCCGGCTTCGTCATATCTGATATCCTTGCGCTCGGCCACATCGGTAAGCATTCCGGCCGCGTCGGTCGCACAGACTCCGCGGGCCACCGATCCGTTGGGACTCATGGTGTTGCCGACACGGAAGCCGACTAGCGAATATTCGCCCGGCCGTATCTCCGACAGCTGACGCGCTACGACCTCAAAGGCATCGCGGCCGTAAAAGTCGTCGGCGTTGATCACTGCAAACGGCTCCTTTATCGCTCCGGCCGCCATCATCACAGCATGATTGGTTCCCCAGGGTTTTGTTCTGCCTTCGGGACATGTAAATCCTTCAGGGAGATCATCGAGAGCTTGAAAGACCACTTCGACGGGTATATGACCTTCATATTTCGACAGGATCTTCTCGCGGAATTCCTTTTCTATGTCTTTTCTGATCACGAAGACAACTTTGCCGAATCCTGCCCGCAGAGCGTCGTAGATCGAATAATCCATTATAGTTTCGCCGTGAGGTCCCAGACCGTCAAGTTGTTTCAGACCTCCGTAACGGCTGCCCATTCCGGCAGCAAGAACCAAGAGTGTAGGTTTCATTTAGCCTTTGTTTTGAAATTGAATATAATGTGACGTCTGTACACATCGGCCGGATCCAGTCGCGTCGACGGGAAGCCGGGCTGATTGGGAGCGTCGGGAAAATCCTGACACTCGATGGCGACAGCGTCATAATCGACATAGTCATAGCCGCCTTTGCCCTTCGGACTCCCGGCGAGCCAGTTGCCTGTATAGACCTGCACACCCGGCTGATCGGACTCTACGACGAGGGCGCGGCCCGATGCCGGATCAAACAGTTCGGCTACCGGCCTTATCTCGCCCGGGGTATAGGCGTCGACGGCCCAGCAGTTGTCATAACCTTTGCCATATTTCAGCGCCGGGAAGTCGGCTTCGATATCGCGTCCGAGACGGTGAGGCTTCGTGAAATCCATCGGGGTACCGGTCACGGCGCACAGTTCGCCGGTCGGTATCAGTGTCTCGTCAGTCGGCAGATAGCGCGACGCATACAGCCGCAGCTCCTGATCGAGCGCCGACCCTGAGTCGTGACCCGACAGATTGAAATAAGTGTGATTGGTGAGATTCACAACCGTCGGTTTATCGGTCTGAGCCTCGAGAGTGAGTTCAAGACGGTTGTCATCGGTCCAGCGGTACATTGCAACGACTGTCATATTGCCGGGGTATGACTCCTCGCCGTCAGGACTCAGGCGCGTGAAGCGCACGGCGTCATCTCCGGCAAGGCCGACGTCCCACAGACGATTCTGAAAGCCTGTCGGTCCGCCGTGCAGGGCGTTCGGTCCGTTGTTGATCGCCAGACTGTAGGTCACTCCGTCGAGGGTGAAATGACCTTTGGCGATACGGTTGGCGTAGCGTCCCGGCACTTTGCCCGCGCACGGTCCGTCACCGAAATAGTCCCTTACGTCGTCATATCCGATCACCACATCGGCAAGCTCGCCGTTACGGTCGGGGACGACGACGCTCACGATGCCGGCCCCGATATTGGTCAGCGTGACTGACGCACCCTTGCGGTTGGTCATCGTGATCACGACAATCTGCCCCTCGGGCGAGTCGATGCGCTCGATAACGGTTTTTCTGTTGTTCATCGTCCTCAGCATTTGTGTGCTCCGTCAGAGATCACAACATCGTAGATCTTTGGAGCATGGCCGTAACGCTCTTCGAATTTCTTTGTCACCGTCTTGATAAAGCCGTCATAGAGATCGTCCTTCACAAGATTGATAGTGCAGCCGCCGAAGCCGCCGCCCATAATGCGCGAGCCAGTCACGCCGCACTCTTTGGCAACGTCGTTGAGGAAATCAAGTTCCTCGCAGCTCACTTCATAGTCTTTCGACAGACCTTCGTGTGTCTCATACATTCTGGCGCCTACGGTCTCATAATCTCCTTTGACCAGAGCGTCGCACACGTCGAGCACACGCTGCTTCTCGCCGATCACAAAGCGGGCGCGCATATAGTCCTCGGCGCTTATGTCGCTCTTGATCGAGTCGAGATCTTCCATCGTGGCATCGCGGAGCGTCTGAAGTCCCAGACGTGCGGCGACACGCTCGCATGACTCGCGGCGGCGGTTGTAAGGCGAACCGACGAGCTCGTGCTTGACGACAGAGTCAACCAGCACCAGACGGTAGCCCTGCGGGTTGAACGGGAAATATTCGAATTCCATCGACCGGCAGTCGAGACGCATCAGATGGTCTTTCTTGCCGAAGACAGATGCAAACTGATCCATGATGCCGCATTTCACGCCGCAATAGTTATGCTCGGTCGACTGTCCGATGCGGGCCAGTTCGAATTTGTCGATGGTGTTGTCGTTGAACAGATCATTGAGAGCAAAAGCAAACACACTTTCGAGAGCCGCCGATGACGACAGACCCGCGCCCAGAGGCACATTGCCCGAGAACACTGCGTCAAAGCCCTTGACCTTGCCGTCACGTTTGATTATCTCGCGGCATACGCCGAATATATAGCACGCCCACTGCTGCTCGGGAGCGTCGGCTTCTTTCAGTCCGAACTCTGCGTAATCGTCAACGTCGATCGAGAATACTCTCACCGTGTCAGTGCCGTTAGGCTTGATTTCAGCCATGATACACTTGTCGATCGCACCGGGGAACACGAAACCGCCGTTGTAGTCGGTATGTTCGCCGATAAGATTGATACGGCCGGCCGACGCATAGATATTACCCTCAGAGCCAAAACGCTTCTGAAATTCGCTTTTGATCTTGTCTTCCATTTCCATGATAGTAGAGCAGAATTTTTTATGTTAATGATTTTAGTTTATTCAGAGTTATCACCAAACATTTATGGCTCCACAAATCTACAACTTTTTATCCGTTTTTGCAACAAGCCCAAAGTCATTCATTCCATTTCCGCATCCCCCCGACCCGCACAAAGCCCGCTAAGCTCACAAAGGACAATCACTGCTGAACTAAAAAATCCGCATCCATAATCCAATCGTCCGGTTCGTATTCTTCTTTTTCTCTTGCCGGTTGTGGAAGCAGTCTGAAAAAGCTTGCGCCTCCGATTTCATACCTTTTCTTTATATCGAAAGTCTTAAAACTTTCTAAGGAGCAGCAATATGCCGTGCTTATATTCCCGTCACGTACTACAAATCTCCAGTCATAAAAAAGCCCTGTTTCGTCGATATCGTCGGGGAGATGTGTTATTCCAGTTAACACTAAATCATTAATCGTTGTATAAAAACCCTGTAGAAAACATGGCGATACAAAATTAAGGCCATTGTACTTAAAACCATACAAATTTGTCACCATATACTCTCCAAAACTGATGCGGATATAGTAGGAACCGTTAGAATAGAACTGACATTTTTTGCCCAAGAAAGTCTCTTCGTAAGTGTAATCCCTTCTATTCAATTTATGAACAGTTATAGTCAGAGGCCGTTGGGTTATCTGCTTAATAAGATTGTCTTTGGGAAAGCATTCCGATGTCTTATAAATATAATCCGTTATAGAGTCCATCAGCTGCATTTGCCGGCAACCATATTGCACATTAAACATAGTTTCTGCTTTGGACATAACATATTCTAAATTCACCATTTTTACCGGTTCACTCGTCGCGTTTCCAACATTCATAATATAGAACGAAAGAAAAATAAAAACAGCATTCAGCATTTCAATATAGTTTAAATTGGTTATAAAAATTATTGAAATCCATTATATGATCTATATTGTCCTGTCGCTGACATATAAATATTAAATAAAGGAATATAATCCTGTTTAAAAAATAATTGATTAGAAACCACCCTGGCAAACTTTTTATCTGCTGGGCTCGGCTTAGAACTCTCTTTGTGAGAATGATCAAATTCCCTAAATATTTCTCCCATTAAATAACGAAATAGCCATAGCTTATCAACATGAGCTAACTTTGCTACGGTATGTCCCGTAAAAATATCATTTACAGATCCGTCTGCAGATTCCCCCATAAGATTCAATCCGAATTCAATACCGGAAGTTGCCGTAATATTATCTGACAAAAATTGAAAGATTGATTTTGCATTGTCGTCGCCATTTACGGTAAAAAGCGTGAAGATGGATTTGAAGTCTCCACAAAACGGTAAATCGGTAGGAAAACTCAGGGTTCCATTGATTGTCCCTTCTTCGAAAGTCTCGGATTGGTTTATAATTTTGCCGTCTTTATCGATGATTAGGACTACGTCAAGACCCTCGTATTGAGCCTCAACCTCTTTCATGTTTAAAGAATTGTACGTCCCGGCTTCTTCCGAAGAAATTAATCTTCCTGTCATATCGACATAATAGACCTTTTCACCCGTAGGATCGATGAAATTAATCGGATCGCTGAGACAATAAATGTATGGTGATACACCGTGGTTTTCTGTTGCTAACGGATCGGGTTGCATGAAACGCGCTATGTCGGGGGCATAGGTTCGGGCAAGGAAGTCGTAGATGTTGAGGCCTTTGAGGGTGTACAGCATTTTGTCGCCATAGAGGTAGGGATCGTATGATTTGACGTCGCTGTCGGATGCCGGCAGTCCATAGGCGTAATAGCCTGCTTCGTTGCGGTTGTTACCCTGATAGTCGCGCATATACGGCGTGAACTCCCCGGCAAGATAGTAGCCGTAGGGCGTGTTGACGCGAAAGAGGTTGCGGTTACGGAATTCATAGCAGCCTATGTAGTCGTAATCTTCAGAGATGTAGGCGTAAGGCTGCGCCGACTGTTCCGTTTGTTCTGCCTGTAAGGCATAGCTTGCGGCGCGCCCTTCGGTATATCGGCTTCCGAGTTTAATTCCGTCGGCGCTGTAGATATATTCTATTGAAGAGCCTGAACCGACAGATATCCGTGACGGCAGCCCGAGCGCATTATATTCTATCGAGCTTATGCCGCGGTTGTCATCGCGCGTCACATTGCCGTTGGAATCGTAGGCGTATTCACGGTTGTCAGCTCCGTCGTATATGAAGTTGCGGTATCGGAATATCATATCTCATTCAGAGTATTCCACATTGCTACCAGGGACAATTCACAACGATTCGGCCGTATAGTTGATTCAACCCCATAAATCGCTGAATATCAACCACCGCATTATCGTGCAATATATATCTGAAAGCATTTAAAGAAAATCTCTTGGCCATGCCATATCTGAAGAAATCGGCTACGGTATCAAGATCCCATCGATATATTATCGACAGCAGGACGGAATCAGGGTGATCGATAACCCCGGGGCCAAAACGTTCCACCGGATTCTTAACAAAACAAAATTCAAAGTCTACTGGACCGGGTGAAAATGTATACGAAGATGGTTCGCATCTTGAATAGCATTCGAGAACAGTGCCTTTACTCGTCTTCAGAAACGAAAAAGGCTGGCAGTTGAACGGCTCAAAAAACGCTTCGACAATGGTATCAGACGCGTGGTTCAAGAGTTTAAATGAATCAAGTACGGAAAGTACATGAGTAGTCCCCTCTATTGTCCACTGTTCCAGTTTCTCTCTCTTCTTGTCGAAATTTTTGAATGAATCTGCATCATAAACAGGAGCGTAATATACACAGCTGTCGGGCAGATGAATGTTCTCTTTAGCCGTGCTGAACGCGTAGGTACTCAATATCATAGTAGCTGTTACAATAATAATTAAATATCTCATGGCAAATATATATAAGGGGTAAATGAATGTTTGTTCAGGGGAAATATCAAATTTTCGTTTTCATCATAGTATAAACTTGATTTTCCTGACTGATCTATTATTCTTCCTGTCGGTATCATCTTTTTTTATCATATCCATAATAGGTTCTGAGAGGAGCATTTTGCTCTGCTCTGATTTTATTTTCAACGTGAGTTGCATATAACTCAGACTTATCTACTTGACCTAAACTAATTTCAGAACCGTCAGCAGTTAAGTCCCATTGTTCATCATATTTTTTGCCTAATTGAACATGAGCCAATTCATGGGCAAGGTTCATGGTTGAATTGAAGTCCATACCTTCTGTTGTCATTGCTCCAACAGGATCATTATAATTCATATAGATGTTAGTCAGATCGTCATTGGCTCCTGTTTTTATATCCCCTTTCAGTTTACTTCCGTCCTTTAGTTTAATAAACTTTTTAGAATTGACTAATTCTGTAACTAATGATTTCCCTGTTTCTCCCGACAAAAGAGTTTCAAGACTTGAAGCCAGATTTGTAATAAACGAATCATCTCCGTCAAAAAGATTTCCACTGGAATTATAAAAGCCCCATTTCCCGTTCCTATATTCCCATGAATAATTAACGCCATTGTATGTAGTATATAGGACTTGTCCGTCCGGATCTACAAAGTTTATCGGGTCGCCGCCGCAGTAGGCGTAGGGTGAAAGCCAGTGGTAGTCGCCGGCTTTGGGGTCGGGCTGCATGAAGCGCGCTATGTCGGGGGCGTAAGTCCGTGCAAGTAAGTCGTAGATGTTGAGGCCCTTGAGGGTGTACAGCATTTTGTCGCCGTAAAGGTAGGGATCGTATGATTTGACATCGCTGTCTGATGTCGGCAGTCCATAGGCGTAATAGCCTGCTTCGTTGCGGTTGTTACCCTGATAGTCGCGCATATACGGCGTGAACTCCCCGGCAAGATAGTAGCCGTAGGGCGTGTTGACGCGAAAGAGGTTGCGGTTACGGAATTCATAGCAGCCTATGTAGTCGTAATCTTCAGAAATATAGGCGTAAGGCTGCGCCGACTGTTCCTGTTGTTTTGCCTCTAAGGCATAGCTTGCGGCGCGCCCTTCGGTATATCGGCTCCCGAGTTTAGTTCCGTCGGCGCTGTAGATATATTCTATCGAAGAGCCTGAGCCTACAGATATCCGTGACGGCAGCCCAAGCGCATTATATTCTATCGAGCTTATGCCGCGGTTGTCATCGCGCGTCACACTACCGCTCGCTGCGCGTCCAGTCAACAAGCCAGCATAAACAACCGATGTGCCGCGAAAGTATTTCATAACCAATTGCAAAGATAAATCATTCCGTGCTGTTTTCGATATATAACCCGTTCATGTTCTTTGCGTAATAAAGCGAATAGTGGCATTTTTCTTCTACTTCTATATAGTTAACATATTTTATCCCTAAATTTGGCATCACACTCATCCCAAACAGAGAATCTCGAGGATAATATTTTTCCAAGTCTAAACTGTAATATTTACCGACTCTAATTTCATCACTATCTGAAACAGATGTATGTTTTATATTGCTAACAATTTTGAAGGTGGAATCATTGCGTGTTGCATATATAATGAATTGATTTCTAAACCATTTAATCTTCTTAATCTTGAACTGCGAAGCGATTTCCTTATTGACATTATTGTTGCTGATATCGCGTGTTGAAGAACAGGCGATAAACAAAACTGCTGCTATATAAAATAGTAATTTTCTCATTTTGTATAAAATTAGATTGACTTTTACTTTGATATGTTAAGGAGCCGTTTGTATTGCCGTTGGCTTACAATTTAACAGCTTAATCATAGTTTCATTCCATAGTGTTTTCTGCCCTTCATAATACATATTGTATTTATCAACGGCATAACCAGATCCTATATATTTAAAAGTTTGGGGATCAGCGCCATTTATGGAAAAATCTCCACGATATATCTCTCCCCCTATCTCCTCTCCATCAAAGAATTCTGTCACCCCAAGGTCATGGTAATAAACTTTATGCCTGTCTCTGGCATATGGCTCATAATCAGCGTTAATACAAATCTCAAAAGTTTCAGCGTCAGCTCCGGAAATGGGAGTTAATGGCTGTAATTCTTTTATCCAATAGTATAATTCAGCAGTATCGCGTATCCCTATATCCAGTCCGAATACTCTGTCTTCAAAAAGGCAGTAGCCGTTCTCGCCATTAGCATCTTTAATGCTGACCCAAGTTCCTCGCTCGTGTATGTCATTAATCTCCCTTTCAGGAGTATCGTTTTTACGACTGGATGAGCACGATGTCAGAAAAAACAAAATGGGAATGATAATATATATCCTCATTAAATTTTATTTTTTAACGATATAATGAATAACTATATTTAAAACGGTTCGATCTAAATTTATTTAATTTCCCAGTCTTGTAATTGTTCACAATCTGATTTATTTGAATCGGTTCGAGAAAAATAGCTGAATTTTTTTCCTCTTTATTTTGGAGTGCAGCTATCTGAGTCATCAAATTGATATCATTATACTTTATTGGTAATGTATTCTTATCCAAATTTGTATCATGTAATCCACCCGAATGTCCAACCTCATGCGAGATGGTTCGCGTATTTTCATCAGTCAATGTCTGATTCGCAACAATTGTTCCTACTTCAATTTCATTCCCATTATAAAATGTACGAGCAAGACTATTCGTTTTTAGCTTATCTTGATCTACGACCGCAAAAATATGATCGTCAGGAGATATATCATCCGCTGATTTAGCAACTCTAATCTCCGCTGTCATTGTTACATTTAAATCGTCTGAAGTAAAAGTATAAACGTCCTGTAATTGTTCAATTATTTTTATCGCTAATTCGGATAAATCAATGGCTGATGAACTTGCATTGATTACTACTCCGGTAATACATAAACGTATACTTTGGCCATCAGAAGTAACTTCTTCTGTGACGATCCATTTTTTCCCATCTTGATCAACTCTGTTAATCGGGTCGCCGCCGCAGTAGGAGTATGGGGAGAGCGGATAGAATTTCCGGGCGAGCGGGTCGGGAGCCGACCAGCTGCCGTAGGGGGTGAGGATGCGGGCGCCGAAGTCGTAGGCGTTTCGTCCGCCGGCATGCTCGCGTTCCTTTCCGCCGAAGAGATAGCGCTGACCCACAAGATCATCCACAAGGTAGGGACGCACGACCCGTGCGTCCGCATAGAAGCAGTTACCCCGCAGCGCAATATTGCCGCTCATTGTCAGCACTGACAATAAAGCACACAATGCAACCGATATGATACGAAATGCGTTCAAAATCATTTGTAAATATATATTCAGTTTACACAGTAAACTAATAAATTAAGAATTCAATATTTGCCATCGATTCATATTTCAGCTGTTTTAACATATAGTATCATCTAACGCGATACGGTCTATCGCAGTCAAAAATAATGATAGATCAGAAATCTATTTATCTGTATGAATCATTCTTGGTTCGGTAAAATATGGGGGTTTATAAATACATACTTTTATACTAAAGTCTTTATTATAGCCTTTGACCATCTTTACCTTTGATTTGGCTGATTCATCGATTATAACAAATATCGAATCAATTTGACAATATCCGACTGAATATTTGCCGATATTTAATGAACAATTACTATTAGGCGCTAATTCCCATAAAGAGTATACTTTTCCTTTGTCTTTTCTCGAGTAGGACGTTTCTTGTTCTAAATATAAATATTGAGTATGTCTAAAATCCATTTTATCGTTCATTATAAAATTCGACAGCTTATCCTTCAGTTTTTTATTTTTTATGATAACCAACGGCAGATTAAGATTATATGTCGTATCTCTTAAATATATATCATCATCAATGTATGGCTTTGCAATATCAGGCCGGTCGGCTATCTTGATCGAGTCCGTTAGATCTGCCATAATTTGGATCCTGACGTCAGGCTCGGAAGCTTTTGACGGAATAACACACGCAACGGCAATTGACCATACTGTAATTATAAAAATTTGTTTCATCTTATATCGTCTGATAAATATTCTTTGGGGTAATTTTCAAAATCGTATACATGAGAATCCTTGTTATATCGATCGATTCTTAAGGATCTTACTCTAAGCACTTCGAAATTGTCGAAATATGGATATAGCTCTTGAACCACCCTTGCCGTAGGAATGTCTCCTTCATTGGGGCGCCTGCTTTCCGGACATCCTGATGGCATAGAATTATTAGGATGACTGTGTATACATCTTCTCAGAATTTCTGTCTCAGGATTCATAACTCTCTTCATAATACGTATTCCAGTAAGTTCTGCATCCTCTAATTGTGATGTCCCGATATAATTTTCGATTGCTCCTGTTATTTTATTTTCTGATCTGACTAAACCCCATTCAGAACTGGTATTGGTCGCTAACATCATGTATATATCATCGCTATTTTCAACACCTTTTACTTTAAAGTAATAGCTTTCGGGAGCTCTCTGAGAGTCAATTTTTTTAATGCCATATATTGTGCCATATTCAAACACACATTCCTGTATGCGTCCTGACGGCGTGGTTATACTAACCAGATCATAGCGCAGCTCTTTGATGATATTGACTAATGCCCCTTTACTGTTAAACTCGTAAATATCCTTTCCGTCTTCATCCACTCTGTTAATCGGATCGCCGCCGCAGTAGGAATATGGGGATATGGAATAGAATTTTTCTGCGAGCGGGTCGGGGGTCGACCAACAGCCGTAGGGGGTGAGGATGCGGGCGCCGAAGTCATAGGCGTTGCGGCCGCCGGCATGCTCGCGTTCCTTGCCGCCGAAGAGATAGCGCTGACCGGTCGGCTCTATCGTCGGCTCGCCGTAGGGATAATAGGTCGTCTCCTGAACTACGTTGCCCCGGTTGTCGGCCACGACGGCATTGTTGCCCTGCCAGTCGGTCAGATAGTACATCGTGCCGCCCTGAGGATCGAAGTAGCCCCCGGCGAATGCCGAGTATTCGAGCTTGCCGTCGCGGAACACGTGCGGCCCGACATACGACCGCCGCGACTGCAGCTTATACTCGCTGTCGGAATATACGGTCTCGGGCGACGTAAGCATGGCTTCGGGAACCTGCGAGTACTCCACCGAAAGCTTGCCGCCGAGTCCGTCATAGGTGATATGCTGCCGCTGACCGCCCGTCAGGTAGACGTCGGTCGGCTGATTGAGGCGGTTGTATTTTATCTGAAGTATGCCGCGCGATGGATCGGCCGTGAGGTTGCCGTTGGAGTCGTATGTAAAGCCTGTGACGGTGCCCGAGGCGCTCACACCGGTGCGCCCCTCATAGTCGGCGCCCTCGCTGTCGGCCTCCATTTTGGTGAGCCGGTTGAGGGTGTAGGTCATCGTCAGGTCGCTCTGAACCCCGTAGACGTTCTTGCCGCCTACGATGTCGACGATGCCGCGCCGCATCATAGTTTTGATATTGGCGTTGCGGTCGTAGGTGTATTCGGTCGAGAAGTCGGGCGCATCCTTAAGGCTTATGGGTCCCGAGCTTCCTGATGTCGAGGCCGACAGCCGGCCGTGGCTGTCGTAGCTGTAAGCGGTGTGGCGGCCGTCGCGTGTGCGCCCCGATATCTTGCCGTCGTAGCGCGCCGTGCTGCCGCTGCCGCTTTCGGCGTAGTGGAGCTTCTCGTTGAAAATGGTCGCCGTGTAGGTCGGTGTCAGCGATGAGGCGCGCTGCGCGCCGCCCGTCTCGCCGAGCTGTATCACCGGCGGCAGTCCTGACCGCACGACCGTAGCCGACGACGAGGTGAGCCATCCGTTGGCGTTATAGCCGAATGTCCGCGTGATACGCCCTGAAAGCAGTGTTTCGGATATGCGGCCGGCATCGTCGTAGGTGTACTCAAAGCGCGCCGTGTCGGCTCCCTGTCTCACCGTGACATCACGGAGATGGCCCGACGAGTAATAGCGCCGGGTGATGCGCTGCTCGGGCGCCGACAGGCCGTATTCGGTCACAAAACGTTCCTCGACGGGCTTGCCCTCGTAGTCGTAGCGCGTGAAACGGCAGTTTTCGGGGAAATCGATATATGATCCGCGGGCCACGCGCACCTCGCGGCCGAGGTTATCGTAGTGGGTGACGGTCAGCCGCTTTTCGGCGAGAACGGCCGTCAGCAGCCCTTTTGCATCTGTCCGCGGCGTCGGGAAGCCTGCCGGGGGTGTGTATGACGCCCATCCGCTCTCGACGGAAGACACAGACGCGTAGTCGTCATAATAACGGGCTTCGGCGAGTTCGGTGAGGTTGAAATTCGTCGGCGCGCCGATAATGATGTAACCTCCGGTGGCATCGGTGACCGGCCGCGATGACGGCGCTGCCGTCATATACAGCGTCTGCATGTTCCCGACAGTCTGCTCTGTCGCTGAAGCCAGAGACTGAACCACTTCGCGGCCCAGTCGGTCATAGAAATGGAACAGCCAGCGGCCTTGAGCGCGCAGATTGCCGTCCTGCTCAGCGAAAAGGCGCCCGCCGATGTCGTAGCGGCAGAGCGTCGGCTCTCCGCCGGGCAGCGACTTTGACACGCATCTGCCGCGGGCGTCATACTCATAGCTGAACGTCGCTTTAACAGGAACAGTACGCGAGGTCTGAAGCGGCTGTATCACGTTTGTCAGATCGCCGAAGTCGTTGTAGACATAGCGTGTGTCGTTCCAGTCGCCGGCGCAGCCTTCGCGTGTCATGACCGTCAGACCCCGGCGGTCGGTGAAGGTCATCGTCACGTGGCCTTCCTCGTCGGTGATCTCCTCGACGGTCAGAGTGCCGGCCGGATAGTTTGTCGCGCCACGGACCTGAGTGGCGCTGTAGGGCTTATAGTTGTAGCAAGAATAATTGCCCGATACGGTGTTGACGAGACGCCGCACGGTCACCCGGCGGTCGGCGTCGTGCCATTCCTTGCCGGCTTTACGCGATCCGGCGGTGACGGCAAGGGGCGACGCTTCGTAGTAGGTGGTCGAATATGCGTATGATGTGCCGTAAAGACTGCGGGCGGCAGTCGAGATCTCAGACGCCGAAGGGTGTCTGCCGTTGACATGGACGGGCGACCACGAGCGGTAAGGCCTGTCCATGGCGTCGTACTGCGTCAGAGCGGCATAATAGCCGCCGTCCTTTATGGTCAGGGGCGGTGTAAAGCGCGCGGCTGAGATACCGCCTCCGAAATCTGACACGAAAGCCTCATTCGGGTTCGGAGCGACGGTCAGTCGCGACGACTCGCGGCCGAGGCCGTCGTAATTGATTATTTCGCGTATGGACGCCGAGGTACCCGTCGCCGACTTGAACACGCCCGATGTCATATAGTTATGGCCGTCATCCTGCACGTGATAGCTGTAGCCCTCGACCGGACCGTGGCCGTCGATCGCCGTCCTGATCAGGCGCCCGGCCGAGTCGTAGCCGTAGGTCGTCGTCAGCCCGTCGGGGCGACGCAGCGACGCCATGCCGACAAGAGGTTTCCACAATACCTTGGTCACATGCCATCCGGCCGGCAGAGCCGGTGTTACCAGCTCGGCTGAACCGTTGGTGAAATTGGGCGAGGAACTGTATGCTGCCGCCTGTGCATACCTGACGCCGTCGATGCGGTAGACGGGATAAAGGCCGCCGTAGCCCCACAGATATGTTGTCACGACGCTGTCCTCGCCGCGGTACTGGCGTATGTTGCCGAAACTGTCGTAGTCGTATTCGCCGGCGAGCCATTCCGTAGCTGCGCCGCGTCTGAGCCATGTTTTCTCCGGACGGTAGACGCGGTTGCCGTAATGCTTCATCTGGTGACGGACGGTAGTGACGGCGTCGCCGAACGTGCGGCGTGTCTGTATCGGAACGGAAACGATATTGTCGCTGACCATCGACCGTTCGACGGATGTGCCCGAGGCCGAGGGATAGGTGAGGTCTATGCGTTCTCCGCGGCTGTCGCCGGGAACCGTGGTCACGACCGAGGTTATGATCGAGGTGCCCGGTTTGTATTCATAAGTTTCTGTCTGCGAGAAATCGCCGTTCTCGAGATGCCGCGTCACCGTCTTCGACTTCAGCCGCTCGGATATTAAGTTGAGCGGATAGCAAGAAATGCGATATGGCGTAGACCCATTTATCAAGTGGTCGGGCACGACTATGGAGATGTATTTATACCTTTTATTATTAGGCTTGTCAACTAAATCCGCGTATTGGAATTTCTCACCATCCGTAAAGTCAGGGGAAGATGACAGATATTCCGCTCCTTGTAACAATACACGGCTGATATGAGAATTGTCTATTGCGTCCCAACCCGTTTTTTCATAACAATAATTTACAGTCTCGACCGGTGTGTAACCAGAACTACATTCTCTGAATACTGTCTTTTTTGTAAGCATCGGTCCCTTGGAAAAAACATTATTCAAAGAAATGGGATATAAAGTGCCACATTCTCGTTTTTCCTCGCTCGGTGGGTTGATGCAATTGAAATTATATTCAATTTTTCCCTCTCGGTAAAATTCTGTTACTTTTGAATACCATATGTCAGTTTCTCCAATATGATTTATCATATAATCAGATGCATGACTAACGAACGTATGCCGGTATTCGAATGGCAAAACTACACCGTTTGACGAAGTTAATCCGACGCCATAACAGCTGGATACGAATGTTGAAGCCGAAGGTACGGAAGTTACTACTACAGAATCATATCTGAAAGTGTTATACTGTAATGTATCATTATTTTCAGAAAGTGTGGCAACAGATATTACTCTCAGACCACCGCCCATTTCCAGCCATGGATCAGTTGTTTCCGAAATTTTACCCTCAGAATCAATCCTCATCTTAGGGAACCGGTGGGATTCATATTCAAAACAGCTGGATCCTCCCGTTGGATACGTGACTTTAGTAAGTATTCCGGCTTTCATTGCATTTTCGTCCGGGGTCCGGTCTGCATGACCGATCCAGTCTGTTGTAGTCGGGCTACCTGAAAATGAATTTATATTAAGCTCAAGATAGGGAGTTAGGCAGATCTCACCTGGGAAACGCTTAGGCTCCTTACCATTATAGAACCCCCACCAATCCTGCCTATGCCACAGCCTTGATCCATCGAAACGCTGAGGGTCATACTCAAAAGTGTATTTTCCTTCTCCTCTGATTTGTATCTCTTTCAGAAACTTATTTTCTGTTTTGTCGAAGCAGAACTCTATCTTGTGCACTGTATCGTTTTTTGCAATTACTGTAAATGACGATAATGTTGTGTCCTGATAGTTAAATGCGACAATTCCGCCGGGAAAATTGACGGAGGAAAGATGCATCCGCTTTTGATAAGAGCCTCGCGGATTGTTCGGGAGTCCGTACATAGCATCAGACCGAATATCCTCGTATTGAAGAGGTCTGTTTAGATTTTTGAACATATCGTTGTAGGAATCTCCGCCGTATATTTTCTTTTCCGGATGAAAGAAATACAACCAGCCGAAATCGATTGTACGACCTGAAGGCAATACGATTTCTCTTATTCCCCAAGAAGTTGTAAAAAATTTTACATCAAATGGCCCATGCTCGGGAATTTCTACGAAATTACCACCAAAATGATAAACTATGCCTTGGGCATCCGTCACTGTAATATTTTCTAATGTTCCGGATGAGGTAACAATTATCTCATTATCACATTCTCCCCCCAAAAAAGAGATCGTTCCATTGTCTTCCTTTTTCATCACACGTGTATAAGTCCCCGAAGGAAGCGAAATGGTAAATATATCCTTTTCAGGATCGTATCTTTCGGAAATAGAAGATCCTAGATGCTGCAGTTCTGCAACCATGCAAGCATAGCCGACATGAGCATCTCCTCTTAAATCCATATGGGAAATCTTATCTCCCCAATAATCAAAATGCTCGTCAGGACGTCCTCTGACAGTTCGTACTATTCTTAATGCCGGTTGCAGGCTCCATCCATAGCCGCATGGGAATGGATCATCGAGCGGCTTGATGCCCGAGGTGTGATAATTGAGGGTGAACGGTATTTGCAGCCCTTCGACATCGATCGTATAGAGCGGTATCGAGAGGTTGACAGCGCCAGTGGCCAGTGCCGGCTGGGGACTCTGATAGCGGATCTGCTGCGCGCTCGACGGGGTCGGCGGAATGATCTCGTTGGTCTGCGGCGATATCATCAGCCCTGACGAACCTTGCGCCTGCGCCGACAGCACAGACAGCACAAATGCGAGCAACAGCGATATTATATTGTAGTTTTTCATAGTCAGCGGATTATAATAATTTCTTTTTTAGGTTGAACCGGAAAGCCCGCCACCCCAATGGCCGCGATATACTGTCCGGAGCGCAATGATGAGCAATCAAGCGAAATTTCATCGGCTGACCCGCTTGATTCTGCTGACTTGTGAAGATAAAGGCGACCGGCGGCATCCATGATGTCAAGAGAAATATTAAGCCCGGAAACAGGCATTTCTATACTGACAGTCACGTTTCTGCCGTCATATTTGAGATCCGCTCCGTCAAGGGCGCCGCTGACAGCTTCAGGATCAACAGAATTATGATCGAATGGCTCATCGCCTGATTTTTCGCTTCTGTCACATGCTCCTCTGTCGGGAAGATATGCCGAAGACGAAAGCGGAGCAGTATCGGCTGCAATAGTTCCCGAAGCATAAACCGATCTCTGAACGGCAAGCGGAAGCAGCGATGAGGCTCCGTCACTGTCGTACCACCGATAAGTTTCTGTAGTTAAATATGTTTCAGCTGCAACACTGTCATCGGGGAATGTCGCGGCTGTGTACCGGCGCTCCCGCGTTACAGTCACATTACGGATCGTATCCCCCGGTGTCATTATGAGTGTCCCGACGCACGGAGCACTCATAAATTCAAGTGTGCCGTTCTCTTTGATTGCAAAACGTTTGCCGCCGCCGGTGCCCGACGCATCAAACTTATATCCGCCGTTTCCGGCGCCGGATCGTAAAGGCAAAGACGCAACATATACCGGGTTACTTGCTGTGATTGTCGTAAGACGGTCCTCTTCACCTAGATACAATATTGAATCACCGCTTATGCCGTACCAGTACCGACGTCCTCCGATTGTCTCGGCCATTAAAGAATCGCCATAAACAGATATCAGAGTCCGCGCTTTGTCGTCAGACATCCATTGCTGCGAAAAATCCCATGTCCGCGCCTGCAGAATGTCCCCTTTGAGAGGAGATAACTCAATTGGCATCGCAATTTCCCTCGTCATCGCCGGCAAGGCGATTAAAAAAGAAAAAGCGAACATACATAATGCTGTTCTGTGGCGATTCATGGCGATAGCTGATTAGATTGTTAGTTTTCGCAAAGGTAGTAAATCTTCGGCGCCGCCTGCAAATTATTTCATATGTTTTACAGCAGGGAAATCAGGGAGTTAGGGAGGATCGATTAAGTTTTGTTGTTTTTGTTTAGAGTTCTTTTCTTCAACTTTTAGGCGGGCAGCGGCGTTTTGCTCACGAAAGCGCGAAAGAGTTTCACGCTGATGATACTAACTAATTAAAACATACTATTATGGATAAGAAATCGTATTATGTAAATGTCATCGAAGCCAAAGACGGCAAGATGGGCGAAGTCATGAACTTTAACTTCGGAGGCCATCATGATCTCGGCGACATGGCCGAGAAAGCACGTCAGGCCGGATGGTTTGTCAAAGACAAACACGCCAAGGAATTCGTTCTTGCGATGCGCTTTATGCATCACGTCATGAAGAAGAACCCCGACGCTCAGATATTCAAGGACTTCGCCCCTCAGTTCGAAGCATTCAAGCAGACCGTGAAAGCTCAGCTCGGCTGCAGCGACTGCGGATGCAATAAATAACTGATTACCTCAGATTTTCACGCACGCGATCGAGATAGGCCTTCATACGGCCGCTGTCGCGTGCGTTTACTATTTCTTTGAGTTCGGCGAGTTTATCGCTGATCTGCTGAAGCTGAGCCGACGTGTTGGGGTTAAACAGTATCTCGCTGAGCAGATAATCGTCCTCGCTCATCAGACCGTTGGCGATCGCCATATGGCGCTTGAAAGTCGTGCCGGGGGCATCCTGGTGCTTCATGGTCGAGGCGAAGACGAGCGTCGAGGCGAACGGTATCGACAGCGAGTAGGCGATCGTCAGGTCATGCTCGGCGAACGAGTATTCTTCGATATGGAGATGGAGCCGGTTGTAGAGATCGCGGAAAAACACTTTGCCGAGATAGTCGCCCTCGGTGATGATGATAGCGTTCTCGTTTGAAAGATTGCTCAGCGACGCGAACGTCGGGCCGAACATAGGGTGAGTCGACACAAAGGGATGTCCGCACGACTCATAAAATTCGGGCAGACCGGTCTTGACCGAAGCGATGTCGCTGAGTATGCACTGCGCCGGCAGATGCGGCAGCACGGCTGTGAAAGCGTCAATCGTATATTTGACTGTCGAAGCATTGATGACGAGCTGAGGAGCAAATTCGTCGACTTCGTCGAGCGACGAGAAGCGGCGGCAGTTGAATGTGAAGCGCAGGCGCTGAGGATCGGGATCGTAGACAGCGACCTCATGGTCAAACGACAGCAGATCGCAGAAGAATGAGCCCATCTTACCGGCTCCTAATATCAGTATTTTCATTTTCCGAGGGGATGACCGTTGACAATTTCAATCTGTTTGCGCACTGACTCTTCATGGATGGCGGCAAGAACCGTGCGCATAAAATCGGGCGACATGCCCATCTCTTCAGCCGACCGCACGCGACGCTCCATAAGATCGTTGTAGCGTCCGGCCTGAATCACGGGCATCGAATGCTCCTTCTTGTACTGACCGATCTCACAGGCGACACGCATACGTTTGTCGAGCAGTTCGAGCAGTTCGTCGTCGATGCGGTCGATCTGCTGGCGTAGAAGCGCGAGGCTCTCGGTCGAAGTCGTCTTGTCGCGGAGCACGAGAGTGTGAAGTATAAAATTGAGCACATCGGGTGTGATCTGCTGCGCCTTGTCGCTCCATGCGCAGTCGGGGTCGCAGTGACTCTCGATGATCAAGCCGCTGAAGCTCATGTCGAGAGCCTGCTGCGATATCGAGGCGATCAGTTCGCGCTTACCGCCAATATGGCTCGGGTCACAGAACACCGGCAGCTCGGGGAAACGGCGGCGCAACTCGATAGGGATATGCCACTGGGGCAGATTGCGATAAAGATGCTTGCCGTAAGCGCTGAAGCCGCGGTGAATGGCACCGATGCGGCGGATGCCGGCGTTATAGATGCGCTGCATGGCTCCGATCCAAAGTTCAAGGTCGGGATTGACGGGGTTTTTGACCAGCACCGGCACATCGGTCGAAGCCTCCGCCAGAGCATCGGCGATCTCCTGCATTGCGAAAGGATTGGCCGATGTGCGCGCGCCTATCCACAGCATGTCTATGCCGGCTTCGAGAGCCTGCTCGACATGCTGACGGTTGGCAACCTCGGTCGACACGATCATGCCGGTCTCTTTTTTTACACGAGCGAGCCATCCGAGGCCCTCGGCACCGACGCCTTCGAAACCTCCGGGATGGGTGCGCGGTTTCCAAATACCGGCTCTGAAAACTTTGATGCCGTTGGCCGCCAGTTCACGTGCGGTTGTCATCACCTGATCCTCGGTCTCGGCGCTGCACGGACCGGCTATTATAATGGGTTTCGACGAATCGATCGTCGGAAACAATGGTTTTAAATCTTGCATATCTTAATTTACTTATTATTCAAATTATAGCGGCGGATGCGTTCAAGCGCCTCACGCAGTTTTTCGGGTTTGGCACACAAGGAGATACGGATATACCGGTCGCCGTTGCGGCCGAAGATAAAGCCCGGCGTTATAAACACCTTAGCCTTATAGAACAGTTCGTCGGCGAGCCATTCGCCCGAAGGCGCGTTATCCGGGATGCGCCCCCACAGGAACATACCTCTCTGGGCCGGATCGAAACTGCATCCGAGCTCGTTCATTATATCTTCGGCAATCTTGCGGCGCTCGGCGTAGACGTCGTAAAGCTCATCATACCAGTCATCACCGGCTTCGAGAGCCTTGGCCGCAGCAAGCATCACGGGCTTGAACTGCCCGGAGTCGATGTTGCTCTTCACCTTCAGCAGCCATGATATGAACGTAGGATTGGAAGCCGCCATCGCAACGCGCCAGCCGGCCATATTATGGCTTTTGCTCAGCGAATTCATCTCGATTGCGACGTCCTTTGCCCCGGGAACCTGGAGGATGCTCTGCGGCTCACGGTTCAGTATGAAACTGTAAGGATTGTCGTGAGCTATGACGATGCCGTGACGGCGGCCGAAATCTATCAGCCGCTCGAACGTCTCTCTTGTGGCCTGACGTCCGGTCGGCATATGGGGATAGTTGACCCACATCAGTTTTATCCTGTCGAGCGGCAGTTTCTCGATTGCTTCGAAATCCGGCAGCCAGCCTCCTTCTTCGGTCAGGTCATAAGTGTAGATCTCGGCACCGACGAGACGGCTGACCGAACTGTAGGTCGGATAGCCGGGATCGGGCACCAGAACACCGTCGCCGGGATTGAGGAAGGTCAGCGACAGATGCAGTATGCCCTCTTTGGAACCGATGAGGGGCTGTATCTCATTGTCAGGGTTGAGCTCTACGCCGTATTTGCGCGCATACCAGCCGGCAAAGGCCTTCCGCAGTTCGGGCAGTCCGTTGTGGGACTGATAGCTGTGGTTGCCTTCTTTGGCCACCTCAGTCTGCATCGTCGCAATGACATCGCCTGCCGGCGCCCGGTCGGGGCCTCCGATGCCGAGCGAAATGATGTCGGCACCCTCGGCGTTAAGCTTTGCGAGTTCCCTTAATTTGCGGGAGAAGTAATATTCTTTGATCGCTCCCACGCGTTCGGCCGGAACAATCTGTCGTGTCTGATCCATTTGATTTGTCTATTGTTTATGAGTCTTGAATTCAACATATTCGCCCAGTGTCATCAGTTCATTAGTCAGCGGTCTGACCGCATCTATGGCCTGATGATAGCGCACAATGCTTGAGAAGGTCAGGTCGACATAAAAGCGGTATTCCCACTCCCGGCCGATGATAGGCATCGACTGTATCTTGGAGAGGTTCATGTCATAGAATGAAAGTATTGTCAGAACCTTTGACAGGGCACCGCCTGTGTGAGGGAGAGTAAAGACGATCGAAGCTTTGTCGACTTCGGTTTCCGACGGTCCTATCTCGGCCGCGAGCAGCGGATTGGCGACGATGAGAAAACGGGTGAAGTTGCGGCGGTTGGTCTCTATGCCGCTCTCGAGTATCTCAAGGCCGTAAAGCCGGGCGGCGTAATCGCCGCAGACGGCGGCATGACCCATAAGTTTATGTTCGGCAATCTCCTTGGCGCTTCCCGCTGTGTCAAAATGCTCGATCATCTTAAGGTTGGGGTGCCGGCGGAGATACTGCTCACACTGCATCAGCGCCATAGGGTGAGAATTGACTTCAGTCAGTTCGTCGACGGTCTGTCCGGGCAGCGCGGCGAGAACATGCGAGATGCGCTTTTTCTGTTCGCCGATTATCCGGAGCTTGCTCTGACGGAGCATTTCATGATTTTGCAGCAGGCTGCCTGCTATGGTATTCTCGATCGCCACAATGCCTACAAGCGACGCATCGCCCTCAAGAGCGTCAAACATATCGTGGAACGTGTCAAACGGCACAGTATCTATCTCCCGATCAGAGAAATACTCCCTGGCGGCGGCATCATGGAAACACCCGGCCACACCCTGTATCGTTACTTTCAATCTTTCTGACATTGCTGTTACTAAAAAAGAAAAACCCGTCATCATTTGCGTGATGAACGGGATTTATGCTTGGTTGTTTTTGATTCAAATTAAGTCTGACTGATCACGCGATAATCCCGTTCCTATTCTGGTAATAGAAATAAAAGGAATAGTAATATCCGTAAAATCGTGTCATAATGTTTGTCTTATTCTCCGCAAAGCTACAAATTACTTTTCAATCTCACAAGAATATGATCACTTTTTATCTTTAATCAGAGAAATTATTTGATTTTTGACAAAAAATAAGTTACGGAACAGAACCGGCTACTGCCGGCCGAGCAATTCGAAAGACAGAACGTAGATTTCTGTCACAGAGCGTTTGATGGCCGTGCGGTCTTCCCAGAAACGTGTTCTCAACGTTCCTTCGATCAGCATACGGGTGCCTTTTCTAATATATTTCTCAGCAAATTCAGCCGCGGCATCAGTCATGACAATATTGTGCCATTCGGTTCTCTCGGATATCTCCGCACCGCTTTCGGTGCGTCTCGCGGGCTCGTTTGTGGCGAGCGAGAAAGAAGCTACAGGACGGCGCTCCACATAACGCAACTGCGGATCCGCCCCTACGTTGCCCAGTAATATAACCTTGTTCATGCCTCAGTCCGCGGTAATTTGAGACCTTCGATAACCGCCGTCGTAAAGCCGGCTTTTTCCATAGCTATCAGCCCTTTTATCGTGATTCCGCCGGGTGTTGTGACCGTATCGAGCGCAATCTCGGGGTGCAGATTATAGCGCTCGAGCATTTCAGCCGCACCTCGGAGAGTCTGACAGACATATCGGGCTGCAGCATCAGCTTCAAAACCCAGACTGACACCTCCCTGAGAGGCCGCCCTGATATAACGCAACGCGTATGCCAGTCCGCACGAACACAGCAGCATTGCCGAAGCAAACATAGCCTCCTTCACGATCTCGACCTTACCTACTGCGGCAAAGACTTCGGTAAGTTCGGCGGAAAAAGCCTCGGAATAATCGTTGAGACATATAAACGTCATGCTCTCTCCGACCGACACGGCTGTGTTGGGCATCACGCGCGCGACCATCGGAGCCTTGTTATAAGGCTTCAGCCTCTCTTCCAGATCAGAAATCGACTCGTCGGGCAGCAGAGATGCAACAATCGTGCGGTTATAGTTGATTCTCGGCCCGATCTCGTCCAGCACCGCGGCGAGTGCCCGGGGCTGAACAGCAAGTATCAGCAGATCAGCATCGTCTACAACTTCCAGATTGGACACGGTGGTCGATATTCCGGCTACCGCGGACAGACGTCCGAGCTTGGCAGCCGTCCTGTTTGATATCCTGACAGCGTATCCGGCTGTGGAAAAACCTACAGCCAAAGCCGTTCCCATATTTCCGGCTCCTATAATCGAGATATTTTTCATTTCTAAACCTTTACCTGATGCAAAATTAAATTATAAAGGCCAAAAACCAAAGTTTTTACCCGGAAAGTTTTGCCACGTAAAGAATAATGCCTAAATTTGCAAGCCATTACAGTTTCCCAGCCTTACCAGCAGGAAAATACAAGTTGATCAACAAAAAAAAATAGCATAATAAAATGAAAAAAGACATTCATCCTTCCACTTATCGTGAAGTAGCATTCAAAGATATGTCGAATGAAGAAGTGTTTATCACTCGCTCGACTATCGCAACCAAAGAGACTATCGAAATCGACGGCACTACCTATCCGTTAGTGAAGCTTGAAATCACCAGCTCCTCTCACCCCTTCTTCACCGGTAAGCAGAAACTCGTCGACACCGCAGGCCGCGTCGATAAGTTCATGAGCCGTTACGGCAACCGCAACAAGAAGTAAGAACTTACTTGCGAAAGCACTGAAAGCGAAATCTTTGACAAAGGGTTTCGCTTTTTTGTTTGCCCTGATTAGCGCTTGTTGCGCCGGGCCTCTTTGGCCGCCCGACGCTCCATTGCCCGGCGCTGCTGACGTGTCATCACCGGGATGGGGATGCTGTAGTCTGAGATCTCGGCGGGAGCGTCGGGCTCGGAGATCTCTGAGATCTCTGAGAACTCGGAGTGCTCCGAGGGTTCAGAGCTCTCTGATAAGATGATTTCTGTCGCTGCCAAAGCGAGCAGTGCGTTGTTGACTGACTTAGTCGAGTCGTCGGCCACGACGAGAACCGACAATTTGCACTTGACCTGAAGAGCGACGATGCGTTTCATTATATAGGCTACCGACGCGTTGCGACCGAACGACAGAGCGGCGATGCGACTGATTGAATCGATGACGAATGTGCGTATCTGAGTCGTTCTGACAGCCTGCTCTATAGCCTCGAAAACGAGATCGGCATAGTCGGCGGTATCGTCTATCGACTCGTATTCGGGTGTGAAAACGTATAGATTTTCATGGCTCTCGCTGTGTCGGCAATTACGACCGAGACGGTCTTCGGCATTGACATACAGCACTTCGCGGCCGCTGCGAGCTACGTCAAGAGCGATATCGAGGGCTTTCTCCGATTTATCGGCAGTCCGGGGACCGTGAATAAGAGCGGTCGTGCATTCACGCCAGATGTTTTTGTAGAGACTGACAGCTTTCTTTACTGAGCTGAAAAAATTTTTCGATGAGATGAATTTATGTTCCATGACTTTGTAATATTGATTTTTAATAATTGACAATTGAATTATTTCCATCGGCAAAGTTACAAAGCAACACAATCAGATTTTTAGCAAAATAGGACAAATGTTCTATTTAGTCTATTTTGACAATTAAAAATCTTATCCATCAAACAATTACGAAAATAAAAATTTTACTCAGGCGTAATTTTTAACAATTGAAGGCGTTTCATTTCATGTTAACGAATATTAAACTAAACAATTTAGTTGCGAAACTAAGAATTTTAGTTTTACTTTGCGGTGTATTTTAATTCATCATTATGAAAAAACTTACCGAACGCGAAGAAGAACTAATGGAAATCCTCTGGGACAACGGTCCGCTGTTTGTAAGAGAGATAATCGAACGCATGCCCGAACCCAAACCCCACTTCAACACCGTGTCGACATTCGTGCGGCTGCTTGAAGGCAAAGGTTATGTCAGACACGAAAAATTCGGCGGAACATACCGTTACGAGGCAGCCGTAACGCGCGAAGCCTACAGCCACTCCACCCTGCGCGAAGTCGTTGACCGCTATTTCGGATCCTCAATCAAGGCTTCCGTATCGGCGCTCTTCAACAACGAGAAGTTAAGCGACGACGAGATCAGAGAACTTGTTGAAATGGTAATCAAACAGCGTAAAGATCAATAGACAGAGATGTTAACCGCCCTACTCACATACTCGGCCGCCTGCGGCACAATCATGGCGCTGCTCTACGGAGTCTACTATCTCACGCTGCGGCGCACAACGCTGTTCGCATTCAACCGGCGCATACTGCTGACAATACTGCTGTTTTCCGGATTGGTTCCGCTGATGACACAATTCGGGGGAGTGACTCATGCGATCAGCATGGCCGGAATACCGCTGCCTGAGTTTGAAGTGACACTAACAGCAAATTATCAGCCGCAGCCCGGTTCTACCTCCCTCACAGACATCCTGGCAACGGTCTACGCAGCCGGACTGGTGATTACAGCCATATGGGCGGTCACAAACATCATCTTCATCGTTTATCTCAGTCTGACGTCACACAGAGCCACGATCATGGGTACGGACGTGCTGATCCACAATCACAACAGGCTCTCTCCGTTCAGCTGGGGCGGGAGAATATTCATACCGAAAAATATGCTCGGCGACAGTGAAAAAGAACTGCGCCTCATGCTCGCGCACGAAGCCGCCCACTGTAAGCGCAGACACTGGCTCGACCTGCTCGCCGCCAACATAATGGCCGTCATCAACTGGTACAATCCCTGCTCATGGATAATGCTGCGCGAACTCATAAACCTGCATGAATATGAAGCAGACCGCGACACAGTCGGCAGCTGCAACGAACCGATAGAATATCAGTTATTATTAATAAAAAAGACTGCCGGCTCAAGATTCCACGCCTTCGCCGACAGTCTGAATCACAGTTCACTAAAAAAACGTATAACTATGATGATGAAAAATCAGACAAAGAGTCCCGCACGCCTGCGGGCTCTGGCCTTGCTGCCGATAATGGCAGCGGCCTTGTGTGTAACAAATGTCTCCTGCGTCAGCAACGCCGCAGACAAGAGTGCCGAACCCGTCGCCGACACTACTCTGACATGGTCGCAAACCGAAAGCCGCAACATCGAGGATGCGAACATCCCCGAATTTGAGGGCGGCATCGAAAAGTTCTATCAGTTGCTCGCTGAAAACATCCATTATCCTGACGATGCGATAACCGACAGTGTCAGCGGCCGGGTAATCATCGAAATCACCATCGGCACGGACGGGGAAATAAAGAATCCGCGTGTCGTCAGGGGCATTCACCCCTCGCTCGACAATGAAGCTGTCAGCGCAATCAGAAATCTCGGCGAGAAAGGCACCCGCTTCAAACCGGCAACCGACAATGACGGCAAAGCCATCGAGGCAACCTACATGCTGCCTGTCTCATTCAAGCTTCAATAAACAATCAGAAACAGACTTTTTCATACCAGAAACGGCCGGCATCAGTCATTGACGCCGGCCGTCATTATTAAGTCTGACTGAATTATTCGAATTCGATGAGCACGGCGTCTGTGCCGACAACCTGATCAACGTCTACGAAAATACGTTTAATTGTCTCGTCTTTTTCTGCAGTGACGTCATTCTCCATCTTCATTGCCTCATAGACAAGAAGAACATCACCCTTCTTCACTTTGTCACCGGGCTTGACATTGATCTCAATGATGCGTCCGCCCATAGGTGCGACGAGAGTCTCGCCGGTAATGGGTTCCTGAGGAACTGCGGGAGCGGCTTCGGCCTCCTTCTTGGCGGTCTCGGCCTGCTTTGCTTCGAATTCTTCAGTGCGGCGGCGACGGAGGAAACCGTTTGCCACGCTTGGCAGAAGTTCGAGCAGCAGCTCTTCCTCGCGGTTGGATGCGAGTTTGACACCGCCGAGCTCGGGAACGACAGGATTTTCGGGTTTCTTATATGAAGATGTGTCATAAGGTTTTTCAACGGGACTTCCGGTAATCTTCTCGCGGAACGCGGGGTCGATTGCAACGGGAGTGTGACCATACTCGCCCTTGACAAGAGAGATGAACTGATTGGACTTTGTCGTATAGTCGGGGTTGCCTTTACGGCGGTCAAGAGCGACAGACACAGCCTGACTGCCGACAATCTGGCTTGTAGGCGTTACGAGAGGCACAAGACCTGCATCACGGCGAACCATCGGGATCAGACGCATTGCATCGTCGAGAAGATCTTCGGCGTGGAGAGCCTTGAGCTGAGCGACCATGTTGGAGTACATGCCGCCGGGAACCTCAGCTTCCTTGACGAGCTCATTGGGTTTCGGGAAACCGAAATACTGTTCGATAGCGTGGCAAGCGTCGAGGAGCGTAGCTTCGTCTGAAGCCTTTGCAGCGGTAACCGCACGGTTGAGCTGAGCCTCGACCTCTGCAGGAAGACTGTCAGTCAGCGGATCGAATTCACGCGGCAGTTTGCCGAGGTCGAATTCCTTGAGCGAAAGACGTGCATCAAGCAGATGTTTGCGTATTTCGCCTACAGCCTTCATGTCGACATCGATCTCGACACCGAGTTTCTGAGCGAAGAGATAAACAAGCTCGATGGCCGGAGCCGCCGAGCCGCCACCGAACCACCAGATGTTGGTGTCGAGGATATCGACTCCGTTGATGATCGCCATCACGCTCGATGCGAGGCCGTAGCCGGGAGTACAGTGAGTATGGAAATCGACGGGAACCTTGACGTTGGCTTTCAGTTTTGAAATGATCGAAGCAGCACGGAGAGGATTGACCAGACCGGCCATATCTTTCAACGTTATGATCTTTGCTCCGAGAGCCTCCATCTGCTTTGCCTTGTCGACAAAATATTCGTCGGTGAATATCTTCTCGGGCTCGGCTGCTTCCTTGCCGAAGAGACGACCGAAGAAACCGATCTTTTCGGGTTCGGTCTTGGGATCGACGGTGTAGCATACAGCGCCGTCGGCGATGCCGCCGAGTTCGTTGATCAGACGGATCGATTCCTTAACGTTATCAATATCGTTCAAAGCGTCGAAAATACGCATTACGTTGAGGCCGTTGGCTATCGCTTCCTTATAGAAACCTTCGAGCACATAATCGGGATAAGGCACATAACCGAAGAGATTACGACCGCGCGAAAGAGCAGACAGGAGCGATTTTCCCTTCATGGCTTTCGAACATGCGCGGAGACGGTCCCAGGGTGACTGGTCGAGATAACGCATCACCGAGTCGGGGATAGCACCGCCCCATACTTCCATGATATAGAAGCCTGCATTTTCATAATAAGGGAGCAGCTTATCGATCTCGCTTTGGCTCAGACGGGTTGCGAACAATGACTGCTGACCGTCACGAAGCGTAAGATCGCGAATTTTCAGTTTCTTTTTTTCCATTTGACTTTTCTGTATTAATCTCCAAAACTGCCTTGTCTGAGCAGGACAAACAGCCCTAACGGCTCACAGACAAGACTATATTAAAAGAACTTATGAAAAATTTTAACACGCCGCAAAGTTACGAATTTTTCACCTCTATTAAGGAAATATTTCTTCATTCTTTAGCCCCATTAGAAAATTTTAAGGTTATGACATGAGATCTCACCCGGCATTTCATTACTTTTGTAAAAGAAAAATCAAGCTGATCATGTTCAATTTTTTCAACAAGACAAAAACGCCGGTACGGCTGCCGTTTTCGACCGACATCCACTGCCATGTCATCCCCGGCGTCGACGACGGCTCGCCCGATGTGGCGACATCAGTCCGGCTCATCGAACGGATGCAGAACTGGGGCATAACCAAAATCATAGCCAGCCCGCACGTCACAAAAGGCACTTTCGAGAATACACCGGAGACACTCGACAAGGCTATGCTGGCGTTGCAGACTGCCCTCAAAGAAAAAAGCAATTACATCAGCCTGTCCCATCACGCCGAGTACCGTCTCGACGAATTCTCCCAGGCCGCGTTCGAGTCAGGCAATGTCATGACAATGCCCGGTAACTATATAATGATCGAAAATCCGTTTGTCTCCGAAGCGTGGTTTATCGACAATACCATCTTCGAACTGCAGGTCAAAGGGCTCACGCCGGTTCTGGCTCATCCCGAGCGTTACAGCTACTATTTCAAAAACCGCGACCGCTATCACCGTCTCCATGAAGCCGGTGCAAAATTCCAGGTCAATCTTCTCAGTCTTGCAGGATCATATGGAAAAGAACAGCGCGAAGTGGCCGAATATCTCATCGACAAAGGCCTTGTCGATTTTATAGGCTCGGATCTCCACAATTTCCGCCACGCCGATCAGATCGACGAATATCTTCTGACCAAAAACGCCCGCAATGACTTTGCAGCGCTCGAAGGCAGACTCCTTAACGACAAGATCTAAAAGCCTGTTTAAAAATCATCTGACAGAATTTTGCCTACTGCGAAGTCAAGCATAGTGTCGATGCCCGACAGCGCCAGCACGGGATCAAGATCGACAGCGCAATTTTCCGACGGATCTATGCCTTTTTCAGTAGTCTTGCCCTGCGCGTCATAGACAGGACAGGCCGACATTCTGACTCCCCATCCACACGGTATCTCGGACGAGAACGGCATGCCGCTGCCGCCGCCTGTGGTCGCGCCGACAATCCTGACATTTGGCAGATACTGCATCACCGACACAAAATTATTGGCAGCGCTGAAGGTGCTGCGGTTGACAAGCACGACAACGGGCTTGATCCACCTCACCCTCTCCTCTCCTACCGGATCAAAATAATAGGGATAAGGTTCTGAAAAATCATTGTGGCCGGGACCGGTCTTGTGACTGATCGACCCTGCAAGAATGCGGCGGTTGATAAAATGGGACGTTATGACCTCGACATTAGTCATATCTCCGCCGCCGTTGTTTCTTATATCTATAATAATACCCTTGCACAAGGCGAACTGAGAGAGTATCGCATCCATGGCCGAATGACCGACAGGATATGAAAACGACGGGTAGCGTATATAACCGACATTGTCGCGCAATACGGCGTAATCGATGCCTCCGACCGTCGAATAATCAAACCTGAGATAATACTGCTCGACAAGACGCTCGTCATAGTTCTGAGGATAATCGCTCCACCATTTGCGATAATAAGAAGTCTTGAATGATGATGACAGATTGACATGACCGTCCTGCAGTTCGTCGAGCATCTGCGCGCACAGGTTGAAAAACTCGAGTCCGCGCATGTCGCTGCTCAGGCGTGCATGATAACGGGAATACACTTCGTTCCAGTCAACACCTTTTTCATCGAAAAAACAGTAATGTTCGTCAACGACTTTCCACAGTGCGTTAAAGTTACCCTCGATGTCCTGATCCCACTCTTCTATCTCATGACAGGAAGGCAGCACAAACATCAATGCCGACGCCAATACACTATATATAACCGACCTTTTCATAATCAATACACTGACGAAATTATTTTTGCATTGGATGAAATACGGCCGCTGCGCGGCAATGACAGCCATTCGCCGCTGACACCTATTATTAATGTATGAGTAATGCGTCTGGTCACGATATTGTTCTCTTTCGTGGAGAGAATGTCGCCCCTGTAACCCAGCCGGAGATTTGTCGATCCGAGCCGCAGATCGGCGGTCAGCAGGTTGTTCAGCCGGAAGTAATTGCCGAACCACGCGGCATGAGCCAGATTGTCGCGGTTACCTAAATATATTTCATAGTACAGCTCGCCATAGTCAGGTGAGAAAAACGCTCCGGTCACTGGCAGCACCGGCTGATAGCGAAGGCATACAGGGAGCCGTGAGATCTTGAAATTATAAACAGCGGCTCCGGTGAGACCGACAGTCCAGGCTGCCTTGGCCGACACGGGATTGTTGCCGTTGCGCGACAGATATAACGCGCCGACGTCAAGAGTAGTGGCACCACCGGCATAAAGCTGCAGACCGCTGACTCCGTCGACTGACCAGCGGCGCATCATGCCCCACTGCAGTTCCAGCCCGAGGTCCCACATTGTGGCGTTATGGGCAGGATTCAATGCCCTGTTCAGTTCGAGCCGGCCTGTAAGCTGCATCACCCAGCGCTCGGGAGAGAAACGCATTGCCTGCATACGCTCGTAACCCAAAGCAAAGCTCTGACCGCCGTATTTCAGGGGAGTCAGGTATGTGTCGCTAAGATGTGACGATCCCACTTCGAGCGTATAGGCAGCAGCCACCGGGCGCAACGTTTTGTCATCTTCCGAAGCCCACAGCGCCACATTCATTATAAGGCATATGATGACGATAAAAAGACGCATGGCTCAGAAAATTCGTTGCTGACCGTTAATTTCATCGCGGACTTCGTCGTCAGAACGGTCGGCGTCGACCTCCTCATCCTCGACGAAACCGGCATCAGGCTCCAAGCCTTCCGGTTCTTCAGGCTCAGCAACCGCTTTCGGCTCGAGTTCCTCGACAGACGCGACCGCAAACATCGTCAGACGCTTGCCCTTTGCCTTGAATGATTTCACAGCTATAAATTCCTCTGCGTCGACAACCATAGGCTCGCGGAAATCATCAGGCGCGCCAAACGTCACTTTAAACATCGCACCGGGCTTATCGCTCAACGCGATCAGCGTCGAGCTCTCGTTTTCGCCAAGATAGCGCTGACGTTTCAGCGACGGCTCGAACGCAAAACGTTTCAGATAAGGATAGCCCTGATCAGCATCATTGAGAATGGCTGTCCAGACATGCTTAGACCTGAATTTTTCAATGATAAGTATATTGTCGGGGTAATGGTTGCTCGCATCATAGCTTGTGGTGTAATATTCGCCGTTGTCGAGCACGACAAGCACAAGATCATCGCCCTGGAATTCGCCGAGAAATTCACCGCGGCCGTCGTAATTGAGTCTGAGCACATCACGGTCGAACCACACCTCGCGGCCGCCGAGAGTCGAAGCTCCACGCTCTTTAAGCGAGAAACGGTGTACCTCGTTTTTGGTGACAAGATTGCCCTGCGACTGTTTGCCCTTGATCGCGAGCTTGGCAAAGTCGACGTCAAACTGAAGCGTCTTAAGTCTCAGTTTCGGTTTCAGCGTCACCTTCACGACCTCAGCCTCGCCGTTGGGATTGGCCGAGAACCACATGATTCTCGATCCGGGCAGACCCTGCGTGACATTATACTCTTTGTCGCGCGTAACACCGGTCACTGCAAAACGCTTCATATAATATATGCCGTCGGTTCCGCCGTGGCGATAGATCACATTATAGATCGTGCGATCGTCATTGCGCTTGAACACATTGACATATAGGACATTTTTGTCTACAAAAAGTTTTTCCTGTACCTTGACGACCTTATATCGTCCGTCTTTGTAGAAAATAATGACATCGTCGATCGACGAACAGTTGCAGACAAACTCGACGTTATCATCCTTTTTGAGAGCGGTCCCGATAAAGCCTTCCTCACGGTTGATATAAAGCTTCTCATTAGCCTCGGCTACAGTAGCTGCCTGAATGTTGTCGAAACCCCGTATGACAGTGCGACGCGGATAGTTGGCGCCATACTTTTCTTTGAGACGCTGATACCATGCGATAGTATAGTCGATTATACCTTCGAGATTCTTTTTTGTCTCATCAATGTCGGCTGAAAGTTTTGCGATTTGATCATCAGCATCTTTGGCGCTGAAACGGAATATGCGCTTCATCTTTATCTCGACGAGACGCAGGATGTCGTCGCGCGTCACTTCGCGGAACAGACGGTCGGCGAACGGTTCGAGACGCGAAGCGATATGATCGATCGCTGCCTCAATGTCGGCGGCCTGCTCATAAGCTTTGTCCTTGTAGATGCGCTCTTCGATAAATATCTTTTCAAGCGAAGCAAAAAACATCTGCTCGGCGAGTTCGTCAAGACGAAGTTTCAGCTCCGTCTCGAGAATATGCTTCGTGGTGTCGACGCTGTGTTTCAGCACGTCGCTGACACCGAGGAAATGCGGTTTGCGGTCGGAAATCACGCAACAGTTAGGCGAAATGCTCACCTCACAGTCAGTGAAGGCATAGAGCGCGTCGATAGCCTTGTCGCTTGATGTGCCGGGCTGGAGATAGACGAGTATATTGGCGTTCTCGGCCGTATTATCATCAACCTTTCTGATCTTGATCTTTCCTTTCTCAAAAGCTTTCAGGATCGAGTCGATTATTATGCCGGTGGTTTTTCCGAACGGTATCTCGGTCACGGCCAACG
Source organism: uncultured Bacteroidales bacterium (assembly GCA_947573135.1). Lineage (GTDB taxonomy): Bacteria > Bacteroidota > Bacteroidia > Bacteroidales > Muribaculaceae > CAG-873. Next base: position 24,636 of record CANPDU010000016.1, on the reverse strand, counting down.
TGCGGTTATCTATCTTGTCTATTTTAGCTCTGACTTTGACCACGCCGCCGCGGCGCCCGTCGTTATAGCGCGTGACATCGATCATGCCTCCGGTAACAAAATCGGGGTATAGTTCAAAATCCTCATTACGGAGATAACTCACCGCAGCGTCTATGATTTCATTGAAATTATGCGGCAATATTTTCGATGACAGGCCGACGGCAATACCCTCTGCCCCCTGCGCAAGCAGAAGCGGAAATTTAGCCGGCAAAGTGACCGGCTCCTGCTTACGGCCGTCATAACTCAGAGTCCATTCGGTGACTTTAGGATTGTATAAAGTTTCAAGAGCGAACGACGACAGACGGGCCTCGATATAACGTCCGGCGGCCGCTGAAGCACCCGTAAGGATGTTTCCCCAGTTTCCCTGAGTCTCTACAAGCAGATCTTTCTGACCGAGCTGTACGAGGGCATCGTTGATCGAAGCGTCGCCGTGGGGGTGATACTGCATAGTGTTGCCTACGATGTTGGCAACCTTGTTGAAACGTCCGTCGTCGAGAGTCTTCATCGAGTGAAGGATACGCCGCTGCACGGGTTTGAGGCCGTCGTCGATATGCGGCACGGCACGCTCAAGTATGACATAGGAGGCATACTCGAGAAACCAGCTCTGATACATGCCGCGCAGCTGATGCTTAATCACATCGCCCGAAGCGGTGTATGGTTTCTGGCTGTCTTTACCCTCTGCCGGCTGCTGCCCGGCTGCAAAATCGTCGAATTCCTCGTCGGTGCTCTCGTAATTTATATCGTCGCTCATTGGTCTAAAGCTTGCTTTACCCACAAAGTTACGATTTAATTTCCAAATATTACATTTTTACATTAATTTTGTGCATTATATGACCAAGGCTGTCATTATTCACGGAAATCAATCAATTTATTCACATAAGCAAATGAAAGAAACAATCAAACAAACGCTTGCCGACAAGGCGTGGGCAAGATGGACCGCTCTGATCCTAATTGCATCGATGATGTTCTTCGCCTACATGTTCGTCGACGTCATGGCTCCGCTTAAGAGCCTTCTCGAACCTCAGCTCGGATGGAATTCAACCGCCTACGGCACATACCGTTCATCGGAATATATCCTCAACGTATGCGGCTTTCTGATCATAGCGGGCTTCATTCTTGACAAGAGCGGCATCCGTTTCACCGGTGTTTTGTCAGCGTCGCTTATGGTCACAGGTGCAGTGATCAAGCTCTACGGCATCAGCGACTGGTTTGCAGGCACATCACTCGAACAGTGGCTCAACTCATGGTGGACATCCATGCCTGCAAGCGCCAAAATGGCTTCCTTCGGCTTCATGATCTTCGGATGCGGATGCGAAATGGCCGGCACGACTGTGTCAAAAGCGATTGCAAAATGGTTCAAAGGCAAGGAAATGGCTTTGGCCATGGGACTTGAAATGGCGATCGCGCGTCTTGGCGTGTTCGCGATATTTTCGATTTCGCCTCTGATCGCAGCGTCAATGGGAACCGTTGTCGCCCCCGTGGCATTCTGCACAGCGCTTCTCGCAATCGGTCTTATCTGCTATTGCGTGTTCTGCGTACTCGACACCCGCTATGACAGACAGGCCGGCAAAAGCGACGATGCCGAAAAAAGCGACGAAGACGAGTTCAAGGCTTCGGATATCGCAAAAATATTCTCAAGTCAGGTATTCTGGATTGTCGCCTTGCTCTGTGTACTCTACTACTCGGCCATATTTCCCTTCCAGGCTTACGGAGCCGAAATGCTTCAGTGCAACATCGGCGATATCTCCGCCCAGCAGGCGTCTAATATCTTCCGTTGGTTTCCCATCGGAGCGGCCGTGATCACCGTTTTCCTCGGCAACTTTCTCGACCGCAAGGGCAAAGGCGCCACAATGCTTATCTACGGCGCTCTGCTCCTCATCGCATGTCACCTCGTTTTCGCCTTCGTGCTGCCGGCTACCCACAGCAAAGTCATCGCCTACACAACGATCGTCGTGCTCGGAGTGTCGTTTGCACTCGTTCCGGCCGCTCTTTGGCCGAGTGTACCCAAAATCATCCCGGAAAAAGTACTCGGAAGCGCATACTGCCTCATATTCTGGGTTCAGAACATCGGTCTCTGCCTTGTCCCGCTGCTGATCGGCTACGTGCTTGACTCCGTCAACGCCGGGAATCCCATAGTCCAGAATCAGCTCGCCCAGCTTGAAGCATGGAAAGCGGCAGGCACAGAGGCACCAGAAGATTTCTTCATTCATTACGATTACACAGTGCCGATGATAATCTTCGCAGGATTCGGCGTTCTTGCTCTCTTCTTCGCTCTTTATCTGAAAGCGCTCGACAAAAAGAGACATTTCGGCCTCGAAGCGCCCAACATCAAGGCTAACGTTCAGACCGAACGCGCCGAGGCAGAATCAGCCGAAGAATAATCTATTAATTAGCAATTCATTAAGATATTGAAAAACCTTATTCAAGTTATGCGGGCCGCTGGCATTTCAATAATGTTGGCGGCCTCTCTTTCCCTTAGCGCAGCGACCCCTTCAGGAACACTGCCCCTGCTTACAATCGAGACTGAAAACAGAGCAGCCGTACCGGCCAAAACCGAGCCCTATGTCAGCGCGACTTACACACTCAGCGCCAACGGATGCGAAGGCGTCGAGAACATGAGCGGAGAGACTCAGATACGCGGACGAGGCAACTATACGTGGACAGGCTTCGACAAGAAGCCCTATCGTCTGAAACTAACCAAAAAGACCAAGCTGATGGGCTTCAACGCGAGCAAGCATTTCGTCCTGCTGGCTCACGCCGACGATGATCTGGGCTTCATGCGCGAGCCGATGGGTTTCTGGCTCTCGCAGCGCCTCGGCCTCGCATGGACTCCGGGCATGAAACCGGTCGAACTGATGCTGAACGGCGATTATGTCGGGCTGTATTTCCTCGTCGAAAACATCAAAGTAGCCAAAGACCGCGTCAATATCTTCGATCAGGAAGAAGAAGCCGAAGAATCGGGCGCGTCATCCGACATCACCGGCGGCTGGCTGTGCGAGATCGACAACTATCAGGAAGATCCGTCAGAACAGATCACGCTCACCGAGAGCAACGGCGCCGTGCTTCGTGTCACACACAAAAGCCCCGAGGCAATCACCGGCGAACAGGAAACATGGCTGCGCGATCAGATCACAGCGATCGACAAGGCATTCTATCAGCAGGATCCCGAAAACCGCGACTGGCAGGAGCTGGTCGATATTGAGTCACTGGCACGCTTCTATGTGCTGCAAGAACTGATGGACGGCCACGAATCGTTCCACGGCAGCTGCTATCTCCACCGCGACCGCGGCGCCGACAAAAAGTGGATCTGGGGCCCGGTCTGGGACTTCGGGAGCACATTCTGCCGTACAGACCGCCGCGAACTCATCTATGAGAATCCCACATGGGGCCAGACATGGGTAGGCGAAATCGTAAAATTCACCGACTTTCAGAACGCCTACAAAAAGGTTTTCAGGGACTTCGTCCTCAACGATCTCGACGATCTGTTTGACTATCTCGACAATTTCGCCGCAACAATCGCCGATGCGGCCGTATGCGACCATGCCCGCTGGCGCGACAAAGGCTACGGCACCGACGACGTCATGGAGCGGCTTGCCACAATCAAAGGCTATCTTAAAGCGAGGATAGGATTTCTGAGATCACGCTGGGACATCGATGATCTGCCGGCCGTACCCGGACTGCCGGGCGGCATCTATCTGCGCGGCGTGCACTCAAACTGGAACGCAACAGAAAAATATGAATTTCTCACGACTGAGCGCGACAATATCTTCGAGCTTTGCGACGTCGACGTCAGAGAACGGTTCAAAGTCGCCGACGCCTCATGGGGCGGACAAAACTGGGGCGGACAGACCGATAACATCAGAATGTCGCCTGACAGCGATCAACCGATGGTTGCCGGAGGCGGTTCACACGACATATACTTCGACGGCCATGTCGCTCAGGCGATTTTTACCGTCACAGATCCCGGCCGGGCTGCGACAATCCGTTTCAACAGCACACACAGCGGTCTCGACGATATCACAACCGACACGAACTCGCTGTTTACAGTGACCGGCAACACAATCAGCTCATCAGGCAAGCCTGTAAGCATTTACACTCTCAGCGGAGCCACTGTAGCTGACTCTGTCACAGCTGTCACTCTCCCGCCGGGTTTCTACATAGTCAGACAAGGCTCACGAAGCACAAAAGTCATAATCCGATAGTATATTCAATTTCATCATCCAATCACCTTGCCAATATGGACAAAACCAAAATTCAGGCCACCGACAGTTCGCGCCTCGCTGCTGTCGACGCTCTGCGCGGATGGGCGCTTTTTGCAATAGTTATACTGCATTGCCTCGAACATTACAATTTATTTTGTATCCCCGACGGACTGCCGGTATGGCTGCAAAAAGTTGATGCCGCAGTGTTTGACGGCACATTCTTTATCCTCGGAGGAAACGCCTACGCGACATTCTCTCTGCTTTTCGGTTTCAGTTTCTTTATTCAGATGCGTAACGCCCGCAGGCGAGGCTGTGATTTCAGAGCGCGATTTGCATGGCGAATGCTACTGCTTGCATGTTTTGCGTTATTACACTCTCTGTTTTACAACGGCGACATTCTGCTGCTGTATGCATTCTGCGGTCTTTTCCTGATCCCGGCAAGCTCATGCAGCAACCGCACTCTTGTAATTATCTCAGTACTACTAATGCTGCAGCCGGTAGCGTGGCTCAAAATCATCCATGCATCTTTCAATCCGGATTACGTCGACACGGATTCGCTGTTTATGCCCTTCGCTATAGCGGCCGACAAAGTCGGGCGCAACGGCGATATAGTCCAGACTTTATGGAGCAATCTGCATGACGGCATATTATACAGCAATCTATGGCAGATAGAATCGGGCCGCATTTCCCTGACGCCCGCACTTTTCATAACCGGAATGCTTCTGGGACGCATGAACCGTTTTGCCATATCGGATTCATCAAAAAAATTCTGGTTAAAGTCATTTTTTATAAGTCTGACTGCCGCAATTCCGCTTTTCTGTCTGAAAACCTACGTTCCGTCAATGCTTGAAAATCCGACTGTGATAACATACTATAACGTCGCGCTTGCAAGGATTTTTAATGTGGCGACAACCGCTATACTTGTTTCAGCATTCATTAGTCTATGGTTCTACAGCAGGGACGGTTACAAACTACAGCGACTGCTGATACCGTACGGACGGATGAGCCTTACAAATTATATCACCCAGTCTGTCATCGGCGTCGCACTCTTCTACAACTTCGGAGCCGGACTATATGACAAAACCGGTGCGACAATGTGCATCGCTATTGCAATCGGCATCGTATCAGTGCAACTGGCCTGGAGCCGTCGCTGGCTTAGGTCTCACCGCCAGGGACCGCTGGAATATATCTGGAAGAAACTCACCTGGCTGAATTTGTCAACGGCATCAGCCGCCGGACACTGAAAAACCCCGGAGTTCGGCATTAATTCACAAAAAATTCGTAACTTTGTCGTTCGACAAAAAAGAGCAATCAATGCAGAATATCAGAAACATCGCTATTATAGCCCATGTCGACCACGGCAAAACAACGGTTGTCGACAAAATGCTCCTTGCCGGACATCTTTTCAGAGACAATCAGAACGCCGGCGAACTTATTCTTGACAATAACGATCTTGAGCGTGAACGCGGCATAACAATTCTGTCGAAAAACGTTTCCATCGATTACAAGGGAACCAAAATAAACATCATCGACACCCCGGGACACGCCGACTTTGGCGGCGAAGTGGAGCGCGTGCTCAACATGGCCGACGGCTGTCTTCTCCTCGTCGACGCTTTCGAAGGCCCGATGCCCCAGACGCGCTTCGTGCTTCAGAAAGCCATTCAGATCGGGCTGAAGCCTATCGTGGTCATAAACAAGGTCGACAAACCCAACTGCCGTCCCGACGAGGTTCAGGAAATGGTGTTCGATCTTATGTTCAACCTTGACGCGACCGAAGAGCAGCTTGATTTCCCGACTATTTTCGGATCGGCCAAAGAAGGCTGGATGAGCACCGACTGGCGCAAACCGACAGACAATATCCTGCCGCTGCTTGACGCAATCATCGAATACATTCCGGCTCCGAAGTCGCTCGAAGGCGACGCCCAGATGCTGATCACCTCACTCGACTATTCAAACTATGTAGGCCGTATCGCAGTGGGGCGTGTCCACCGGGGCACCCTGCGCGAAGGCATGGACATAGCGCTCTGTCGCCGCGACGGCACAGTCTCCCGTCAGAAAATAAAAGAGCTTCACACATTTGAAGGCATGGGCCGCAAACGTGTAAAGGAAGTCTCCAGCGGAGATATATGCGCGCTCGTAGGCATCGAGGGCTTTGAGATCGGTGATACAGTAGCCGACATCAACAACCCCGAGCCGCTGCCCCGTATAGCCATCGACGAGCCTACAATGTCGATGACGTTCACGATCAACGACAGTCCTTTCTTCGGACGCGACGGCAAGTATGTCACTTCTCGTCATATAGGTGACCGACTCACGAAAGAACTTGACCGCAACCTCGCACTGAGAGTCGAAAAAGCCCCTCACGAGGATATCTGGACAGTCTATGGCCGAGGTGTGCTTCATCTCTCGGTCCTTATCGAGACCATGCGCCGCGAAGGCTACGAACTTCAGGTCGGACAGCCTCAGGTAATAATCAAGGAGATCGACGGCAAAAAATGTGAGCCGGTCGAACTGCTCACCATAAACGTTACCGAGGAATATTCCTCGAAGATAATCGATATGGTCACACGCCGCAAGGGTGATCTGCTGACTATGACAGCTCAGAACGACCGGGTGCATATGGAATTCCAGATCCCTTCACGCGGCATAATCGGGCTTCGTAACAATGTGCTCACCGCTTCGGCCGGCGAGGCCATTATGGCACACCGTTTCCTCGAGTATCAGCCGTGGAAAGGAGATATCGAACGCCGCACCAACGGCTCGCTCATCGCTCTTGAAGCCGGCACAGCCTATGCCTACGCCATCGACAAGCTTCAGGATCGCGGACGATTCTTCATATTCCCGCAGGAAGAGGTCTATGCCGGTCAGGTTGTCGGTGAAAACGCCAAAGACAATGACATCGTAGTCAACGTTACCAAGTCAAAGAAGCTGACCAACATGCGTGCGTCGGGTGCCGATGACAAGGCGCGCATTGTTCCGCCTGTCGTTTTCAGTCTTGAAGAAGCGCTTGAATATATCAAAGAGGACGAATATGTAGAGGTGACACCTCATCACTTACGATTGCGTAAGATTATACTTGACGAACTCGAACGCAAACGCGCAGGGAAAAGCTAAACAGACAGGCTCATGAAACCTTTTTCGCTGAATATAAGAGGCAGACTTGTAACTTTCGACCGTCCGGCGGTCATGGCAATCATCAATGTGACGCCTGATTCATTCTACGCCGGCAGCCGTAGTTTCACGTCTGATCTTATTGCGAAAAATGTCATGACCGCAGTTTCCGAGGGTGCCGACATGATAGATATCGGGGCTTATTCATCGCGCCCCGGCGCCGTGGATGTCCCGGCCGAGGAAGAAATCAGACGGTTTGAGACCGGTCTCAGAATTGTCAGGGAGATAGCTCCCGATATCCCCGTATCGGTCGACACATTCCGCGCTGAAGTAGCACGCCGCTGCATCAGCGAGTTCGGAGCGGATATCATCAATGACATATCGGGAGGCGATCTTGATGAGGCTATGTTTGAAACCGTGGCTGAGCTCCGCGTTCCATATATACTGATGCATATGCGCGGGACTCCCTCGACCATGCAGAGCCTGACTGATTATCCCGACGGCGTTACCGCCGGTGTCATGGCCGAACTTGCTCCGAAACTTGAGCGGCTGTCGCTTCTCGGCGTCAGCGACGTCATTGTCGATCCCGGTTTCGGATTCGCAAAGACTCTCGATCAGAACTACAGTCTGCTGCGTGAGCTTGATTTGTTCAAATGCTTCGGACGTCCGCTGCTGATAGGTGTGTCGAGAAAGTCAATGGTCACCCGACTGCTGGATATAAGCCCGGCCGAGGCGCTTAACGCCACAACCGTAATCAACACTCTCGCGCTTGAACGCGGAGCTTCGATACTTCGTGTCCATGATGTCAGAGCCGCCCGTGAAGCCATCGATATAATAAACTGCCTCAACGAGGCATAAGTCCGGTTCAGCCATGTTTTCGTTCGGAATAAAAGACATAATCGACATTTTCATAGTCGCGCTGCTGCTCTTCTACATCTACAGACTGATGAAGGAGTCAGGCACTATAAATATCTTCTACGGTATAATGGCGTTTATTGTCGTCTGGGCTCTCGCATCGGAGATCTTCAACATGAGGCTGATCGGCACGATACTCGACAAATTCATGAGTATCGGTCTTCTGATCCTTGTCATACTGTTTGTCGACCAGATCAAACGCTTTCTTGTCGAACTCGGTTCCCACAGGCGCTGGCGTTTTCTCAACAAGATACTCCATCATCACAAAGCCGAACTCGACGCGGATTCACGCAAGTGGATCATGCCTATAGTTTATGCCTGCATGTCAATGGCAAAGAGCAAGACCGGCGCACTGATAGTGATCGAACAGTCAATACCGCTCGACAATTATGAAAAAACAGGCGACATGATCGACGCAAAGATCAACAGCCGTCTGATAGAAAATATATTTTTCAAGAATTCTCCGCTCCACGACGGCGCCATGATCGTTGCCGGTGACAGAATCGCCGCCGCGGGATGTATCCTTCCGGTCAGCCATGACAGCGACGTGCCGCGGTCGCTCGGTCTGCGTCACCGCTCGGCACTCGGCATCGCTCAGGCGACAGACGCCGTAGCGATCGTTGTGTCGGAAGAAACAGGCAACATATCCATGGCTCATCGCGGACGCCTGTCGACACGACTGACTTCGACCGAACTCGAGCACCGTCTGTCAGTTCTTACTCCTCAATAACTTTAATTACAGACCGAAGATGAAAGGCATAGTTTTAGCCGGAGGATCCGGCACACGGCTCTACCCTATAACACTGGCACTGTCAAAGCAGCTCGTACCCGTCTACGACAAGCCGATGATCTATTATCCGGTGTCGACACTCATGCTTGCCGGCATCAGAGATATACTCATAATATCCACGCCGGTCGATCTGCCGCAGATTGAAAGGCTGCTCGGCGACGGCAGCAAATGGGGCGTAAGATTTTCATACGCAGTGCAGCCGCAGCCCGACGGCCTGGCTCAGGCTTTTGTGATCGGGCGTGAGTTTATCGGAGATGATCCGGTGTGTCTGATTCTCGGGGACAACATCTTTTACGGGCAGGGCTTCACCGGCATGATGCTTGACGCTGTCAACAACGCCGACAAGGGGCTGGCTACAATCTTCGGCTATCCGGTCACGGATCCGAGACGTTTCGGAGTCGTGACTCTCGATGATGGCGGTTTGCCGGTCGCCATTGAAGAAAAGCCGTCAGAGCCTCGCAGCGACAAAGCTGTTGTCGGCATATATTTTTATCCTAACAATGTAGTCGACATAGCGGCCGCCATCAAGCCGTCGGCCAGAGGCGAATATGAGATAACATCTGTCAACGAAGAGTATCTGCGGCGTAACAAGCTGCGCGTAAAGTGTTTTGGCAGAGGATTTGCTTGGCTTGACACGGGCACAGTGGATTCTCTTATCGATGCCTCTAATTTTGTAGAGGCAATCGAACGTCGTCAGGGAATCGTCATAAGCGCTCCCGAAGAAGTCGCATTCAGGCGCGGATTTATCTCAGCTCAGGAACTCAGGCGACTGGGAGAAAGATTGCAACAGACAGATTATGGACAGTATTTAATCAGACTTGCCGATGGAAAAGTTTTTTGAACCGTGCATCATAGAGTTTCCCAGGATAACAGATCCGAGAGGTAATCTGTCGTTTGCTGAAGGCGGTAAAATTCTTCCATTCGAGATCGAACGCGTATACTGGACATACGATATTCCGTCATGGCGCGAACGTCACGGGCGCGCTCTCCGTACCTGCGCCGAAGTCATCATAGCCACAAGCGGACAATGCACTGTCACTGTCGACAAAGGCGACGGCGCTGTTAAATCATATACCCTTAACCACAGCAATACCGGATTATACCTGCCGCCTATGACCTGGCGGTCGATAACCGATTTCGTCACGGGAACAACATGCCTGACCATAGCCTCGAAACTTTTCGACGAGGATGACTATATACGCGATTACGAACTATTCAAATCCAGTCTTGCCGATGAACTCTTATAGCCACAGGCATTCCGACATCAACGATTGCCGCTTCATTGACCTCAAGACCATAGGACACTCAAACGGACGTCTGACTGTAATGGAAAATCTCGCCGTAGCGCCTTTCTGTGTCAGACGCGTCTACTATCTCTATGATCTTCCGGCAGGAGCCGAACGCGGCGGACACTCACATCTCGAAACAATCGAGCTGGTTGTCGCGCTTGCCGGATCATTTGATGTCGTGGTCGATGACGGACATAATGTAAAGCGCATAAGCCTAAACAATCCGGCTAAGGGGCTGCTGTTGCCTGCCGGTATATGGCGTACACTCGACAATTTTTCATCAGGATCGATCTGTCTGGTGCTCGCCTCGGAAAAATATGCCGAAGACGATTATGTACGCGAGTACTCCGAATTCAAAAAACTTACCGCTGAAAAAGAATGACAGACAAACGATATACATTTCTTGATCTTAAAACAGTCAACAGTCCATTTGCCAAAAAAATCGACGAAGCGCTGCTGCGGGTTACTGCGAGCGGCCGCTATATAGGAGGTCCGGAAGTGGAATCGTTTGAAGCGGAACTCGCCGATCTCTGCGGTGCAAAATATTGCGTCGGCGTCGCCAACGGACTCGATGCGCTGCGCCTGATCCTGCGTGCATATATCGAATCCGGCGCCATGAAGCCCGGCGACGAGATAATTGTGCCGGCTAACACATATATCGCATCGGTACTCGCCGTCTCGGACAATGGTCTTACACCCGTTTTCGCCGAACCAGATCCAAAGACGATGAATCTTGACACATCAAGGCTGGACGAATATCTGACTCCAAAGACACGCGGCGTAATGACCGTCCATCTCTATGGCCGCACATGTTTTGACGATGCGCTGCAGGCATTCGCGAATAAATATAATCTGAAAATAATCGAAGACAACGCCCAAGCCATCGGAGCCACTACTGCCGACGGAACTCGCATAACCGGCTCACTCGGTGACGCTGCGGCATTCAGTTTCTACCCTACTAAAAATATAGGGGCACTCGGCGATGCCGGAGCGGTTACGACCTCGGATCCGGAGCTTGCAAGCGCTGTCAGAGCGATCGCCAACTACGGCTCGGACCGTAGATACCATAATATATATATCGGGCTCAACAGTCGTCTCGATCCGATTCAGGCCGCAGTGCTTCGCGTCAAGCTGCCTCACGTTGACGAAGAAAGCTCTTCGCGACGCCGTATCGCGGCAGTTTACGACAGTAAAATAACAAATCCGACCGTAGTCAAACCGATGTTCACCGACAACAACAGCATGGTCTGGCATCAGTATGTTCTGCGCACGGAACAGCGCGACAAATTCCGCCAATATATGTCAGACAACGGAGTAATGACAGATGTTCTGTATCCCACCGCACCGTTTGACCAGCCCTGCTATGCCGACAAATACAATCCGGAGTGTCCCGTTGCGCGCGAAATCGCACGGACAGTTGTCTGTCTGCCGATAAGCCGCTGCACATCCGAAAGCGATGCCGGCAAAATAGCCGATATTATCAACCACTATAATCCCGGCGAACAATGATCGACAAGACAACATTTGATAATCGCACCGCACTTTTTCATACATTCGGCTGCAAGCTCAACTTTGCCGAGACATCGACTGTCGCCCGTATGTTTGCCGAAAAAGGAGTAAGGCGCATAACCCCGGGCGAAACGCCCGATTTCATCGTGATCAACTCATGTTCGGTCACTGATCTTGCTGACAAAAAATGCCGTCAGGCCATACGTTCGCTCAACCGTCGTTTCCCTGACGCCGCAATCATTGTGACCGGCTGCTATGCACAGCTAAAGAGCGATGAAGTAGCGTCACTGCCGGGCGTACAGATTGTCGCCGGCATCGACCGCAAACTCGAGCTCTGCGATTTCGTTGAAAAATGGTCAGCCGATCATCAGCCCCTCAGCCTCGTGGGAGATGTACGCGACATACGTTCGTTCATGCCGTCATGCTCACGCGGCGACCGGACACGTTATTTTCTCAAAGTTCAGGACGGCTGCGACTACTGGTGCACCTACTGCACTATCCCCAAAGCCCGCGGACGTTCGCGTTCAGGATCAATCGACATGATCGTCAGCCAGGCGCGTGAAGTAGCTGCCGACGGCGGAAAAGAAATCGTGATCACCGGCGTCAACATCGGTGATTTCGGCAAAGGACGCGACGACAACTTTCTCGATCTTATCAGAGAGCTCGACAAAGTCGACGGCATCGAACGTTACCGTATCTCGTCGATAGAGCCAAATCTGCTTACTGACGAGATCATAGAATTTGTCGCCGGATCACGCAGATTTATGCCTCACTTCCATATTCCGCTCCAGAGCGGATCGGACGAAGTGCTGAAACTGATGCGCCGCCACTATGACACTGCGACATTCGCCGGTAAAATAGAGAAGATCAGACATATCATCCCCGACGCATTTATCGGTGTCGACCTTATTGTCGGAGCACGCGGAGAGACCGATGAATGTTTCGCTGAGTCAAAAGCCTTCATCGAAGGCCTCGACATCTCGCGTCTCCATGTATTCACCTACTCTGAACGCCCGGGTACCCGCGCACTCGAAATAGACCATATCGTCAGTCAGGAAGAAAAGCATCGCCGCACACGCCAGATGCTGGCTGTCAGCGAGCGCAAGCTCGACGATTTCACACGCCGTTTCACCGGCACAGTCCGTCCTGTGCTTCTCGAACATCCGCGTGCCGGACATCCCCTGAGCGGTTTTACCGACAATTATCTGAAAGTGGAGATCGAAGGTATAGATGCTGCAAAAGCAAAGACGCTTGACAATACAATAGCCATGGTAAAGCTCGGCGAACCGATTGCCGAACGGGAAAGCATAAAAGCGACACTGAAGATATGAGACGCCTCGTCCACGGAATATTTTACGCACTGCTTTACGGCTGCGCACTGATGCCGTTCTGGCTGCTATACAGACTGGCCGACGTGACGTTTTTCCTCCTATTCTATATTATAAGGTATCGCCGTAAAGTAGTCTCCAAGAATCTTTCAGAAAGTTTCCAGGACAAAAGCGCTCACGAATTACGGACTATAGAGCGTAAATTCTACCGTAATTTCGCCGACTACATATTCGAGACTATAAAACTGCTGCATATCAGCGACCGGCAGATGGCCGCACGCATGACTTTCGACAATGTCGATATCATCGACCGGTATACTGCCGATGGCCGCAGCGTGGCAGTCTACTTTTCACACTGCGGCAACTGGGAGTGGGCTCCGTCTGTGACACTCCACACACGGCTGCGCCCTGACGAAGGAATTATTTTCGGTCAGGTTTACCGCCCGTTGCGCGACAAGTGGACCGACGCCCTAATGCTAAAACTGCGCAGCCGGTTCAAATCGCATTCCTACCCCAAAAATACGGTCTTCCGCGACATAATCCGCGAATGCCGCGCCACGGGACTGCCGGCCGTGGTAGGTTTCATGAGCGACCAGCATCCAAGCCACGGCGACCTCATCCATGTTGTTGAATTCCTCAATCATCCCACAGCCTTTATAACCGGCACCGAGACGCTTGCGCGCAAACTCAACATGGGGGTCGTGTACTGGGACATGTACAAACCGAAACGCGGCCATTACCATATAGTCACACGGGATATAAGCTCCGACATAGCGAAACGCGAAGTGTTCAGCGTGACGGATCAATATGTCGATATGCTTCAGACCTCAATCCGCCGCGACCCATCGCTATGGCTCTGGACACACAAACGCTGGAAAAATCCGGTCACATTTGAAGATAATGAACAACCACGACACAAATAACAGCCGAGGACCACAGGTAGCAGTGATAATACTCAACTGGAACGGTGAGAAATTGCTCCGCGAATTTTTGCCTGAAGTCATTGCCACCACCAATCCTGAAATCGCGCGCGTCATCGTCGCCGACAACGGAAGCACCGACGGCTCGCGCGCATTGCTGGAGAAGGATTTTCCCGAAGTCGAATGTATGTTGTTCGATAATAACTACGGTTTCGCCGGCGGTTACAACAAGGCAATTGATCTCGCGGACTACCGTTACACGGTTCTGCTGAATTCGGATGTCGCCACCGGCGCGGGATGGATCGACACGCTTTACCGTTTTATGGAAGCCCACCCCGATGTCGGAGCATGTCAGCCCAAAATACTCAGCTTCAACTCAACAGACAAGTTTGAATATGCGGGAGCTGCGGGCGGCTTCCTCGACCGCAACGGCTACCCCTACTGCCGCGGCCGTATTTTCAGCACATGTGAGACGGACGAAGGCCAGTATGACAGCGAGATGGATATTTTTTGGGCGAGCGGCGCGTGTCTCATGATCAGGACAGAACTCTACCGCAAGGTCGGAGGGCTGGACACGGCATTCTTCGCACATATGGAGGAAATAGACCTCTGCTGGCGGATACTTCTGACCGGCTACCGCATTATGGCCGTGCCCGACGCTTTTGTGTTTCATCTAGGAGGGGGATCCCTGCCCGACAGCAATCCGAGAAAAACATATCTCAACTTCCGCAACAATTTGCTGATGCTTCATAAAAATCTGCCGGACAATGTGCGCAACCGGAAACTTTTTATCCGTCGCCTTCTCGACACGATCGCCTGGGCGAAATATCTCGTGTCGCTTAAATTTAAGTTTGCTTCGGCTATAGTAAAAGCCCACCGTGATTTCGCAAAGATGCGGAAAACATACACCACTCACCCTAAACTAAATCTCCTCGCAGCACGCAACGACACGAAGATCAACATCCTCACCGCCTACTATCTCCGCGGCAAGAAGCATTTCTCCGACCTGAAATTTTAAAACCTATTTTTTGCGCAGGCGGCTGAAATGAGTCGGGGTTATATTGAGCACGGATGCAATATCTTTCAGCGAAAAAAGCGCAAACAGATTTTTATCGGTGCTGATGAGTTCGTCATAACGCTCCTGCGGTGATTTAGTATAGAGGTCGACAAGCCGGTCATAAACGGTAGCAAAGACTTCGCGGGTCGAAGCCGCCACAATCTCTTTCAGTCTGTCATCGCGCTTCATCTGCTCTGCAATCCATGCAGAGGGAATACAGTATATGTCGCAAGGCGTTGTCGCAATAATAGACGACCGCGACTTCATACCGTAAATTGAAAACGGGAAATCGCAGACAAAATGGCCGGCAAATTCCAGTCCGATGACATGAGATTCGCCGTCGGAAGAATAGCACACATACTTTAAAGATCCGGATTCGACATAACCGATATATCGTCCTACAGCCCCGGCGGTGATAAACTCGTCGCCCTTATCATAATGGCGCAGCACTCCCTGACTGACACATAGATCACGCCAGAAATCAGTGTCAATATTATCAATATATGAATTAAACTGAGTGGGCATCCTGAATGACAAATCATTATTTACCGCGAAGTTACAACATTGCGACAAATATTATCATTCCGTCGGAATGATAATATGTTAATATCTGTTACCCCCCCCCTAAAAATATTTAATTCAGCCGGTTATCTACTCAAAAAGCAACATTTGTCGAGACATATATTGTAACAAAACAATAATTTTGGTGTCTTAAATGAAAAAGATATGAAGGCAATCAAATTTATCATCACATCACTGGCGCTCTGCCTCGTAATTTCAATGGATGCGAAAAAAAACGAACCTACAGCCGAACTGAAAGTCAGCTATCTCTATCATCATCTTGACCTGCGCAATGACGGAAGTGTGCTGACACATGACTATGAATATATCCTGCTGGCAAACTCAGACTGTTCGAAATACTATAACCGGAACAACGAATATCTTGATTCGCTCGATTCTACTCCACAAGGCAGAAAGCTGAGCGATCAACTGATGACAATCGGGATCGACCAATATCTGAAGACCGGCGATGACTCCGCAATACCTCGACGCAAAGGATATATTTATGTTTTCAAATCGCACCGAGATAAAGAAACAACCGTTTACGATGCTTACGGACTGATGGAAAGAGGCCGATACAGCGAACCGTTCTCTGAAATTGCCTGGCAGATAAATGATTCGACGAAGAACATTTTAGGATATGAATGTGTGATGGCACAAACGGACTATCACGGACGGCACTGGACAGCATGGTTCTCGCCCGAAATACCGTTACAGGACGGTCCGTGGAAACTCTGCGGACTTCCCGGTCTGATTCTCGAAGCCGCTGATGACACCTCACAGCATAACTTCACCGCAACGGGTATAGAAAACAGCAATCAAAAAATGTATCCGATATATCAGCCAAAACAATATGATAAAATGAAGCGGATCGACATGCTAAAGGCATATGCAGCCTATCGCAGGGGTGCTGACGCATACTCAAGAGCCATGATAATGGAAACGCCTGACGGGAGCAAAATTGATTTGGCGACACCGAAACCACGAAAAGAAAATACTCAGAACATCGATTTTCTCGAGACAGACTATCACTGACTATGAACCGCATTATAGTATATCTGGTGTGCATGCTGACCGCAGTCGGCGCTTCGGCGCAGATAAATGTAACCGGCACGGTCGTTGACACGCAGAGCGACGAGCCGCTGGCAGGCGCATCTGTTATAATAAAAGGACCAGACGGCAAGATCAGGAAATTTACCTCAACCAAAACAGACGGCAGTTTTCAGATAGCAATGCCGTCGGTGTCGGGATGCTCATTAGATGTGACTATGATGAGTTTCAAAAAACAGAGTGTCGGACTTGACAGCATTTCATTTCCTGTCACAATTGCACTTGAGCCCGGCGCAACTTTGCTTAAAGAGGTAACCGTCAAAGCCGACCGCATAAGAGAGCAGGGCGATACCATCAGCTATAATGTCGGCAGCTTTGCCCAGCAGCAGGACCGTTCGATCGGCGATGTCTTAAAACGGATGCCCGGCATAAATGTTGAAAGTTCAGGCAAGATACAGTATCAGGGCGAAGACATCAACAAATTCTATATCGAAGGCTCCGACCTGCTCGGCGGAAAATACGGCATAGCCACCAACGGCATAAGCCACGAGGATGTAGGCGCTGTCGAGGTCATGGAGAACCATCAGCCGATGCAGGTGCTGTCGGGCATATCCTTCTCCGACAAGGCGGCAATCAACCTTAAACTCAAAAACAAGGCAAAAGCCACGTGGAGTTTTCACGGCGATGCCGGAGGCGGCTACTCGTGGCAGCCCGAAGGCGCGGTATGGGACGGAGAGCTGTTCGCCATGGCTGTAATGCCCAATTTTCAAAATATAACGACATTCAAAACAAACAATACCGGCGAAGACCTCTCGTCACAGGCAACAGATTTCTTTGCCTCCCGACGAGGGACCACCCTCAGCCGATATGTCGGGGTGTCGCTGCCAGTTGTGCCGAATTTGAGCCGGAAACGCACGTTGTTCAACCGCTCGGCTCTTGTTTCGACAAACGCACTGTGGAAACTGAGTCAGGGCGAAGTCAAGGCGCAGATTGACTATTCATTCAACCGTATCACCGCCGAGGCATCCAATGTAACAACCTACTTTCTTAATGACGGCAATCGGGTCGTCACCGAAAACAGCGACGGAGCCGACCGTTCACACTCGTTGTCAGGGAAATTTATATATGAGCTGAACCAAAAGACAGCGTTTATCAATAACACCCTTAAAACGAACATAGACTGGGATGATGTGCATCTCGGCGTCACAGGTTCATTACGCAACAACCAAACAGCATCGCTCCCGGACTATTATGCAGGCAACGATTTCAAGCTTATCAAGCGCTTCAGCGGTAAGCACCTCGTAACTTTCATAAGCAAAAACAAATGGGAGTCACTGCCGCAGACGCTTTCTGTCTCTATGGATGACAATTTTATGCGTCAGATGGTAAAAGATCATGCATTCCATACCAACGAAAGCGCAGCTTATGCCTTTTCCATCAAGGGTATCACGATCAGTCTTGAAGGAGGGGTCAAGGGATATTTCCGTACCCTCAATACAGAATTGCCCGATATGCCTGAAGAAATACCGGGAGAGACAGCGAATATACTGAGCACTAACTATTTCACGGTATATGCCACTCCGAAACTTGAGTATTGGGTTAAACGTATGAATTTTACGCTCAATGCTCCTATCAGCTTCACGCACTATACCTTCGACAAGGCTCTTGCAATCCGCAATGAGGTATATTTCTCGCCATCGCTGAGCATGAACTGGAAACCCAACAGCCGCATCTCGATAGGCGTTAGAGGCAGTTCGGGCAGATCTCCTATGGATCTGAGTCTCATACAACCCGGGTATGTGATGACAAACTATCGCTCTTTTCGTCGTGGTGTCGATGACTTCTACAATTCGACTTCACAGAGCGCATCAGCCAACATTTCTTACAAGCATACCCGGCGCGGACTGTTTGCCAACGCTTTCGTAATGCAGTCGTGGAGCCACAATCCCTATACGCTGGCACAGCAGCTTTACGGCGACTATGTGGTCTACTCCTACACATCGGCGAAAAGTGACGGACAGATGCTTATGGCAAGCGGAAATATCGGTAAAACTCTTGATTTTATGCGAGGAAGCGCTAACGTAAACGGCTCGTTCAGCCGCCAAGAGTCACATCTTATCTCAGAAAACAGTGCTGTCAATTCAGTCGGCACATCCTGGTCGGCGGGAGCCAAAATCAACGGCGCGCCGTTGCGCTGGCTCAGTTTTGACTACCGTTTCGAACGGACGTCAAGCCGACTCGCCATGAACAGCACCAATGCATCCTGGCTCAGCAATATGGAAAATGAATTGCTGCTCAACATCATGCCCCATAAGAAATGGGAATGGCACATAAGCGGTGAACACTACCGCAACGAGATCACCGCCGATCGATTTAAAAATGTGTTTCTGCTCGATACAAAGTTAATCTACAAGCTCAACAAGCGACTGGAGCTGTCTGCATCATTGAGCAATATCTTCAATCAGCGCACCTACAATTACACTACCTACAGTCAACTTAATTCATTCGAGAGTCAGCGCCGGCTCCGCGGACGCGAGCTGCTAATCTCAATATCTCTAAGAAAATGAACAAACTAATCACATTATTCATCGCGTGCATTGTGGCGACAGCTACAATGGCTCAGACTGCTGACATCGAGGTCAGCTACACGTCAATTTCTCCGAATTTCAAGAATGGCAAAGCAGATGTAAAAAATCAGTACATTCTGCTCGCTAACAATGCGGAGTCAAAATTTTTCTCTCCTAAAACCGAGTATATAGATTCTCTGAATTCGACGCCAGAAGGCACCGCGAAGTTGCAAGAAATGACACGCAGCGCATATCTCGGCGGCAAGATGGACGAATTGCCTCGCAAAGACGGCAGCTACTATGTAGTTAAATCTAATAACAACATACGCTGTTATGATACCGCCGGCCTCGACAAATTATATTACGATGAAACACCCGAAGAATGGGCATGGGAGATTTCAGACTCTGCTAAAACTATCTTAGGATATGAATGCGTCAAAGCAACAATCGATTTTCACGGCAGAAAATGGACTGCGTGGTTCTCACCGGAGATTCCGGTTTCCAACGGTCCGTGGAAACTCGGAGGGCTGCCGGGTCTTATACTGGAGGCATCGTGTGAAGACGGGAAATACAGTTTCTCAGCAACGGGAATACAGCTGACAACAAAACCTGTCGGCACGGTGTATCTGACAGACCAATACGAGAAGACAGACCGCAAGAGCTTTTTGAAGGCAAAACGCGCATTCCTTGACAATCCGCTTGGAAAGATAAACGCCCAATTCGGCGGAGAAGGAGTGACCATCGTAAAAAATGAAGACGGAAGCGATG
Organism: uncultured Bacteroidales bacterium; assembly: GCA_947573135.1. Taxonomy (GTDB): domain Bacteria; phylum Bacteroidota; class Bacteroidia; order Bacteroidales; family Muribaculaceae; genus CAG-873. The sequence continues at coordinate 4,530 of CANPDU010000016.1, read as the reverse complement.
CGACCGGCATAACATTCGCTCCGGCGTCGGTAGTCGACCTCATTGAAACCGACTATCACTGACAAATCAGCCGACGGATATTGAAAAAATTTTCGGGGAGATAAAACATTTTGGCAAAAACACACATTATAATAATATGAAAACATTCATCACATTTGCTGCGGCGGTGTGTCTGTGTGTTGGCACACCGTCCGCCAAAAAACTCACAATTGAAGATCTGGCCGCAAGTCTGACCAACGAAAGTGGCTATAAGTCAGCCGTGAACTATGAGGTATTGCTACCGACATCAGAATTTCCGGTAGTGTATAACATCAGGATCGCCTCAGACGCAGCTGCCGACAACGATACTCTCGGCATGGCCGACTATCTGATCGAATGGTCGCTTGAAAAAGACGGCAACCGTTCGGAAGGCTTCTCATCATATTTTCCCGGTCATCATTACCGCTACCGCGACCAACGGCTTCAGGAATACCACGCCGAATGGGACGCAATACCATTCAGTCCGGGAGGTAAAACGAATGTCGGAGTCCAAAATCAGGCACAATTCTGCGATCTGCTGCCCCAATTTGTCGGCCGGACGCTGAAGTCAATGCAGAGCGACACGACATATGAATACACAGTCCATCAGGACACTGTTATTTCGCGCGAGCATGTTATAGCAATTGACGGCACAAGGAGTTTCCGCGGCATAGAAGCGCTGGAATTCCTATACATATTTGACAAAGAAAGTCTTAACCCCAAAAGAATCGAATTTATCAGCAACCCCGGTCAGATCAGCGAACAGCTTATCACCGCTGTGTATGATGACAATAAATCAGGTGATATTTCAGTCGCCAGATCAGAGGAGGCATTGATGAGCCTATATCCTGAAATTTTTGAAAAATACCGCGAAAGTTCCTTTCGACTTGAAAACATGCCCGGCCGGAGACTGCCGTCGTTCACGGCTCCAACCACAACAGGCGAACGCTATGCACACGACAAAGGCGGCGGATTTGCCGTTCCGACAATAATAGCGGTCCTTGACGCTGAGGTCGGTTCGACTGCAAACACAATAAAAAAATTGCGCGAAGCCGTCGATGCCCTCCCTATGCAGGCCGATCTGATTCTGGCTTTCGTCAACAATAAAATAGAGACTATCGAGAGTCTCACCGGAGGAATACGCCCCGGGGAGCATTTGCTTATGAGCGCGCGCGGTCTCGCACGCGACTGCGGAATAAGCTCGATGCCTGTCATCCTGATCTGTGACCGCAATGCCACAGTCAAAGATTTAATGATAGGCTTCAACAATGACATAGATGACTTTGTTATACAGAAGACGGCATTAGCTGCCGGACATTAAGAGCTTGTTTAATAATAATAATCAAAGTCATAGATATGGAAACAATATTCTTTAAAGGTATGGCAGTCAAAACCTACGGCAATGTACCTGTGGCCGGAGAAAAAGCTCCGCAGTTCAAACTTGTGGACAAGGATCTGAACGAAATATCCGAAAAAAGTTTTGCAGGCAAACGCATTGTGCTCAATGTCTTTCCAAGCCTCGACACCCCTGTGTGCGCCGCTTCTGTGCGCCGCTTTAACAAAGAGGCGTCCATGTTCAAGAATACAGCCGTAGTATGCGTGTCGATGGATCTGCCGTTCGCGATATCGCGCTTCTGTACGGCCGAAGGCATTGACGGAGTTGTGGCCGCTTCGGCTTTCCGCTCGCCAGATTTCGGCAAGGATTACGGACTGACAATGGTTGACGGTCCTCTTGCCGGACTGCTTGCAAGAGCGGTTTTTATAATCGACGAAAACGGCAACATCATATATTCGGATCTCGTAGAAGAGATTACCCACGAGCCGGACTATGACGGAGCGATCTACGTTCTGAAAAACGATTGAACCGACACACGCACCTATCCCTCATAACCGTCAGATAAAACCGCGGGAATGACAGTCACGTCATTTCCGCGGTTTTCAATTAAACAGAAACATTAAAGCATATAAACGGTTATTCATTATATCACATAACAATCACAAAAGTATGAAACGCCTGTTATTTACGGTTATAGCGCTGTCACTCGCGTGCGGCCTTTACGCTCAGATCGCTCTGCAAAATAAAACTCTATGCTACGAAGCCTCCTATCATTACGGCTTCATCAATATATCGGCCGGCAATGCCTTAATCACTTTCGATCTCGACGGCGACAGGTTCACCGGTACTTTCAACGGCAAAAGTATCCCTATCGGACACCGTGTCTACGCAATCAGCGACACTCTTATCGCAACGATGGTCGAAGGTCCGGGCCTAAGCCGTGAAAATGTCACATATGAGAACGGGTGGTATACCAAACCTAACGCACGTCACCCGCAGATTGACTTTTCAGATCCGGCCAAATATAAAAACATCAATGGAGAAGGCAATCTCAATGCGAGCAGCGGAACGATGGAAGCTGTAACAATCTCCACGGATATGCTGGCACTGTTTTACTATTTTCAGCAACTTGACTACTCTGCGCTCACCCCTGGTCAAAAGATCGATATCGCAGTGAATCTCCCTGACGGAGACGTGCAGCAACTCCAGATAGATTATCTCGGAGACGACAGTTTAAACGAACAGGAAACTCATAAACTCATGTTCAATTACAGTTATCACGGTGTCATGAGCAACTATCCCGTGACTGTTCAGATCGACAAGTCATCAAAACTGCCTCTAATTTTTTCAGCAGACATTAAAATCGGTCATATCGAACTTATTTTAAAGCCATGACCGGACATCGGATTGAGTTTTTGTTAAATAATTCACAATTATTGTGACAAAATTTGTCAGATAGATGCAAAATATATAATTTTGCGTCAAAACAAATCAAAATGACGTCAAAATGACAAAAGCAGACGTCACAAACTAATTATTCAACAAGGCCAATCCAGTAAAAAATGAACGTTAAAGGATTTATCGAAGACTTAAAAAGTCGTTTTCCCCATGAACCGGAGTATCTGCAGGCAGTGGAAGAAGTCGTCACCTCTATCGCCGATGTCTATGACGCATGCCCGACATTCGAGCGCTATAATCTCTTAGAAAGATTATGTATACCTGACCGCATCTATACATTCCGCGTGTCATGGGTCGACGACCACGGCAAAGTAAGAAACAACATGGGCTACCGCATCCAGCACAACAATGCCATAGGCCCGTATAAAGGCGGCATCCGCTTTCACTCTTCGGTCAATCTTTCAATTCTCAAATTTCTTGCGTTCGAACAGACATTCAAAAACTCGCTCACCACGCTCGCCATGGGCGGCGCCAAAGGCGGCAGCGACTTCTCGCCGCGCGGCAAGAGCGACATGGAAGTGATGCGCTTCTGTCAGGCTTTCGTGACCGAACTTTACCGACATATCGGCCCCGACACGGATGTGCCGGCCGGAGATATAGGCGTCGGAGCCCGCGAAGTCGGTTATATGTACGGCTGGTACAAAAAAATGACCCGCGAATTCACCGGCACGTTTACCGGTAAAGGCCTTGATTTCGGAGGGTCGCTCATGCGCCCCGAAGCGACAGGCTACGGAAACGTCTACTTCCTGCTCAATATGCTCGCCACACGCGGCATCGATATCAAAGATAAAAAAGTGGCGATATCAGGATCGGGCAATGTCGCACTGTATACAGCAGAAAAACTTCTCTCACTCGGTGCAAAAGTAGTATCGTTCAGCGACAGCGACGGCTCGATAGTCGCAGCCGAAGGGCTGAGCAAAACAGATTTCGACGAGATATTCGAACTGAAGACTCTCTATCGCGGCCGTATCAGCGAATTCGCTGCCAAACACCCCGACAAATGCGTCTATTTAGCTCACGAACGGCCATGGAAGCACGTCAAATGTGATATCGCAATGCCTTCTGCTACACAGAACGAGCTCGACGGCGACGACGCCCGCGCTCTAATTGCCAACGGATGCTTCGCCGTAAGCGAAGGCGCTAATATGCCTTCCACACCCGAAGCAATCAAAGTAATGCAGGACGCAAAAATACTCTACGCGCCCGGAAAAGCAGCAAATGCCGGAGGCGTGTCTGTCTCGGGTCTTGAAATGGCACAAAACTCTCAGAAGCAAAGCTGGACGGCTGAAGAAGTCGACACAAAGCTGCGTAACATAATGGCTGATATACATGCCCAGTGCGTCGAACACGGCACTCAGCCCGACGGCTACATCAATTATGTTAAAGGCGCCAACACCGCTGCATTCCTCAAAGTGGCACGCGCAATGATGATGCAAGGTATAGTCTGATCGCGAAAACACACCCGTACAATAAGGGCGCCGCACAATCCGAATGGATTATGCGGCGTCTCACTTTCTGCAAAACGCTGAATACAATTTTATTTCAGCTTCTCCGCTAAAAAACGGAGAAAAATTATTGAGAAATATTTTGGAGAAATGAAAACTTTGCGTAACTTTGCAACCGCAAAAGGGAAACAACAGCTTCCTGACGCAAAAGAAAATTGAAAACGATGCCTCTTTAGCTCAGTTGGCCAGAGCACGTGATTTGTAATCTCGGGG
>CANPDU010000015.1 GCA_947573135.1 uncultured Bacteroidales bacterium | reverse complement strand
AAAGAACAGTCACGTCACTCATCGCGGTCATGTCGATGAGCGTACTCTTTCTTTTTATTTTTACTTTTCCCATATTTACCTGTTGTTAATTGGTGATAGTTTTAACTTGGAAAATAGGGATTAGTGAGTAGCTGCAAAAGTCTGCACGATTGAGAAACCGATTTCGTCGATTGCGTAGGTGAGGTTGTCGATTTTGTTGGTGTAGAAGTTGTAGAAGATTACAGCGAATGCACCGGTTGCGATACCGAAGGCAGTGTTGATAAGGGCCTCGGAAATACCGGTAGAAAGTTCTGTCGAGTCAGGAGCACCTGATTGAGAAAGAGCCTGGAATGATTTGATCATACCCATCACAGTACCGAGAAGACCGACGAGAGTACCAAGAGTGGTCATTGTTGCGATGATGGGGAGGTTCTGCTGGAGGGCAGGCATTTCGAGAGCTGTAGCCTCTTCAACTTCTTTCTGAAGAGTAGCGATTTTCTGCTCTTTAGAGAGAACAGTGTTGGTGTCCATTTCCTGATAGCGAACGAGAGCTGCTGCAACAACGGCTGCTACAGAACCTTTCTGCTGTTTGCAGAGAGCCTGTGCACCGGCGATGTCGTTTTTAGCAAGGCAAGCTTTGACACCGGCAACGAATTTGGCGATGTTGCCTTTGCCTTTGGCTGCGCTGAGGGCGATGCCGCGTTCGATAGCGAGAACGATAACAGTGAGGAAGAGGGTTTGAAGAACAGGCACGATGAAACCACCTTTGTAGACAGTGCCCCAGAGGTTCTGCGGATGACCGTCTTCGTCAAAGTGCATGTCGTTGCCGAACCAGAAAATGAAAAGGAGGATAGCGACGCATGCGCACACTACAATCACCCAAGATGCATTCTTGATTCCGGGAACATTTTTCTTGTTGTCCTTGGCTGCCTTGGCTGCCTGAACGTTTGGCTTTTGAGCTTCCATGATTTTGAAAAACTAAATTAATTGATTGTGTTAAATAATTTGATTGATTTTTAAGTTGTTATAGTATTGTTGTTTTGGTAATTTGCTTATCCGGCGAGAGTGTTACTCTTGATGCTGGTATACGATGATAAGGTATCCGGGGCTCTCTTGCCCGCTTCGCCAACGCACTTTTTATAATAAAATCAGGCTTAAAGGCGGATTCCTTTGGGCAAATTTACAATCTTGTTCGCATACGTCAAAATATTTCCGTCTGTTTTTACAGAAATTTGTGACTGAAAGAAGTGTTTGCATGAAAATATGTTAAAACTTACTTAATTGTTTTTAAAAACGGCCTGGTTTGGCGTTGTGTTCTAAAATTGCCATGATCTGACTTGTCGGCCAACTATGATCAACATACTTATCAAATATTTTCTTATTAATAATGTGTAGCCAATATGTGTGATGTTTCGTGCGAAATTTGTAATTTTGCATAATGATTAATGTAATGTATCACTAATGGGATTTTTTAATTTTTTCTCAAAAGAAAAGAAGGAGACGCTTGACAAAGGCCTTGAGAAGACTAAGTCTGGCGTGTTCAGTAAGATAAAACGCGCGTTTGTCGGCCGAAAGACTATAGATGATGATTTCCTCGACGAGCTTGAAGAAATTTTTATAACGTCGGATGTCGGAGCTGAAACAACGCTTAAAATTATCGATAGAATTCAGGATCGTGTATCGCGCGATAAATATGTCGGTATAGATGAACTCAACGAATTGCTCTGTGAAGAAATTACCGGTCTGCTTACAGAAAACAATAATGGTGATACTCTGGCTGATTTTGATACTCCCGCCGGACGTAAGCCGTATGTCATAATGGTTGTCGGTGTGAACGGTGTCGGAAAAACCACCACGATCGGCAAACTCGCATATCAATATAAAGAGGCCGGTAAAAAAGTCATGCTTGGAGCTGCTGACACGTTCAGGGCTGCCGCAGTCGAGCAGCTTGACGAATGGGGGCGCCGCGCCGGAGTTCCGGTTGTAAAACAACAGCTCGGATCAGATGCAGCTGCTGTCGCATACGACACTTTGTCATCAGCTGTTGCTAACGACATCGATGTCGTAATCATTGACACTGCCGGGCGCCTGCATAATAAGAAAGGACTCATGGATGAATTGTCAAAGATCAAACGCGTGATGGAAAAAGTCGTTCCCGGCGCGCCTGATGAAGTACTTCTCGTACTTGACGGATCCACGGGGCAGAATGCTTTTGAGCAGGCACGTCAGTTCTCGGCCGCTACTCAGGTGACTGATCTGGCTATAACCAAACTCGACGGCACGGCAAAAGGCGGTGTCGTGATCGGTATCAGCGATCAGTTTAAAATTCCTGTTAAGTATATCGGACTTGGCGAGGGCATAAAAGATCTTCAGGTGTTCAACAAACGTGAGTTTGTAGAATCTCTTTTCGGTAAAAGGCAGGAGGCATAATAATGCGTAAGACAATCGATGTCGTTACGATGGGATGCTCTAAAAATCTCGTCGATTCGGAACGTATTATAAAAATGTTTCAGGATACCGGTTTTGAAGTTACTCATAATGCTGATGGATTCACCGGTGATATTTCTGTAATCAACACATGCGGTTTTATCGGCGATGCAAAAGAAGAATCCATTGAAATGATCTTGAATGCCGTGGAGGCCAAGAAAAGCGGTTCGATCAAAGAGGTGTATGTCATGGGCTGTCTGTCCCAGCGCTATCGGGATGAACTCGTCGCCGAACTGCCAGAGGTAGATGGTTGGTATGGTAAATTCGATTGGAGCCGACTGGCTTCTGATCTCAGCAAACGCCATCCTGCAACTGCTGTCTGGGATCGCACAATAACCACTCCAAGGCACTACACATATATAAAAATAGCTGAAGGTTGTAACCGTTTCTGCTCTTTTTGCGCAATACCTCTGATCACCGGCCGATTTAAATCGAGACCGATCGAAGAGATCATTGACGAGGTCAAGGAACTCGTTACCCGCGGTGTCAAAGAATTCAATGTCATAGCGCAGGATCTGTCGAGCTATGGTATCGATCTGTATAATGAACACAGGCTTGGCGAACTGATCGACCGGATGTCGCAGGTTCCGGGCGTTGAGTGGATAAGACTTCATTATGCATATCCGGCTGATTTCCCGTGGGATGTACTCGATGTTATGAAACGTCGGCCTAATGTATGTAAATATCTTGATGTAGCTTTGCAGCATATAAGCGACAAAGTATTGTCTAATATGCGCCGGCATATCGATGCCGAAGGAACACGACTTTTTCTCGAGCGGGTAAGAAACACTGTGCCGGGGATTCATCTTCGCACGACTCTGATGGTGGGCTTTCCGGGTGAAGGCGATAAGGAGTTTGAAGAACTGAAAGACTTTGTCCGCGAACAGCACTTCGAGCGCATGGGCGCTTTCGCCTATTGTGAGGAAGAAGACACTTACGGAGCGAAGCACTTTTCCGACGATATTCCTCAGGATGTAAAAGACGCCAGACTTGGCGAACTGATGGAAATCCAGGAGGAGATAGCGTGTCAGCACAATAATTCTAAAATAGGTCAGCGAATGCGTGTCATTATCGATTCTGAAGATGCTGACCATTATATTGGCCGTAGTGAATTCGACTCACCGGAAGTAGATCCCGAGGTTCTGATTGATAAGACAATTAAACTGTGCCCGGGTGATTTCGTAGATGTTACGATTACCGGGGCTATGCCATTTGAATTGATTGCAAAAGTCGCCGATGCTAACTGAATCCGTTGTCAACGCCATCAATGCTGCGATATCGTTGCAGATACCGTTTGTGGTCTATGTAAGGCCGCAATCCGATGAGGTGTGTTTTTTCTCGGATCCGGACAACGATATGCCTTTACTCTCAGAAAGAAGATTTATCGTAAATTCCTGGTGCGGCAGCCCTGCTGATGAATATACTATCTTTGACAGAGCCGACGCCGACATGACCGTCAGATTAATTGACGGAACTTCATATTGCAGTCAGTGTCCGCCAGTTTGGCCTGATTCAACTACAAAGACCGAATATTCTGATTCCCTTGATCTCGTGATAGAGCATCTTCAGGACTGTGGTGGGAAAGTCGTAATTTCGAGGACGCTGACAGGCTGTGCCGGCGGTGTGCGATGGTCTGCGGTCGCTGATCGGTATTTCGAATCGCATCCCGAAGCGTTCAGATATCTGTATTTTACTCCGCGTCATGGATTTTGGCTCGGAGCATCACCTGAGCTCTTGTTCTCTGCTAAAAACGGGAAGTTTGAGACAATGGCACTCGCCGGAACACGGGAGATTTGCGATAAAGACTTGCAGTGGAGCGGAAAAAATATCGCCGAGCAGGCCATTGTCAGAAACTATATCACTGACTGTCTCTATGATCTCGGATTAAATCCTCATTGTGAGCGTACTCAGACCGTTACAACCGGTAATTTGCAGCATTTATGCACACATATCAGCGGTGATATGGAGTCATGTACTCCCGGCGAAGTATTGTGCGCGTTAAATCCGACTCCGGCGCTCGCCGGTTATCCGTTGCCTGTTGCATTGGAACAGATCGTCTCTGCGGAAAGACATCCACGCCGGTGTTACGGAGGATATGTGGCTGTAGCAGACGGGCAGTCTTTTGCCGCATATGTCAACCTCCGTTGTGTCAATTTCGACAAAGGACGCTGGTGCATGTATGTTGGTGGCGGTATTATGCCTGATTCTGATATCGACGACGAATGGCATGAAACTGAAGCTAAATCATTTATTTTGAAAAAACTGATCGAAGATTCACTGAAATGAAAAATAATTTTCCGGGCGAAGTACTGACGGTTCCCCTTTTGGCGATCAGTCTTCTTGCCATGCTTTCTGTGTTAGATTGGGATGAAATTTCTGGAGGTAAAATGACTAATTTTAATCTCCTTGAAGATCTTCTCTCCGCAGATCGTTCAGCCGGCGAAATCCATAAAGCTGCTGAAATAATCGATCCGTCTCTTGAGGATGCGATCAATGAGGTGACAAGTGAGGCCGAGTTGCCGGTTCATGATATTCCGGCAAACAACATCACGCAGCAGACTGAGGTCTGTCAGGACAATCCCGGCGATATGGTGCGAAATTTCACAGTCAGCCGGATTGACAGTGTGCTGCCGATAGAAGACTATTCGCCTGACGGTAACGGACTCAGATATCTGAAAGCGGCACTCGCCGCTTGCTCTGAACGTCGGACACGTATAGCGGTTATCGGAGATTCATATATCGAAGGTGACATCTTTACTCAGGATATCCGTCGACTGTTGCAGGATGAGTTCGGCGGCCGTGGTGTAGGCTATATGTCTATGCACAGTGACTTTCCCGGCTTCAGAAGATCGGTTCATCAGGCTGATCAGGGCTGGGAAGTCAGGGACATGCGCAATTTTTCAGGCGATGGTTTCAGACCGTTGTCCGGCGAATATTGTGTCGGAGTTTCAGGCGCGACTCTGACGTTGCGAGGATCGAAAATTGCCAATGTCGGCAGCTGGAGCAGCACAAAACTGTTGTTTCAGTCTGATAATGACGGTGTACTGACCATTAAAGCCGACGGCTGTTCTAAGGATTATTCTGTCAGCGGCTCCGACCGAATTCAGATGATTGAACTTCCTGCGGAAACAACTAAAATAACTTTTGTGTCTGCGATTGAAGGAATTAACGTATTCGGAGCATGGGTTGAGGACAATATCGGAGTAGGGGTGGACTGTATGTCTCTGCGCGGCAATTCCGGAGCTTCCCATCGTTTGCTTTCAACAGAAATCGCGCATGAGATGAATTTGTATATTCCTTATAATCTTATTATTATAGAATACGGCCTCAACGCTTTGTCCGCCGAACAGTCAGATTATACCCGCTACGGTATGCTCATGGAAAAAGTCGTGGATCAGATCAGAGAATGTTATCCTGATTGTGATATCCTGCTGATGGGTGTCGGTGATCGTGGACGAAAATCCGGAACTGTCATTACTTCCCTGCCTACGGTCGACGCGATGGTTCAGGCTCAGAGATCATGTGCGCGCAATAAAGGCATAATGTTTTGGGATACGCGTGAAGCCATGGGGGGAAAAGATGCCGTAGTCGAATGGCGTAAGCGGGGACTTTTGAATGCAGATTATATACATCTTAACCACAAGGGCGGTGCTGAGTTAGCAAAAGAATTTGTCAATTCATTGAAAATGAAACTGGATGAAAGCCGTTGACTTGTTATATTGTTTTGTCTTCTTTTTAGTCGCCGATAGTGTTTCGGCAGATGATGGAACGGATTTCATCGATGACAATTATATTCGGAGTAATCCTGAATTTGAGACAGACAGGCAATTTTCGGCTGACACTGTTGATCTGTCTTGTTATTCTTTTTTATCCGCTGCTTCCAATGCTATTAAACTTAATGGGGCAGATTGGAGTCTGCTTGCTGACGCTTTTGAGCGCTGTGAAGAGAAAACTGTTCGTATTGTTCATATCGGAGACTCTCATATTCAGGCTGATATGTCGACAGGATATACCAGACGCCTGCTTCAGGAACGCTTTGGCTCTGCGGGTCGTGGTCTTATAGTGCCGTTAAAACTCGCCGCCACGAACGAACCGTCAGACTATTCAATAACATCGTCATCTGTATTCTCCCAAGATAAGTTGATATCCTATCCGTGGCGTGAGCCGATGGGTTTTACCGGTATAGCCTTAACTCCTCAAAATAATGATTTTGATTTTAAAATCGCAGCCTCTGATCCGTTTGAGCGTGTTTACATATATTATAATGGTTCTCCACTTTCTGTCAATAGTGTCACGTATAATGGATCCTCGCTCGTTTATGCGGTCCATGATGATATCGATTGTATTGAGATAGGACTCCCTTTCCCATGTGAGGAAATAGCTGTAGAGCTGTCATCTTTCGGTAAAGTATCAGTCTATGGAATGGAACTTGTCAGCGATATAATAGGTGTAGTATATCATGCCATTGGCATTAACGGCGCTACATATTCGAGTTATAACAGAGTGGAAGAATTTGGGCGTGCGATATCTCGTCTGGAACCAGATCTGATCATCGTTAGTCTCGGTACTAACGAGGCGTTTGGTCGTATTGACGTCGGTGACTTTGAGAAACAGATCGATTTTCTTGTCAGCGATCTGCAGAAAAATAATCCTGATGCGTGTATATTGTTGGCTACACCGTCAGAATGTCAGCGACGCCTCAGACGAAGACGATCATACACTGTCAATAGCAATATTGCGGCTGTGCGTGATGTGATCAGTCGTTACGCCGGTGATCATGACATAGCTGTTTACGACTGGTATGAAGCAGCTGGAGGCAAAGGCTCATCGGCCAAATGGATTGATGCCGGGCTATTTAGCCGCGACCGTATACATTACAGCAGAACAGGCTATGAGGTCGCCGGTCGTATGTTATTTGATGCTTTAATTGACGTAATCAAACAATATAGATTATGAAAGACAGACTGTTGCAGTTTATTGATGATTCCGTTTTTGAACGGTTGCGGACCATATTGCTTTATGATGCCGGGGCGCCGTTGCTTTTCAATTCAGGGCTGTTTCTTATTCTGTTTGTGTTCTTTTTGTGTATCTACCGGGCAATGCGAGGACATAGCCGCCTGCGCATGATATTCGTGATACTTTTCTCCCTTTATTTTTATTATAAATCGAGCGCATGGTGCTGCTTCATATTGTTAGGCATATGTATAAGCGATTTTCTGCTTGGATTATGGCTTGGCAACGTCAGGACAAATTGGAAAAGACGTGCGATCGTGTTTGCGAATGTCGTCGTGAATGTCGGGATGCTTGTATATTTTAAGTATTTTAATCTGTTGATCGACGCGTTCAGCCGTATAACATCAAGCGATTTTGATGCCCTCGATATTATTTTACCGGCAGGAATATCTTTCTTTACGTTTCGTTCGATAAGCTATATAGTCGATATTTACCGCGGAGAATTGCAGCCGGCCAAAAATTTTATTGATTACTGCTTTTTTCTGACATTCTTTCCTCCATTACTTGCCGGACCTGTCGTAAGGGCTAAAGACATGCTTCCACAGATTTATTCTCGTCCCGAGGCTACGCGGGAGCAGATAAGCAAGGGCCTTGTGCTGATAATGTTCGGTCTTATAAAGAAAGTTATTGTTGCGGATTATATCAGCGGTAATTTTGTTGACCGCATATTTGACAATCCGTCATTATATTCTGGCTTTGAGAATGTGATGGGGTGCATAGGTTTTACCTTACAGCTCTATTGTGATTTCTCGGGTTACTCAGATATGGCTATCGGCATCGCTTTGCTGCTCGGCTATGAGTTCAAGGATAATTTTAACGCACCTTTTAAAGCTCAGAACCCGTCGGACTTCTGGCGCAGATGGCATATCTCTCTGTCGACATGGCTCCGCGATTATGTGTACATACCTCTTGGTGGAAACCGCAAGGGACGGAAAAGAACTTACGTTAATAATTTTCTGACGATGCTAATCGGCGGATTATGGCACGGTGCCTCATGGATGTACTTGTTGTGGGGAGCCTATCACGGACTTCTGCTCGCTTTCCACAAAATGCTGCGTAATATATGGCGGCTGCCTGAGGTGTTGAAAGGAAATTTTGTCATACGTTTTGCCAATATGGCAGTCACATTCGCACTCGTTGTCGTCGGATTCACGCTTTTCAGAGCTCCGTCGCTTGAAACAATCGGCGATATGGCTGTTCAGGTCTGGCAGGATTTTCATATTGATGTAGCGCCTCAGTTTATCGAAAGTTACTTAATGATTGTTGCGGCTATCGGATTAGGCTATGTGATGCATTTTACGCCAAAATCCTGGACAACGGGAACTATTCGGATTTATAACGCGATGCCGGTTATCGCTCAGGCTATATTTTTGGCTGCAGTGCTGTTTGTCGTTATTCAGGCACGTCAGAGCGAACTTGTGCCGTTTGTTTATCTTCAGTATTAGTAGTCATAAACCGTATATCTGAGGTGTGCCGCTGACAAAAACGGCACGCCTTTTGCATATTTAGGCGTGAACTATGAAACAAATATATCAGGCATTTGTTACTATTTTATGATTTGTCTCACTGAATTATGATTCTATAATACATTAAATATTTCATCAACATCATTATGAATTTCAACAATTTTACAATTAAATCGCAGGAAGCCATACAGAAGGCTGTTGAGATTACCCGTGGCGCGGGGCAGCAGGCCATTGAACCTGTTCATCTGCTGAAAGGGGTGATCGAAGAGGGCGAGTCGCTTGTGAAGTTCATTTTTCAAAAAATTGGAGCTAATATAGCGTCGGTAAACTCTCAGATCGACAAAGCCATAGAATCTCTGCCTAAAGTTTCCGGAAGCGAGCCTTATCTGAGCCGTACATCTAATGATGTGCTTCAGAAGGCGCTTGATGTTGCAAAAAAACAGGGTGATGAGTACGTCACTCTTGAAGCCATGCTTATGGCTATTTTTGACATCAACTCACAGGCTTCGACCATCCTCAAGGATGCTGGCCTCGGTGACAAGGAACTGAAAGCGGCAATAGAAGAACTACGCAAAGGGAAGAAGGCTACCGATCAGGGTGCGGAGGAAACATATAATGCGCTCTCTAAATATGCCGTAAATCTTAATGAACGAGCCCGTTCAGGCAAACTCGATCCTGTAATCGGCCGAGACGAGGAGATAAGACGTGTGCTTCAGATTCTAAGCCGACGTACAAAAAATAATCCTATGCTTATCGGTGAGTCGGGTACAGGTAAGACAGCGATCGCCGAAGGTCTTGCTCACCGAATTGTGCGTGGTGATGTCCCCGAAAATCTTCGCACAAAACAGATATATTCTCTTGATATGGGCGCTCTTGTAGCCGGAGCTAAATACAAGGGAGAATTTGAGGAGCGTCTGAAAGCAATTGTTAACGAAGTGACTTCTGCCGATGGTGAGATCATACTTTTCATAGATGAGATTCACACTCTTGTCGGCGCCGGTAAAGGCGAAGGAGCCATGGATGCCGCTAACATCCTCAAACCGGCACTTGCCCGCGGGGAATTAAGAAGCATTGGAGCAACTACTCTTGACGAATATCAGAAATATTTTGAGAAAGACAAGGCTCTCGAACGCCGTTTTCAGAAAGTCATGGTTAACGAACCTGATGAAGCGAGCGCGATTGCAATTCTCCGTGGCCTGAAAGAACGTTATGAGAACCATCATAAAGTGCGTATCCGCGACGAAGCAATTATTGCTGCCGTTCAGCTTTCGGAACGTTACATAACGGATCGTTTCCTTCCGGATAAAGCGATTGACCTTATTGATGAGGCGGCTTCAAAACTGAAACTTGAGATAGATTCTGTTCCTCAGGCTCTTGACGATATTTCACGTAAAATTGCACAGAAAGAGATCGAACGCGAGGCCATCAAACGTGAAGGCGATGACGCCAAAGTACGCACTATCGAAAAGGAACTTGCTCAACTGCGTGAAGAGGAAAAGGAATTCTCAGCCAAATGGAAAGCTGAGAAGGAACTTATAAACCGAATTCAGCAAAATAAGATCGACATCGAACAGTTGAACTTTGATGCTGAGAAGGCCGAACGTGAAGGTGATTATGCGAAAGTGGCCGAGATCAGGTATTCGCGTATTCAGGAAAAAGAAAAAGAAAATGCGACAATTCAGGAGCAACTGCGCATGATGCAGGGTGAAAAAGCCTTGATAAAAGAAGAGGTTGACTCTGAGGATATCGCAGATGTCGTTTCCCGCTGGACTGGCATACCGGTCAATAAGATGGTGCAGTCTGAAAAAGAAAAACTGCTTCATCTTGAAGCAGAACTTCATTCTCGTGTTGTCGGTCAGGATGAGGCCATCAGCGCTATTGCCGATGCTGTCAGACGCAGCCGCGCCGGACTTAATGATCCTAAACGGCCTATCGGTTCGTTTATATTTCTGGGAACGACCGGCGTCGGTAAAACAGAACTTGCTAAGGCTCTTGCCGAATATCTGTTTGACGATGAGAACATGATGACTCGAATCGATATGAGCGAGTATCAGGAGAAGCACTCTGTCTCACGTCTCGTCGGAGCGCCTCCAGGATATGTCGGTTATGATGAAGGCGGACAGCTCACAGAAGCGGTCAGACGCAAACCTTACTCTGTCGTGCTGTTTGATGAAATTGAGAAAGCTCATCCTGACGTATTCAATATTCTGCTTCAGGTTCTTGACGACGGACGTCTGACAGACAATAAAGGACGAAATGTCAACTTCAAGAATACGATCATCATCATGACTTCAAATATGGGCTCTCAGCTTATCCGTGAGAACTTTGCAGCCATGACCGATGACAATAAGGCCGAAACCGTCGAAAAGACAAAAGGGCAAGTTCTTGATATGCTTAAGCAGACAATCCGTCCCGAATTCCTTAACCGTATTGACGAGATAATAATGTTTACGCCTCTTAATCGTGCGGAGATCGAGGAAATCGTCGGACTCCAGATCAAGAGTATTCAGAAAATGCTTGACTATAATAGCGGTATCAAGCTCGAAGTTACTCCGAAAGCATTAAGTTATCTTGCTGACGAAGGATTTGATCCAGAATTCGGCGCTCGTCCTGTTAAGAGAGTCATTCATCGTCAGGTTCTCAACCGTTTGTCTAAAGACATCTTGGCTCAGACCGTCGATAAAGACAGGCCTATAATTATCGACGTTGACGAAAAAGGAGAACAACTGGTCTTCAGAAACTGATATATAGTCTATTGATTAAAGAGGCAGGAACATTCCCATTCGAATGCTCCTGCCTTTTGTTTGATATGGTATCAGTTATGTCAATTATTGCTTTTCAGAAATAATAACCATAATTAATCATACTTACGAGCGAACCTAAAGTGCGGCCGGAGTGTTAGAATATTGAAAACGAATTAATTTTGATTGGTTAAATATTTGATTAATTTATAAGTTGTTTGATTATGAAAAAGCTTTATTACACGCTTTTATTAGCTCTTCCGATGTTGTATCTCGCATCTTGTGACGATGACAACAATCTTCCTGATGTAGATGTCTCTATCCAGATTGACGGAGGTGTAGGTGTCGACGGTGCCATATATGTAGTTCAGGGCGACACACTAAAAATCGAGGGTATCAATGTCATTAATAATGAGGAAGGCAAAGAAGCAATTATCACATCGGCTACATATTCATGGGACTATCTGCTGGCCGGTGTCTCACTCACTCCTCCTTACGGAGCATCGTTTGTGACAGACGATATGGCTATCGGTCAGCATCTGCTACAGATAGAATGCCCACTTTATGCAGTCGATAAATCGCCGGCACTGATGTATATGGCATATAAAGTTGCAATCGTAGAGACTGCTGATGATATTCCCGACGGAGTTGCGACTACAGTCGTATCTGTTGACCCCGGTATCAAAGAGAACTGACCGCATCTCTAACCTATAAATGAAACAATGATTGTCGCGACTATCCGGCCGCGACAATTTTTGTTATGTAAAATTGGTAATATTTACCATGAAAATGGTTATTGCTATTGTTGTGAAGATTTTTAATTTTGTACCCATGAAAAAGACAATTATCATATTATTTATTATTGCAATCTCATTCCCTGTTATGGCACAACAAAAAATTGTACAGACAGCCGGCCATGATGCGCTCGGTGATTTTGCGCCTGAATTCGCACATCTCAATGACGATATTCTGTTTGGTGAAGTCTGGAGTAGAAATGATCTTCTGTCATTACGCGACAGAAGTCTTGTGACGATTACCTCACTTATATCACAAGGCATTACTGACAGTTCGCTTAAATACCATCTTATGGAAGCCAAGAAAAACGGCATCAGCAGGACAGAGGCTGCTGAAATTATAACACATGTGGCTTTCTATGCCGGGTGGCCTAAAGCCTGGGCTGCATTCAGACTTGCTAAAGAAGTTTGGAATGACGATATCAAAGATGCTGATGCGAAAGCAGCGTTTCAGCGTGAAATGATATTCCCGATAGGAGAACCTAATACGGCTTATGCAAAATATTTTACAGGTAACAGTTACCTTGCGCCAATGTCAGCCGAACAAATTCTATTTTCCAATGTAACATTCGAACCTTCGTGCAGGAATAACTGGCATATCCATAAAGCTTCAACCGGCGGGGGCCAGATGCTCGTCGGAGTAGCCGGGAGAGGATGGTATCAGGAAGAAGGCAAAGAGGCCGTTGAGATATTACCCGGAACCGTCATTCATATTCCGGCAAACGTCAAGCACTGGCACGGGGCTGCTGCAGATTCATGGTTTGCTCATCTCGCGTTTGGAATACCGGGTGAGGATACAGAGAATGTATGGCTCGAGCCTGTCTCTGATGAAGAATACAGCAGGTTGAAATGATAATGTTATAAATGGTGAAGGGCTTGGATTCTACACAAGAAATCCAAGCCCTTTTGATACAATTTGACTTATTCTTCTATAGATCTTAATTCTGCCAGCATGCGTCGTGCGATGATATGATTATTCAGACATTTTTTTGCGCCTATGATTCCTCCGACGATTGCACCGACGATACCGCCGAACGCAATATCATTATCACCGAACTCAAACATTTCGTAAAAAAGAGCGCCTAACAGCAATGCTGTAGCGATTATGCTTATCGCGGTCGCCCGATTTTGATATATGACTATTTTTGAAGCATGTGTCAGCGCCTGGGCGGTTGATACCGCAGTGTAGTCGATCCCCTTGACAAATTTTCTGTACCATAAGTCCCAACATCCAATTATTATGCCAAACAGAGCGTATGCCAGACATAATGGTATCGATGCATCAAAAGCTTTGTAAAGAATTATCGTCATCAACGGGAACACGAAACCGATATATCCTGTTCTGTAACTACGCGCAAGTTTCTGCTGGTTATTTCTAACACGCTCGGTTGCAAGGCGTCGTGTGAGTTCGATGTTCTTTTGTCTGAGAGCCTCATTTTCAATTATCAGCGAACTCCATTCGTTTTTTATTTGCTCAAGATCTATCATATCAATACGTTTCAGACATTTTAGACATTTTTTCTTTTATGCGATGCAGTTTGACTGCCACATTATTATGCGACAAACCGGTTATGACAGCAATTTCCTCATAGCTTTTCTCATCGAGCCACAATGAAATAATAGCCTTCTCGATAGGATTAAGCTTGGATATCAAAAACTGTAACTGTTTGTAGTCTGCCATTTTACTTGATTCTTCCTCAATTATAGGCATATCCGCTTCGAGTGTGACGGCGTTGTTATGCTTCTTGTTGCGGCGTGTCCATGTTATGCATGTATTGATTGCCGCCCTGTAGATCCAGGTAGAAATTTTGGCATCGCCTCTGAATTTATCAAAGCCGTTCCAGAGATTTATCACTGTTTCCTGATAGAGATCATCAAAGTCGGCCGACGGTGAAGCGTATATACAGCAGACTTTAGCGATAACCGACTTATATTTGTCGAGCATCTCTAAGAACTGGTCGTTTTTGTCTTGATTGGTTTGCATTGCAATTATAAGACGCATAAACAAACAAAAAATTACACCCGATTATCACTCGAGTGTAATTTTTAATATGAATTGATTGCATGTAGCGGATTATCTTCCTGATCCCTTGATCTTTGAACGGAGATAACCGGTGAAATCCTTATGTGATCTCAGTTCTTCGACCGTGAGGTGCATACGGTAGCGCCAATAGTGACGCGAATTGGCCGGTACATTGATCTGCTCCTCCCGTGGATCTGTACGGCGGATCGCGCCGTTGATCGACAGCCAGTCCTGAAGTGGAATAATGCAAAGCATCGAGGGTGATTTGAGATGCAGATCGATTATCTGGTCACAGATCCATGGCTCAGCGTAATAGGGTGCCTCCCCGCTGTCATGCAAAACGTTATTATAGAAATCCTGAGTCTGAGCGTGATCCTCTTCCCACCACTGGCGCAGACCGCCCATATCATGAGTTGACGTGGTGCACACACTGAAGTATGGATAATGCCAGGTGTTGCCGAAACGGGAATTCGGATCTTTAGGCATACGCTGGATTTCAAGAGACAATATCTCGAGTTTTTCCATAACAGCCGGAACGCAGGCCGGTATCATTCCAAGGTCTTCAGCACATACAAGCATATCTGTCGCCTCGATGAGAGGAGGAAGTTTCCACATAGCTTTGCCATACCAGAAATCGTTGTGTCGGCGATAGAAGAAATCGTTATACAGACGGTCGAAGCACCAGCGTTCGTAATCATTAAGCGAACGGTAGGCGAATGTATACTGTGCAGATATTCGCGGATGATACTTGCCTTTCTCGTAAGGATCTTCTATAAAAAGAACATTGTCAATCAAGCCGAGCAATGCGTTGCAGAGTCGATTGTTTTTGTCTGACTTTTCCTGACGCGCAAAGAAATCGGCGACTTTACGCTGCGTTGAAAAAGCGTCTTTGAGTTTATACCGTCCGTCGCCAATCGGATCGAGAAACAGATTGCGGGCTTCGTCGGTAAACTCTCCGAAGAAGTCACTGAGAAACCAGTCCATGATGAGCGGCCGTGTCTGAACTTCTGTATTGATCCAGAAGTCATAGCTATATTTAAGCTCGTCGGGGGTAAAAGGCAACGCAGGATTAAAGATGCCGAGCAGACCATGGATCGCATCCATCGGGATCTGCCATATACGGAAGAAACCGAGAACATGATCGATCCTATAGGCATCGAAATACTCCGACATCTTTTTGAAACGAGATTTCCACCATGCGAAACCGTCACGGTTCATTTCTTCCCAGTTATAAGTCGGGAAGCCCCAGTTCTGTCCGAGAACCGAGAAATCGTCCGGCGGCGCGCCAGCCTGACAATCGAGATTGAACAGCCGCGGATTAAGCCACGCGTCGACACTGGTCCGCGATATTCCGATCGGAATATCACCTTTTATGGCGACACCTTTGCTGTTGGCGTAATCTTTTGCCGCATGCATCTGTTTGTCGAGATTGAACTGCAGATAGTATACAAAATTAATTTCATAGACGTTGTCGCACACAAAGCGCTCTATTTTAGCCGCATCATAATCGGCATATTCACCCCAGGCAGAGTAATCCGGAGTGCCGAACTTGTCGCGAAGGACACAAAAAGCCGCGTAGGGTTTGAGCCAGTATTCGTTTCGTCTGACAAAATCCTTGAATTCTTTAGTGGACATTACCTTCTTGCCTTCCTGCGCGAATATCTCACGGGCGAATTCAATCTTTCCTGTTGTCACACGTTCATAATCTATCTCTTTCAATGCGTTAAGTTCCCGTCCAAGATGATCGTAATATTCCTGACGCGATGCATCGGCAAGAGTGCCGAGTTCATTCAGACGAAGATACATCGGGTGAAGCGCAAACGTAGAATTGGCATTATAAGGGTAGGAGTCAGTCCATGTATGCGTCATTGTGGTATCGTTGATCGGCAGAAGCTGCAGGAATGTCTGACCAGTCTCGACACACCAGTCAACCATGTCATGAATATCACCGAAATCTCCGACTCCGAAATCTTTTTCCGTTCGGATCGAAAAAACCGGAATGGCCGTGCCGGCGCCTTTCCATGGAGATAGCGGATTTATAAATCTGAGTCCTGCTACTATCGTAGCGCAGTCAGCTTCGGCCGTTACGCCTATATATCGGTTAGAGCCTCCTTCCCATGCGATGAGATCTCCGGTCCGCGCATCAAGAATTACGAACTTGTATTCTGTAGAAGGAGTCAGCCCTTTTGCCGGCAGACTGACAGTCCAGACAGGATATGAGGCATCGTTCATCCTTACAGCTGACTTGATATCCCAGTTGCCGAGTTCAGACGCCGAGCCACAAATCGCGAGTACCTGATCAGCCCTGACCATCGGAGCGGCAACCTGCAGCTGTAATTTACCCTTTGCTGGTTTCAGGACTTTTTCTTTTGATACCCGTTGGCAGATGCAGTCGGTGAATGCCGATGAATAATAAGGCTTATCCCACGGCTGATCCTGCCAGCGGTCATAAACTACATAGGATTCCGTTTTTGTATCAGCGACAAACCGATGGGGATGTCCCCATTCGCTTCTTGTCACGCTATTGTCGTTGCGGACAACATAACGATACTCAAAATTCCTGACATCATCAGGAAGATCAAGAGCAATGGTCCAGTGTTCAGAATCACTGATCGAAAGCTTTAGAGCTTTATCGACGTCGTCATTCCCGAGAGCGGGAATATTGCCGTAAATATACACTGATTCGCCCCATGAGGTGCGGTAATCGACATGAAAGATAAGTTTCATGGTTGATGGAGGTTTGCTTAATGTTAGTAAGTTGATAGAATCTCAAATCTAATTGTTCGTAAAAATAGTAAGATTATACTACACGGCCAAATCTTTTTGACTAAATTTAAAAAGATTATGGTGATTTAGAAATTACAATAAAAATCGCCCGCTATCCTGAGAAATGGATAGCGGGCGAAAATTATCTTAAACAGATCTGTAATCAGAGCAATTTGAGACGATTTTGAACGTCATTGAGTTTAACCTCGTCATTTAGGCTGTAATATACATTTGCGAGAAGTTTCAGCGCGTCTTCTCTTTCAGGATCAAGCTGGCTGGCTTTTTCAAGATAAACAGCCGACTCTTCAAGTATCGGTTTTACAGTTGAGCTGAAGTAAGCAGCGATTTGGCTTGAATCTGACGGACCTTTATCCTGAGCTTCATATGCATCTTGATAAAGCGCACGGCCGTAATAATAGTTTGCCGATGCCGATTCCGGATCAATAGCCAATGCCTGTTTATATGCGTCCTTAGCTTCAGCACGTTTCTCCTGAGTGTCGTAGATCACACCAAGGATGATGACATACTCAGCATTGTTCGGGTCTTTTGAAATAGCTTCCTTGATGGCTTTGAGCGCATTTTCATTATCCTTCTTCGTCAGATAATCGTTGATGATGAAACGGATATATGTAGGATCCTCGTCGCCATACAACGGATTGGCCTCATGGGCAAGTGCAAGCAATGTCGTGGTATCCTGAAGTTCGCTGGCTACAGCAATTGCATAGTCATAAACATTTTTCTTCGTATAACCGAGAGCCTTGGATTTCAGGAAGCAGTCGAGCGACGCGCGGAGATCCTTGTTCTGCCATGCGGCAAGCGCCTGATTGTAGGCTATATCGGCGAGAAGAGTATCAGGGACATGAATGCCTTTGAATTTTTCAGGCTGAGCTGACATATCAAGGTAGATGCCCCAGGCTTTATATGCGCCCTTGTAGTTTTCGCTGTTGTAGAGCTCGATAGCTTGCTGGTTGAAATCGTTATAATGGCCGACAAGAGTGCTGATGATGTCTTTTGAATATTTTGTCTTGATTTTGCCCTTAGCGTCGGGAACAGAGTCAAGAGAAAGAGCCTTCATCATATAATCATAGCCTTCGATCAGATTTACCCCCATTGTAGGCTTGTCTTTCTCAGGTAACTTGTTGAAAGCAAGAAGACCAAGAAGATTGTCATACTCGTTGAAGGCTGCTTTGCCGGGGATATACCAGGTCTGAGCCATATTCTGGGTCTCAGCATTCGTGAACGCGGGAGTCACAAGCTCCACAACCTTTTTCAGCGGTTCCTTGGCTTTCATGGCACGCTCGGCGTCTTTGAGAACATTTGCCTGAGCGAAGGCGCCTACACTACACATAATGCCGACGCCTAATAGAATGATTTTCTTCATATCAAAAATCGTTAGTTATTGTGTTAGTTAATTTATATTATTCGTTTTCAGGGTCATCGTCTGCATCATCCTCGCTGTCTACGATATTGTCATCGATGATTTCAGGCAGTTCTTCACCTTCGATCACTTCTTCTACTTCTTCATCAGGATCAGCGTCGACACAGCAGACAGAAGCAATCACATCATTGCGCTTGCCAAGATTTATCAGTCTCACACCTTGTGTGGCGCGTCCCATGACACGGATATCAGCGACGTGGAGACGCAAAGTGATGCCCGATTTATTGATGATCACGAGATCATTGTCGTCGTTAACGCTCTTGAAAGCAACAAGTCGGCCTGTTTTTTCAGTTATGTTCATCGTCTTGACTCCCTTAGCTCCACGGTTTGTGATACGGTAGTTGTCAAGCAGCGAACGTTTGCCGAAACCTTCCTGAGAAATGACCATGACATTGTTAGTCGTGTCGGCCGGCATAGCGATAAGTCCGATAACCGCATCGTCTTCGCCGTCAAGTTTCATGCCGCGTACACCGGTTGATACTCGTCCCATGACTCTGAGTTTGCTTTCATGGAAACGAATTGCACGACCGTTGCGATTTGCAAGAAGAATTTCGCAGTTTCCGTCGGTGAGTTCCACGCCAATGAGATTATCATCGTCACGCAGAATGATCGCTTTTTTACCTTTGGCAAGCACACGTGCATATTCGGCGAGTGATGTCTTCTTGACAATACCGTTTTTGGTTGCGAAAAGAAGATAGTGAGAACCTGTAAATTCAGGATCGTCAAGCTGCTTGCAGCGGATGAATGCGTTCACCTGATCTCCCGGCTCGATGTTAAGCAGGTTCTGAAGTGCGCGTCCTTTGCTGTTCTTCGCTCCTTCTGGCAGTTCATATACCTTCAGTTTGTATACGAGTCCTCTGTCGGTAAAAAACAGCATTGTGTTGTGCATTGAGGCTGGGTAAATATGCTCAATGAAGTCTGTATCGCGGGTATTGCTGCCTTTAGCTCCGACTCCGCCTCGGTTTTGTGCGCGGAACTCACTCAAAGGTGTGCGCTTAATATACCCGAGGTGAGAGATGGTTATGATCATCTCATCGTCAGCATAAAAATCTTCTGCATTAAAGTCACCGGCGGTATAATCAATGTCAGTTCGGCGTTCATCACCATATTTATCCCTGATTTCGATAAGTTCGTCGCGAATGACAGAACGACAGACTTCCGGATCATTAAGTATTGATTCTAAAAATTCTATTTCTCGTTCGAGTGTTTCGTAATCGTCTTCGAGTTTAGTCTGTTCGAGAGCGGTGAGATTCTTCAGACGCATTTCTACAATAGCCTGAGTCTGGGCATCGCTAAGCTCGAAGCGTTCACTGAGTCGGCGGCGTGCTTCTTCTGTGTCACTTGACGAACGTATGATCGAAATTACCTCATCGATATTTTTTGATGCAATGATCAAACCTTCGAGAATATGAGCACGTTCACGGGCTTTTCCGAGCAAAAATTTTGTGCGCCGGGTTACAACGTCATAGCGATGATCAACGAATGCCTGAATAAGTTCCTTGATATTTAGGGTTTTGGGGCGCCCGTTGACGAGTGCGACATTGTTGACGCTGAACGAGGCCTGCATCTGAGTCATTTTGTAGAGCTTGTTGAGCACTACGTTGGCATTGGCGTCGGATTTGAGTTTGATGACAATGCGCATGCCCTTGTAGTCTGACTCGTCGTTAATATCAGCGATTCCATCAAGTTTTTTGTCATTGACGAGATCTGCTATATATTTAATGAGTTCTGCTTTGTTTACGCCATAAGGAATTTCATGAACGATGATCGAATCATGATTGCCTTCACTCTCAATCTCAGCTTTGGCGCGGATAATAATGCGTCCGCGGCCGGTCTCATAAGCTTCCTTGACGCCGTTGTAGCCATAAATTGTGCCGCCGGTCGGGAAATCAGGAGCTGAGATATGCTTCATTAGTTCCGGAACGGAAATCTCCGGGTCTTCAAGGACAGCGATAGAAGCGTTGATGGCTTCTGTCATATTGTGGGGAGGCATGTTTGTCGCCATACCGACGGCTATGCCTGTAGCTCCATTGACCAGCAAGTTCGGGAAACGTGTCGGGAGCACAACCGGTTCGACTTTAGAGTTATCGTAGTTGGGCTGAAACTCGACAGTGTCGCTGTTGATGTCGGCGAGCATCTCCTCGCCGACTTTTGACAGACGCACTTCCGTGTAACGCATTGCCGCAGGTGAGTCACCGTCGACCGATCCGAAGTTGCCGTGGCCGTCAACCAAAGTATAGCGAAGAGACCAGTCCTGTGCCATACGGACAACAGTGCCGTAGATCGAAGAATCTCCATGCGGGTGATATTTACCCATCACTTCTCCAACACAATTGGCTGATTTCTTGTGGGGCTTGTCGCTTGTGTTACCCATTTCGTTCATGCCAAACAGCACACGCCTTTGGACAGGCTTCATGCCGTCGCGCACATCAGGTAGAGCTCTCGACACTATCACCGACATAGAATAGTCGATGTAGGCCGATTTCATCTCATTTTCAATATTGATCTTAAAAATACGATCTTCGTCCAACATATTTTATTAGTTGTTAATTAGCATATTAGCAGCAATACGGATGAAGTTGTGAAAACTTTGCTCCATAAAGCACCAAATTAATCATACAAAGGTAATGATTTTTTTATTCATAAAAAAGATCGAAGCCGCGTTTTTTTCTGAGTGTTTTTTAGAAAGAACAGACTATAATCGGGCTTGAAGAGATATTAACTTTTATTTAAAAATAATGATTTTGGATAATGTGGTATATTTATTACTTTTGTCACGAAGGTTAATACGTGATGAGATATTACAGTACAAAACAGCCAGACATTACAGTCAGCATGCGTGAAGCCGTAATGGCTTGTGTGCCTCAGACCGGCGGTTTATATTTGCCGGCATCGTTACCGACAATTCCCGAGGCTTTTGTCCGTAATATGACCGATATGGCGTTGCAAGAAATTGCTTACGCCACGACAAATGTTTTTCTCGGCGAGGATCTCGATTCATCTGAAATAAAAAGCGTCATAGACGGCTCGCTGTCTTTTGACACGCCGTTGGTGGAAATCGGCAACGGGCTGTTCGCTCTTGAATTATTCCATGGGCCTACAAAAGTTTTTAAAGATTTCGGAGCCCGTTTTTTGGCCGGATTATTTAAATCCTTGCGACATGAAGGCTGTTCCCGCCTCAATGTCCTTGTCGCTACCACAGGTAACACCGGTATGGCAGTAGCCAGAGCATTCTCTGACTGCGCGGATGTTAATGTCTTTATACTTTTTCCTCATGGAGCTATGACACGATATGATGCATCGTTGTTGGCTTCGGCAGGATCAAACATACATGCGGTTGAGGTAGGCGGCACGATAGAAGACTGTAAGTCGATGGTTGCAGCGGCTTTTGCAGATGTCAAACTGCGTGATAAGCTGATGCTTAGTTCGGCCAATTCAACTAATTTTGCGAGGCTGATGCCTCAGGTCGCATTGTATTTTTATGCTATGGGGCGTCTGTGTGCTTTAGGTATAGATACTGACACCGTTGATCTTGCTGTCCCTTCTGGCAATCTGGGGATGCTTGTATCCGGCCTGATGGCTCGTCGCATAGGGCTTAAATGCGGCAGGCTAATAGCAGCGTGTAATGCAAACAACTCCTTTGACAGATATCTGAAAACAGGTCTCTTCGAACCCAAAGCTACAGTTAGCACCTATGCCCATTTGATGGATTTGTCGTCTCCGTCTAATCTTCCACGCCTCATTGCATTGTGCGATAATGATCTCGCTATTCTCCGCCAATACATTGATTCTGTCACGGTCGGAGATGATCTTATAGCAGACACGATAAGGTCTATGAACTCTTCGAGTGGGTATGTGTCTGATCCTCATACGGCGGTCGGCATCGCCGCGCTTGGACTGCGCAAGGATACCTCAAGACCTGGACTTGTGTTTGCCACCGCCCATCCTTCAAGATCTGCAGATATTGTTTCGTCAATTTTAGGTAAGGACATGTCTATGTGGTCTGATCGAAATGATCATGCGGTATCTGCGACCCATCCAGACCGTTTGCCTCCGACTTATCCTGCACTAAGAAAATATATTCTCTCCTATCAATATAATGTCATTTAATTCAATTAATTATGTCAAGTATCAGAAGAACAAAAAAAATGATCCGGTATGCGTGCGGCGATATCGCTGCCGAACTATTGATCGCTTCGTATGCAATTAAGGATTTTAATCGCGATGAAACAGCCAATATAATTAATGATATAGCGTCATTACAGGTTGATGCGCTTTCGAAATGCAATTTCATTTTCGATAAATCTAAATCTGATTTTGAAAACGAAAAATCATACCGCGAGACAAAAAACAAATATTATTCAGCTGCTTTCCGACATCTGAAAGATGAAATGTCGACACGCATGCAGAAAATTGTCGACAAAATGAATGCGGCTATGCCTCAAAATGACAATAATTCCGCAAAAGCATAAGCCAGTCAAATTTTGATATAGATGAATATTGCATCACTGTTGCTCCGAATGGCCGGGTGGACAGTGGAAATCACTGTACCCGATTATGATAAGTGCATAATCTGTGTTGCTCCTCATACGAGCAATTGGGATTTTATACTCGGAAAACTGGCTTACGCCTCGGTTGGCCGGAAAGCCGGATTCCTGATGAAAGCATCTTGGTTTGTATGGCCACTCGGATATTTTTTCAGAGCAATAGGGGGTATCGCCGTTCCGAAAAAACGGGGCACAAAACTGACTGACTATGTCATTAGCCGTTTCAAGTCGTCGCGGCGTATGCATCTTGCAGTGACTCCGGAAGGAACAAGAAGTAAAGTGACACAATGGCACACCGGCTTTCTTCATATCGCCGAGGGAGCCGGAGTTCCGATTGTACTTGGCGCAATTGATGCCACTCGCAAGCGTATTGAAATTGTCAGAGAATTTCATCCAAGCGGCGACACCGGGGCTGATATGCGCGCGATCAAAGATTACTACAGGCAATTTACCGGATTGAAACCTGAAAAGTTCTCAGCTGAATACTAAAACGATTGATCTTATGCCAGGGAAATTGAAAATTGCGGCTCTGTCACAGAATATCATGCCGGGTGACATACAGTCAAATCTGAATTATCTTGAGACTGCGCTTGGAATGCTCGAAAAAGACACGGACCTTATAATCCTGCCGGAGCTTTTCTCGACCGGCTATACATCTAACGCAGACGTTCTTGCAGCTATGGCTGAAAGTAATGGCGGAGATACGGTCGCAAGCCTGCATCGGCTCTCCCGAAATTCAGGTGTGGCGATAGCTGGAAGTTTCCTTGCTAAAACCGGGCACAGTCTAAGTAACAGGGCTTTTTTTATTGAACCTTCCGGCGATGAAATTTTCTATGACAAACGTCATCTTTTTTCAATGAGTTCCGAGTCTGCGCTCCTTACTCAAGGGCAAAGCCCTTTGCCTATAGTACGATACCGAGGCTGGAATCTTGCGCTTTCAGTCTGTTACGATCTGCGCTTCCCGGTATGGTGCAGGAACAACGGCCTCAGATATGACGCACTCATTGTTGTCGCAAACTGGCCGGATGCAAGGCGTTATGCATGGGAACATCTGCTGATTGCACGGGCGATTGAAAATCAGGCTTATGTCATAGGCGTCGACCGGAGTGGAGAAGATAAGTTCGGCAAATACGACGGAATGACCTTTGCCGTTGATTTCTGTGGTAAAAGACTTGCAGATATGTCTTTATACGATCGCAAAGATCTGTCATGTTTTATGTTCGATCACGATCAGCTCGATCATTGGCGTAAGGATTTCACACCGTGGAAAGATGCCGACTTGTTTAATATCGAGTTCTAAAACTGCGCAGTCATTCGGTCGAGACGTTTCTTTCTGCCTGATAACGTTTTTTTAATGTATAATTTCGTATTTTGCAATAAATATTTTACCTTTGCAAAAAGATATCGTGGAGTTCTCCGACTACGGTCTCATAACCAACTTGAAAATTATTATTATACACTAATAACTAAACAATTACTTAATCAATGAAAAGAGTTTATACCTTCGGTGACGGTAAGGCGGAAGGCAATGCCGAG
The DNA here is from genome assembly GCA_947573135.1 of uncultured Bacteroidales bacterium. Lineage (GTDB taxonomy): Bacteria > Bacteroidota > Bacteroidia > Bacteroidales > Muribaculaceae > CAG-873. The sequence goes on along the minus strand of CANPDU010000015.1, from coordinate 47,327 downwards.
ATGAGAAATCTTCTTGGTGGCAAAGGCGCTAACCTCGCTGAAATGAACCTCTTGGGTATGCCGGTTCCTCCTGGCTTCACTATCACTACTGAAGTCTGCACCGAATACACCCAGTATGGTAAAGATGAAGTCGTAAAACGCATCAAGGCTGATGTTGAAAAAGCTATAGCTCATGTCGAGAGCCTGACAGGAAAGAAATTCGACGATCCGTCTAACCCGCTCTTGGTTTCTGTTCGTTCCGGCGCACGTGCTTCTATGCCCGGCATGATGGATACAGTCCTCAACCTCGGTATGAACGATGCTACAGTAGAGTCTCTTGCACAGAAGAGCGGAAATCCGCGCTTTGCATGGGATAGCTACCGTCGTTTTGTTCAGATGTACGGTGATGTCGTTCTCGGAATGAAGCCGAAGAGCAAAGCCGATATCGATCCGTTTGAGGAGATAATGGACAAAGTTAAGGAAGAGAAGGGCATCAAGCTTGATACCGAACTCAATGTTGACGATCTCAAAAAACTTGTAAAGCTCTTTAAGGGCGCGGTAAAAGATTTTACCGGCAAAGATTTCCCCGACAGTGCCTGGGAACAGCTCTGGGGTGGTATCTGCGCTGTGTTCGACAGCTGGATGAACGAGCGCGCTATCATCTATCGCCGCATGAACCAGATCCCCGAAGAGTGGGGTACTGCTGTCAATGTTCAGGCTATGGTCTATGGCAACATGGGTAACAATTCGGCAACAGGTGTCGCTTTCAGCCGCGATGCTGCTACAGGTGAAAATATCTTCAACGGCGAATACCTCATCAACGCTCAGGGCGAGGATGTCGTAGCCGGTATCCGCACACCTCAGCAGATCACAATAGAAGGTTCTCGCCGCTGGGCAGCCCTCCAGGGTATCTCGGAGGAAGAACGTGCTTCGAAATATCCTTCACTCGAAGAGTCTATGCCTGTCTGCGCTCAGGAACTCTTCGCCATTGCCGCACGTCTTGAAGACTACTACAAAGACATGCAGGATATGGAATTCACTATCCAGGACGGCAAGCTCTGGATGCTACAGACCCGTAACGGCAAACGTACCGGTGCTGCTATGGTCAAGATCGCCATGGATCTTCTCCGTGCCGGCGATATCGACGAAAAGACTGCTCTCATGCGCATGGAGCCCCAGAAACTCGACGAGCTTCTCCACCCGGTCTTCGACAAGAGCGCTCTCAAGCGTGCCGTTGTCGTCGCCAAAGGCCTTCCCGCATCTCCGGGCGCTGCTGCCGGTCAGATTGTATTCTCTGCTGACGAGGCTGAAGCATGGGCTGAAAAGAAACGTAAAGTCGTTCTCGTCCGCATCGAGACTTCTCCCGAAGACCTCCGCGGTATGGCTGTCGCTCAGGGCATCCTCACTATGCGTGGCGGCATGACTTCTCACGCTGCCGTTGTTGCTCGCGGCATGGGTAAATGCTGCGTTTCAGGTGCAGGTGAAATCAAGGTTGACTACAAAGAAAAGACCGTCGAAATGGGCGGTAAAGTATATAAGGAAGGTGACTGGATCTCGCTCAACGGTTCAACCGGCGAAGTTTATGACGGTCAGGTTCCGACTACCGAACCCGAACTCGGCGGTGACTTCGGTGCTATCATGAACCTTGCTGCTAAATTCACCAAGACTCTTGTCCGCACTAACGCCGACTCGCCTCGCGACGCAAAGCAGGCTCGCAACTTCGGCGCTCAGGGTATCGGCCTCTGCCGTACAGAGCACATGTTCTTCGAAGGCGACCGTATTAAATCTGTTCGCGAGATGATCCTCGCTTCTGACGAAGAAGGCCGCCGTGTGGCTCTTGCCAAGCTTCTCCCCATGCAGCGTGGTGACTTCGAAGGCATCTTTGAAGCTATGGACGGCTACGGTGTGACCATCCGCCTTCTCGATCCCCCGTTGCACGAATTTGTGCCTCATCAGACCGCAACTCAGAAAGAACTTGCCGACGAAATGGGCATCTCGCTCGCCGAAGTGAAAGCTAAAGTCGACAGTCTTGAAGAGTTCAACCCGATGCTTGGTCACCGCGGTTGCCGTCTCGGCATCACATATCCCGAGATCACCGAGATGCAGACTCGTGCCATCATCGAAGCCGCTCTCGCCTGCAAAGCTCGCGGCATAGATGTTCACCCCGAAATCATGATTCCTCTTGTCGGATCTCTCAAAGAAATCCAGCATCAGGCTAACGTGATCAACGAGACTGCTGCCAAAGTATTCGACGAACAGGGTCAGTCAATTCCTTATCTCGTAGGTACTATGATCGAAGTTCCCCGTGCGGCTCTCACTGCAAACGAGATCGCAACTGTCGCCGACTTCTTCTCGTTCGGAACCAATGACCTTACCCAGATGACCTTCGGTTTCTCTCGTGACGATGCGCCCAAGTTCCTGAAGTTCTATAAGGAGCACGGCATCATCAAGACTGATCCGTTCGAAGTTCTCGATCAGGAAGGTGTCGGTCAGCTCGTCCGCATGGGCGTTGAAAAAGGCCGCAGCGTGAAGCCCGAACTCAAGGTCGGAATCTGTGGCGAACATGGTGGCGAACCCTCTTCGGTTAAGTTCTGCGCAAAACTCGGCATGAACTACGTCAGCTGCTCACCCTTCCGCGTGCCCATCGCCCGCGTAGCCGCCGCCCAGGCTGCAATCGAAGATTAATCCCTTCGATATAACATAACTGAATAAGAAAGGCTGTGAAGTTTTATTATCATAATTGATTGAAACTTCACAGCCTCTTTTTTATAAATATCATCGACTATGCATCTGGTAGCCGGAGAGAATCGAATTCAGTTCTATATTGGATTGCAAAATTTGATGGGGCGTAAAATAGACCTTGTCGATGAGGATTGTATCCGGAATCCCTATTTTAAAGAAGAATTAGAGGAAACAAAGCGACTCATATATGGATAACCTATTAAGAAATATCTTCACGATATTCTTTGGGCAATAGAAGAGATTGAGTTCTTTCTTAGTCAAAGGCCAAGGCAATATCAAGTTTATCTTGAAGATCTCATGTTCAAAAGGGCTATCGAGAGGAATGTCAATATTATCGATGAGGCAATGGCAATTAATATCAGTGTCAATAGAACATTTATCAAAACAAGATTGCCCCGAAAAGTATCGAGAAGGCAAAAGATGTCCGGTTTTAATACACAGATGCAGAACTTGATCGTGGCTGAATTGTTTTACATGCAGAATCGAATTAAAATTCATGATCATGACCAAAGAAGAATTTGCCACAATTTTAGAGAATTTCGTAAAAGGATATATCGCCAATTCAAGTTATTTTGACTCGGATCCTCAGTTGAGAATCAATCCGCGTTCTCTGGGTGTAGAGCTGATCAATGGCCGCGACTTGTCTGCTGAAATTGCGGACTCCGATGAAGCCGTTGAAGAAGCCGCGGGCGTTGAAGGCGATATGTCAGAAGATGCTGCCGATTATCAGGCGAAGCAAAATCCTGATTTTTATCCGGTCAGAAAACTGATCATACGCAATTGCGACGGCTCACTCTCTCATGATAAACATGCTCTTGACAATATCATCAAGAAATATTTTTAAGGCTCCGGTCGGTTCCTCAGATTCGGCAAAAATGCCGCGACAATGCCTAACAGAGGTGTAAGACAGCAGAAATTGAACACTGCCTCTATTCCGTAACGGTCTGCAAAGCCGCCTAATGCTGCCGAAGCGATGCTGCCGACGCCAAATGCGAATCCGAAAAACAGACCTGAGATCATGCCTAACCTTGTCGGCAACAGCTCCTGGGCGTATAGTAATATCGACGGAAACGCCGACGACAGCATGAAGCCAGAACAGAAACTCATCACTACAGCGATCGGTAATCCGACATGCGGCAACAATATACTGAACGGAGCGGTTCCCAAGATCGAAACCCATATTACGGCTTTTCGGCCGTACTTGTCGCCGAATGGTCCTCCGACAAGTGTCCCTATTGCAGTCGACACAACAAAGACAAACAGATATATCTGAGATGCCGAGACGCTGATGCCAAACTTATCGATCAAAAAGAATGTGAAGTAACTCGACATGCACGCCATATAGATATACTTTGAGAATATCAGTATCACTATTATTCCGATTGCAAATGCCGTGCGTTTTTTTGATAAAGGGAGTTTCGCTGTCTTTAGGTTCTTAACCGTGCGCGAAGCCTGTTCTGCCAGATAATTTTTATACCAGCTGCAGATAGGACGCATAGCCGCGAAACATAACGCGGCAAACACCAGAAACCACAACACATATCTTCTGTCGTGGGGAGCGACGATCAGCGCTACCAGCAGCGGACCGATCGATCCCCCGAGATTTCCGCCTACCTGAAACACTGATTGGGCAAAACCCCTGCGTTCATGACCGGCCAGCGACGTTATGCGGCTTGCCTCAGGGTGAAGCGTGGCCGATCCTATCCCGACCATAAAAACCGCAATAAAGATACCGGATAGTGTAGGGGAGCAGGCAAACAGCACTATGCCGATCGTTGTCGACACCATTCCCAGCGGAAGACTGAACACGAACGGATGACGATCAAACATATAACCTACTACTGGCTGAAAAATCGAGGCTGCCATCTGATATACCAGCGTGATCAGGCCAATCTGAGCAAAGTTCAGTGACAGATCGTCTTTCAGCATCGGGTACATCGCTGTTATGACCGATTGTAACAGATCGTTCAGACAATGTGCCGCACTCAGTGCCAGAAGAACCGGCAGTGTCGGCATTTTCAGCATCCGTAGTAGCCGCTGACTGATGGTTGTCACTGACATTCGCTTCTGATATAATGGTGATGAGCCGTACACTCATGAAGACTGTGGTCAACGATCAGATGTCGTGTCGCCATCTCGGCGATCATTGTCATTTCGTGTGACACAAGTACAATCGTTGTCGAATTTTTAATCTCTGAGATTATTTCGTAAAAGTGAGCCTCAAATTTTTTATCGATATAGCTCAAGGGTTCGTCGAGAACAAGCAGCTCCGGCCGAGATATGATTGCGCGCCCGAGAAGTGCTCGTTGAAGTTGTCCGCCCGACAGTGCGCCTATTGCCTGGCGTGAGTGGTCAGTCATTCCGATCAGCTCAAGCGCTCTGGCAACTTCGGCCTCTTTTTCCTGTCGCGTTATGTTCTTTTGCCCGAGCAATCCGGATGCTACAACTTCGTGCACACTTATGGGAAAGTGGGAATCTATCGTGTTTTTTTGCGGAAGATAACCTATTCTGAGTGCTCCGTCAATGCCGCATGAATACTTTACATATCCACGGTCTGGTTTCAATAGTTTGAGCATTATTCTTATTAGTGTTGTCTTCCCTCCGCCGTTTGGACCGGTAATAGCAATGAAGTCTCCTTTATTTACAGTCATGCTGACATCTGTGAGCACCTGTCTGCCCTCCCGTTCTATAGAGATATTATCGATGACGATCAGGTGATTGTTGTTATCTTGCAAGCTCATTGGCAATTAATTCTATTTGCGACGTCCAGTCATAATCGAGAAGGTCAATATCCACAAGCCTCGAGCCGATTTGGTCATTGATCGACGAAGCTTGGCGAGAATCGAACTCTTTCTGAAAAAAGAACACTTTCACACTGTCGCCGGTCGCGGTTGCGATTATTTCTTTCAAACGTCGCGGCGACACCTCTTTGCTTTCCTCCCCGACTGAGATCTGTTTGAGGCCATAATCTTTCGACAGGTAACCCAGTGACGGATGCCATATTGCGAAAGCTCGCGGTCGTGCATCCGATATAATTTCACCTATCTTTGTGTCAAGAGAGTCAAGCTCGGCCGAGAGTGAGTCAAGCCGGTTCTCGTACATCATACTGTTGTCTGAGTCTAAATCTTTGAGCACCTTTGTTATATTGCCGGCCATCACTTTCATGTTTCTTACTGATGTCCAGGTATGAGGATCGCCTTCATGGTCGCAGTCGTGCGCTTCGTTATGGCCGTGCGTATCATAAAGGCGTTTGATTCCTGATGAAACATCGATGATCCTATTTTTGCCATTGCCGGACTTTTCTATTGCTTTTTCGAAAGGGAATGCGCCGACGGTAAAATAAACCAGACTATGATCGGCCGTAGCTCTTTTCGACATTGACGGATCAAACGTCTCGGGATTTGCACCTTTGTCGAGCAATGTGATGACTTCATACCGGTCGCCCGCAATACGTTCGACTATATTTCTGAGTGGTTCTATGCTTACAGCTATTACCGGTTTGTCTTGTCTGTCCTGTTGTTCAGCCTTTCGACATCCCGAGAAGAGACTCAGCGCTATGGCTGTTGAAACTATTACTGCAAATCTTCTGTGCATTGCTTGGACTGTGTTAAAAATATTTGGATGCAAAGTTAAGATTTTTTTGCCATGCGTTACATCATATCATGGAAACATCGTATATTTGCACCACAAAAATCAGTTAAAATTATTATATAATATGACCGTTACCAAACTTCAGATCTGGCGTAGCACCAAAGACTACATATTCATTACTTTGGGCATGGCTATATATGCCATAGGTTTCTGCGCTTTCATTCTTCCTGAAAAAGTCGTGATCGGTGGCTTGGCCGGTATCGGAACTCTCGTGTTCTTCCTGACTGATATACCGGTCGGTATAACTCAATACGCCCTTAATCTTATCCTTCTTGCAATCGCATATCGCATCGTCGGACGCCAGTTCGTTTTGGGCACGATTTACGGCGCTACGATGATATCTGTTTTTGTCAGCATATTTCAGCCTCTGTTCGATGCTCCTTTAACGAGCGAACCGTTTATGAACATAGTCATAGGAGGCATCATGTGCGGAACCGGAGTTGGGCTGACATTTATTCATAATGGCAGCAGCGGTGGTACAGATATTGTAGCCGCTATGGTGTCCAAGCATTCCAACGTCAGCATCGGGCGCATGATGTTATATACAGATTTCTTCATCATTTCATCGTCATATCTATTGTTCCATGACATTGATAAAGTTGTCTATGGCTTTGTTGTTCTCTTCCTTGTCTCATACATGGCTGATCTCGTTATAAATACTAACCGTCAGGCAGTCCAGTTCACAATCTTTTCTCCTCATTGGAGAGAGATCGCTACTGCTATCAACAACGATGCGAATCGCGGTTGCACAGTGTTGAGCGGAACAGGTTGGTATAGCAAACAGGAAGTCAAGGTCCTGCTTGTAATGTGCCGTAAAATAGAGTCTGTAAATATTTTCCGTATTATAAAATCAATTGACAGCAATGCCTTTATTACTCAGGCCAATGTCAATGGTGTTTACGGCAAAGGCTTTGACGAAGTTAAAGTTAAAATGAAAGTCGATGACCCGGGGAAGCCCAGGCATCACTCTGACAATAACGTCTGACCGAATCGCTTACTCGGCCGATATTAACACAATCCGGCTAACTTCATCGATTGATGGATTGTGTGCCACAATTTGACCGCTCGGATCTATCAGCAACGTTCCATAACCGTGGTCGAGATGAAAATCATCCTTTATTTTTTTCGCGAGGTTGCCTGATACATTAAATTGCATATCCTCGTTTAATCCGTCACGTTTTACAATTTCCTGAAATAACCGCTCGGATTTGTCAAAATTCACCGACAGAAGATCTACTTTTTTGATCCCGGTAGAATTTAACCATGATGTATAATCATTTGTAGTTTTACGCGACTCTCCGTCAGTTGCTGACCAAAATGTAATTAGTACATATTTGCCGTCTCGTTCACATTGCTCGATCGCATTACTGATTTCTTCATCGACTATTGTCGGTATTTCTTTTCCTATTGATGTGTTGAGACTCGTTTTGTTAAACCCCGACGAGGTTATGACGAGACCTATAAAGAGAGAGAGTATTAATATTGTCTTTTTCATAACTCAAAATCAATTTAGCACTTGCGCCTTTTGTTTCTAAGCACATAATCCTAAACGTATCGAATGTATGAAAAGTTTTTGATCAGCCGTTTCAAGGATTGTAACCGGCATCAGTCAGAGGGTTTTGTTTACCGTAAAATTCCGGCGACAGCAAGTCGGTTATTTTTACCCCGCTATGAGATTTAATATATGTTTCAATAATTTTATAACCTATATATCGGCCCGCTCTGCCGGGAACGTCCGATGACAGCACCCCCGTAAACGGTGCCGGTGATACAAGTCTGTCTGTTAAGCTCTCAGATCTGTCAAAAATCATATGCGACAACAGCATTTTATGCCATAATTCGCGTTCATTATTTTCAAGCCATTTTAGCTCGTCACATGTATAACCGAGTGCATTTTCGAGCGTTGCTCCTTTGACTGACTGCATTTTTGCCATTATGAGCGCACCCTCATAGACCAGACGGTTTATAACCGCAGTCGAATCTCTCTCTTCAAACGGATATGCAGTTGCCACAAGCGCTTCAGCGACATCATATGGCAACATTTCCGGCGTTTTTAAGTGCCTGCGGTAAACTGGGAGTGACGAATATGACGGATGTTCGCTGCCTAAATAATGGTTCAAAGCTATAAGCATTACACTGTCAGCGAAAATAATACTTTGAGGTCGGCTCCATATGACTGTGGCATAGGTCCCTACCGGTATTTTCAGCCCGTTGTCAGACATTCTGTTCATAATACCCGATATTTGCTCTGCTACCTTATTGTGATCTGTGAATACGGAATCCACATCATGCCCGAAATATCTTATAGCCGGAGATTCAAGCCATTCTTTAGTCTCATTACCGCTTCTTTCAAGCCCCGTTACAGTCGCCATTGCGTCAAATTCCGCTCTATGCCTGCTTATTTCTTTTTCGGCAAAGTCAATTGCATCTTCATCTGTCATTTTCATGCTTTCGACGGCTATTTCCGCAAAATTGGCATAATCTGCGTCCTTAACGCTGTGTTTGTTTCCGCAGGCCGCAATAAGTATGCCGGCGAATATACAGCACCCTATATTTTTTATAATTTCTGACATAATTGTATAACGATTGAGATTTGCGATTATTCGTGTCTCCTGACATAAAATAATGCATTTTGGCCGAAATTGCCATAATTTATGTCCCGATTGCCGAAATTTCTGGTGCTTTGGCCGATATAAGCGGATTAATTGCTATTTTTGCATGAAAATAACAATGTATTTAAGAGTAAAAAATATCATATTTTTTGTCATTGCGCTATGCTCTTTGTCTCTCAAAGGAGCTGAGACTGCTGATAGTGCGTCTTTTGTCGTTGTCATTGACCCGGGTCATGGAGGCAAGGACAGTGGATGTGTCGGTCAAATTACAAACGAGAAAACAATTGTACTTGATGTTGCCCGTCGTTTGAGCGATTTGATTAATGAGTCTTATCCGGAAGTTAAGATCATTATGACACGCAACGATAATCGGTACATTAGACTCCAGGATCGGGCGTCTATAGCTAACAATGCAAATGGTGATATTTTCATTTCTATTCATGTCAATTCGGTAGATAAACGCAACCGTAACAGAGCGAATATTCACGGGGCATCGGTCTATGCTCTTGGTCTTGGCCGCTCTGAAAGTAATCTGTCTGTAGCTATGCGTGAAAACAGTGTGATGGAACTCGAAGATGACTACACTACTGCGTATCAAGGATTTGATCCCAAATCATCCGAATCTTACATTATCTTTGAACTGAATCAGAACAGCCATATCAACAAAAGCATCGAACTCGCCAATGCAATTCAGCATGAACTTGTCACAACCGCCGGACGTGCAGATAAAGGCGTACGTCAGGCCGGTTTTTGGGTTTTGTGGGCCACTTCAATGCCGTCCGTACTGATTGAGCTTGATTTTATTTGCAATCGTGAGGCTGAGAAATTCATGCACAGCGATAAAGGTAAAGACAAATTGGCTTTGGCTGTGTTTAATGCGTTCTCGTCTTTTTATTCACGCCATAAAAATGATACTCATGGCCCGAGAGTAGGGAAGTCTGCTCAGGATATTGTCGTTGACTCACCGGTAATAAAAACGGCACCGGCAAAAAATCAGAATGGCGAGACATTTCATGTTCAGATATTATCCGCAAGAAAAAAGATTCCGGCTAACGACAGTGAGATTCGTGGAGTCCCTGATATCAACTTTTTCAAGGATGGGAAGTTTTATAAATACTACTCAGGGACTTTCTCTACCAGGGATGAAGCAAAAAAACATTTGGCAAAAATGAAAAAACGGTTTCCTAAGGCGTTTATTGTAAAGCTGAAAAACGGCAAACCGGACCATAAATGACATAATTATATATTAGATTATATTAACGACACATTATATTAGACTGATGAAAAAAATTTTCCGCAAAGAAGTATTGATTGGACTCATCGTTATCATTGCATTGGCAATATTATTTGTCGGCATTGATTTTCTTAAAGGTATCAATATCTTTAAAGCCGCCAATTATTACGTGGCAACCTACGAGAATGTCGAAGGGCTGGCTGTTTCTGCGCCGGTCTCCGTCAATGGATATAAAGTTGGGCTTGTCCGCGAAATAAATTATGAATATGATAATCCGGGTCATGTAAAGGTAGAGATGAGTCTTGACAAAAATCTGAAAGTCCCTCGCGGAACACAGGCTGTAATCAAAACCGATATGCTTGGCACTGCCACTATAGAACTCAAGATGGGTAACGGTGATTCGTTCCACAATGTCGGCGACGAACTGGAAGGTGTTGTGGCCCGGGGTATGATGGATAATATCTCAAACTCTATTCTGCCGTCGGTCGGAAATATTATGCCTAAGATTGATTCCCTGCTTGCAAATATCAATGCTGTTGTCGGTGATCCGGCTCTGCTCGCCGCAGTGAAACGCCTTGACCGGATAACTGAAAATCTAGCCTCGACGACATCCAGACTTTCACAGGCTGTCGCCCAATTACCGGCCGTGACAAACGATGTTAAGGTAATTACGGGTAACATTGCTAAAGGCTCTGATGATCTTGCTGAGCTTACTGCTCGTATGCGAAATCTGCCTGTTGATTCTTTAGCCGCCGATATCGCCGACATAACAGCAAATCTGAAAGAGCTCTCGGCTCAACTCAATGATCCGGAATCTACTATCGGAAAACTAACTCACGATCCGGCTCTATATAACAATTTGAACTCCACTATTTCGAGCTTGGATTCGTTGTTCATAGACATTAAAAAGAATCCCAAACGTTACATAAGCATTAAGCTTCTGTGATGTTTATTTGGAATCATTCTAAATAATATTATTTACTGAATTTGACCTTCGGAGTGTTGAATGCCGTTTATAATTCGGCGTTTCACGCTCCGAAATTATTTTAACAATTACACTGTGGAACATAAAATAATTTAGTTATTCTCTTACTCATAAGCCATTTATATATATTAATATCCGTTTATTGAATACGTATCTATATAATCTCGCCTTAAATTGCTGAAAGTTATATGGTTGCATAATTAGAGTAAAAAGCAAATAATTTGGCGGTTGTTTTTTAGAAAAAAAAATCTGAATTTTGCTATATCGAAAAAGCAACTACACCAATAATCTTTCCGACACAATGGAGAAAAATCATCAGCAACTATGGGATGACTGTCTGCAGTTCATCAAGGACAATATCCCCGCACCGCAATATAATTCGTGGTTCAGTCAGATCACGTCGCTCGGCTTTGAAGACAAAAAGCTGCGCCTTATGCTGCCGTCTCCTTTTGTGGTCGACGTCCTTGAGCAGCGATACATGGATGTGCTTGGTTCTGCAATCAAGAAGGTCTATGGCACTGGTGTGACGCTTACTTATTTTTACCATCAGATCAAGAATGAACCCGCTACTACGGTAGGTATTCGTACTTCAGCCCCGTCTCCGACTATAGTTGCTCAATCGAAAACCCAACCGGCTAATCCTTTCAAACCGCAGACTCTCCAGCCGTTTGATCCGCAGTTGAATCCTCGTTACACTTTTGAAAATTATTGTTCCGGAGCAAGTAATAAGATCGCTCGAGCTATTGGTGAGACTGTAGCTACGAATCCGTCTGTTAAAACGTTTAATCCTTTGTTTGTTTTTGGATCGACAGGGGTGGGCAAAACGCATTTAATCCAGGCGATAGGCGTGAGACTGAAAGAAACCAATCCCGAATCAAGAGTGCTGTATGTTAACGCGCGTCTCTTCGAAAGCCAGTTTACCGCTGCGCAAAGCAAAGGCGAAATCAACAATTTTTTTCACTTCTATCAGAGTATTGATACACTGATTATTGATGATATTCAGGATCTTAACGGCAAACCGGCCACTCAGAATACTTTCTTCCATATCTTCAATCATCTCCATCAGAATAACAAGCAGATAATCATGTCAAGTGATTGCGCTCCATCGGAAATGGTCGGTTTTGAAGAGCGCATGTTGTCTCGATTCAAATGGGGTATGTCGGTTCAGCTTGAAAAACCTGATTTTGATCTCCGTCGCGATGTTCTCCGACAGAAGGCCGAGCAGGATGGTGTAGAACTGTCATCTGATGTGATCGATTATATAGCTTCTAATGTGACCGAGAGCATACGTGATCTTGAAGGCGTAATGGTGTCGCTTATAGGACGTGCCACTGTACTAAACTGCGACATAACTCTCGAACTTGCAAAAAAAGTTATATCTAATTCGGTAAAAATCAATCGCCGGCAGGTAAATTTTGAACTAATACTTGAGCATGTGTGCAGCTATTATAATATTGATCCCGATTCGTTATTTACCAAATCTCGCAAACGTGAGATATCTGATGCCCGTCAGATGCTGATGTATCTTGCTAAAAAGCTGACCAAAATGCCGTTTACGGCTATCGGATCGCGGATTGATCGTAATTACGCCACAGTCATATATTCATGCAAGAACATTGAAGAGCGTCTTGGATTGGAAAAACAGCTCCGAGACGATGTCAACGCTATCGAGACTGCTTTGAACTCCGGCGTATTCTGATCTTATAGATCAAATCCTTTTGATCTCACAAAGTCTGCATATACTTTTGAAAAGTATTCATTGTCGGATTTGGGATATCTCACATCTGTAAATACCTGAGCAAGGGTCTCTTTTCCGTTTTCTTTCACAAATTGAAGATTTTCGGCTAACGATTCTTTGGCCGCATATATACTGTTGATGCAGGTCTCGTCATAGTCACAGTATCGCTCGTTATGAACTATTGCCTCTATCGGCAGCCGATCACTCCTTGCTGACTCCCCGGACGGATATCCTACTGTGACGGTAATGACGGGAACAACCCGATCCGGCAGTCCGAGGATCTCGGAGATTTGTGGAGCATTGTATGTCGTTGTGCCTAAATAGCATGTTCCGAGACCGTTCATTTCTGCCAGTGTGACAAATTGCTGTGCGAAGATCATCGCATCTTCCACAGCCCACAGCCATGCTTGAAAATTATCATAACCTGGAGATGCGTTTCGAGCCTCGCACCACTTTACGAAGCGGTTGAAATCGGCGCAAAATGTCAATACTACACCTGCCGACAAAACTGACGGCTGTCCGAAGTGAGCAGGCGACAAACGTCTTTTCATTTCCTCTTCCTCATTTATGACAACACTGTAAAGTTGCATATTCCCGGTTGTCGGTGCATGAGTGGCTGCTTCTAAAAGTTTTATTAGAAATGCTCTGTCGATTTTATCTCCGTTGTATTTTCTTACTGTCCGGCGATTGAGAAAGTATTCGGCTTCAATCATTGTGTCTTGATTTTATGTGGTTGATTTGCCAAATTTCGGCATTTGAATATTATTATCCAAAATTTCCAATAAAAAGTTTTCAACAGTCTGATTTTATCCGTAATTTATATTCTGGAAAACTTTCGCCAATGTTGCAAACTTTAATGCGCTGATTTGCAATAGGCAAATGTTGAGTTTTGGAAAACTTCAAATAAAATTAAAAATTAATTCGTGAAAAATTTTGAGTAATCAAATTTATTTTTGAAATTTGCACTCGTCCATCGGCAAGTGATAGTTCGGTGTTAGTTCTTTTCGATATTTTAATTTATTATTGGTCGACTTTCACCTCGTCGGCTTAAATCTAAGACTCCAAGTTTATAATCACATTAAAAGTGGAACAGAAATCTTATTCTTATGATGAAGCATTCAATGCTTCATTAAATTATTTCGGCGGCGACGAACTCGCTGCAAGAGTATGGGTAAGCAAATATGCACTAAAAGACTCATACGGCAATATATTCGAGCTGACTCCCGATGATATGCACCGCCGTATAGCCTCAGAAATCGCCCGTATTGAAAAAAAATACCCTAACCCGATGAGTGAAGAGGAAATATTCTCTTTACTGAAAAATTTCAGATACATAGTTCCGCAAGGCAGTCCTATGTCGGGTATCGGGAACCATTATCAGGTCGGTTCTCTGTCCAACTGTTTTGTTATCGGCCTCGACGGATCGCCTGATTCATATGGCGGTGTCATTAGGATTGACGAGGAGCAGGTTCAGTTAATGAAACGTCGTGGCGGAGTAGGCCATGATCTTTCTCATATCCGTCCGAAAGGCACACCGGTCAAAAACTCAGCTTTGACGTCTACCGGACTTGTTCCGTTCATGGAACGATATTCAAACTCAACTCGAGAGGTGGCTCAAGATGGACGCCGAGGTGCTCTTATGCTCTCGGTCTCGATCAAGCATCCTGATTCGGAAGCTTTCATCGACGCTAAAATGACAGAAGGGAAGGTTACTGGGGCCAACGTTTCCGTCCGCATCGATGATGAGTTCATGAAAGCCGCTACCGAAGACAAGCCTTACATACAGCAATATCCCGTCACAGGTGAGGCTATGATCAAAAAAGAGGTCAACGCTAAATCTCTTTGGGAAAAGATTATTCATAACGCATGGAAATCAGCTGAGCCCGGAGTGCTTTTCTGGGACACTATTACACGTGAGTCTGTTCCTGATTGCTATGCAGATCTCGGCTTCCGTACAATCTCGACAAACCCCTGTGGAGAAATACCTCTTTGTCCCTATGACAGCTGTCGTCTTTTAGCTCTAAACCTGTATTCATATGTGAAGAATCCGTTCACGCCTCAGGCTTATTTCGATTTTGACCTTTTCAAAGTTCACGTTGCAAAAGCACAACGCATCATGGACGATATCATTGATCTTGAAATGGAAAAAATCGATACCATCCTTGAAAAGATTGAATCGGATCCTGAGACAGACGAAGTCAAATCATCCGAGCGTAATCTGTGGCTCAAGATTAAAACCAAGACTCTGAAAGGCCGTCGCACAGGTGTAGGCACTACAGCAGAAGGCGATATGCTTGCTGCTGTCGGACTAAAATATGGCACTCCCGAAGCAACCGACTTCTCTGAAAATGTTCACAAAACTCTTGCTTTGGCAGCTTACGGCTCGTCAGTGACTTTGGCCGAAGAACGTGGAGCCTTTGAAATCTTCGATGCTGACAGAGAAAAAAACAACCCTTATATCAACCGTCTCGCTGAGGCTGATCCCGAACTCATGGAAAGAATGCGCCGTCATGGTCGTCGCAACATCGCCTGTCTGACAATCGCTCCGACCGGAACTACAAGCCTTATGACGCGTACCACTTCCGGTATAGAACCTGTATTTCTCCCTGTTTACAAGCGTCGCAGAAAAGTCAATCCCAACGATGCCGAAGTGCGCATCGACTATGTTGACGAGACCGGTGATGCTTTTGAGGAATATGTAGTTTATCATCCCAAGTTTATCGACTGGATGAAAATCAACAATATTGAGGTCCGCGATGATTATTCTCAGGAGCAGATTGACGATCTTGTGGCAAGATCTCCCTATGCCGGTGCGACATCAAACGATATCGACTGGCTTGAGAAAGTCAAGATGCAGGGCCGTATCCAGAAATGGGTCGACCATTCTATATCCGTGACAATCAATCTTCCCGCCGATGTTTCTGAGGAACTCGTCAACAATCTATATGTCGAGGCTTGGCGCTCAGGTTGCAAAGGTTGTACTGTCTACCGCGACG
This sequence comes from uncultured Bacteroidales bacterium, assembly GCA_947573135.1. Classification (GTDB taxonomy): domain Bacteria; phylum Bacteroidota; class Bacteroidia; order Bacteroidales; family Muribaculaceae; genus CAG-873. Next base: position 31,390 of record CANPDU010000015.1, on the reverse strand, counting down.
GTTCTCGCTCGGGTGTGCTTGTCGCTCTCGAAAAGAAAGCCGATCCGACTCCGGAAATCAAACCTCACGTTGCAAAACGCCCGATCGAGCTTGAAGCTGATGTTGTCCGCTTCCAGAATAATAAAGAAAAATGGATCGCATTCGTCGGCCTTATCGATGGTGCGCCTTATGAAATCTTCACCGGTCTGGCCGATGACGAAGACGGTATATTCTGCCCGAAATCCGTCACCCATGGAAAGATCATCAAGGCTATCGACGAAAAGGGCAACAAGCGCTACGACTTCCAGTTCATCAACAAACGCGGTTATAAGACCACGATCGAAGGCCTGTCTGATAAATTTAATCCTGAGTACTGGAATTATGCCAAACTTATTTCCGGCGTATTGCGTTACGGCATGCCGATCGATCAGGTTTTGAAACTTGTCGGCGGTCTTGAACTCGACTCTCAGTCAATCAATACTTGGAAAATGGGTGTTGAACGCGCTTTGAAAAAATATCTGCCCAACGGCACAAAAGCCAGCGGACAGACTTGTCCTAACTGCGGTCAGGAAACGCTTATCTACCAGGAAGGATGCCTCATCTGCACATCATGCGGCACTTCCAAATGTGGTTAATCCACTGACCTTAAGTATTATTAAAAGATAGAGCAGGGCAGATGCCGGTTGACGGTGTCTTGCCCTGTATTCATATATTATCATTGCGCAATTTAAAATAATATCATATCTTTGCGCAGATTAATCTTATAATTTATTATCCAATGAAAAAATTCACGCCGTTTATACTGATTGCGTTAATGATTGCAAGTTGCATGGTTTCTCAGGCCAGGCCGTCTGACCCTGACGAAAATGAAGATGCCGTCCCCGCAGATTCTTCGGTCTCGGTCATCGCTTGGTTCTCAAAACGTGATACTCTTGATTATTGGATCTATCAGGGAGAGTGGAAAGTCAATGGTCAGGACACCATAAGAACGATGGGCATTAATACAAAAGTACGGATCGTTGTTACCGATTCAACCTCTAACGGCTATAATATGGATTACACTTTCCTCGAGATGAACGCAGATACAATAGAAAACGCTCCTATGAGCAATTTTCAGAACGTGATTGTCGAAAAACTGGGACAGAAGATTATTGGCACTACTATTCAGTTTGAAACTGATGAATATGGTTCAATAACCAAGTTCAATAATCTCGACCAAATTAAAGAGCAAGCCGAATCTCTTTTTAAAGAGGCAATGAATGAACTTTTGTCTATGCCTGAGATGAAGTTGGCCAAAGCATTCGGTATTGATATTTCGAAGATCTCCAAATTAATTGATATTAATCAACTTGTGGATAGTTATCTTCAAGAACTGAAATGGCTCTTTATCCGTCATGGCTCAACGTATCGCACGGGTAAAATATGCGAGCATAATGAGGCTACAGAGACAATGTATGAGAACGATAAGTGCACCAAGGTCGGTGTTGACTCAGAGAACGGCACTTATTTTATCGCTACTCAAGCTGAAAATATAGTCCCGCCATCAAATATGAAAAATATACTGGGTAATATTGTAGATAATATCATGGATGATGAGGAATTGGCTGAAACCGTCACCAATGGACTGGATTCTCACATTAAACTCATCGGTATTGTAAGCTCATATTTTAGGACAAAATTTCTTATCGACGGATGGCCGTATTCGGTTTTGAGACAGGATGAGGCTATGATCGGCGATCAGGGCAAATTAAAACAGACAAGCATTAACCTGTGCTACTATTCAGTCCGCAATTATAAACGATAGCATCGGTCTGATCCCGTCACTGCGGGATCAGATTATTCCTACCAGCTCGTTGATGTCTTCCACGCCCTGACGTTCGCAGAATTCGGTGATTTCGTCGATTATCTTCATTGTTACCGAAGGGTCGATGAAATTTGCCGTCCCAACTTCAATTGCTCGGGCTCCGGCCATAATGAACTCAAGCGCGTCATGGCCGTTCATAATACCGCCGAGACCGATTACAGGAATTGAGACAGCCTTCGCTACCTGCCACACCATCCGAACCGCGACTGGTTTCACTGCAGCTCCCGACAATCCTCCGGTGACAGTCGAAAGATACGGACGGCGACGCTCAACGTCGACTGCCATGCCAAGAAGTGTGTTGATCAGCGACACGCTGTCGGCTCCGGCATCCTCTACTGCTCTTGCGATATCGGCAATTGAAGTCACGTTAGGCGACAGTTTTACTATCATATGCCGACCCCATGCCTTTCTGACAGCTGACGCCACTTCGGCGGCGCCTTCGCAGGTCGTGCCGTAAGCCATACCACCCTGCTTGACATTGGGGCACGAAATGTTGATCTCTACCGCATTGATCCGGTCAAGGTCGCTTAATTTCTCACATACGGTGACATAGTCCTCTACACACTTACCTGATACGTTGACAATTATTTCTGACTTGTATTGACAGATTCGAGGATAAATATGTTCGATAAAGTAATCTACGCCCTTGTTCTGAAGTCCGACGGCATTGAGCATACCCGACGGAGTCTCGGCCATACGCGGATAGTCATTCCCTTCGCGAGGTTCAAGCGTCGTGCCTTTCACGATAAATCCGCCCAGTCGGTTAAGGTCTACGAAGTCAGCGTATTCCTCTCCATATCCAAACGTTCCTGATGCAGTCAGCACCGGATTTTTCAATTTCAGATCTCCAAGTTCTACCGATAAATTTACCATGGCAATTCTTTTGTATTAAACACCGGACCTTCGGTGCAGACACATACATTATGACCGTCGGCCTTCTTCTCCACGCAGCACAGACAGGCACCGAGACCGCAGGTCATACGGTTTTCAAGCGATACTTCGCACTCAATATTTTTCTCTTTGGCGACTGCTGCGACAGCTTTCATCATCGGCATCGGGCCGCAGCAATAGATGCGGTCATACCGGGTGTTGAAAGCGCTGTTTGCGGTGACAAGTCCTTTCTCGCCTGCCGAGCCGTCCTCGGTTGAACAATATACTTTGCCGACTTTCTCAAACTCTTCAAGCATCAGAAGATCGGCAGCCGAACGCGCGCCCAAGAGAAATTCCGGTTCGCAGCCGGCTTCACGCAGTTTGTAACCGAGATAGAGCAGGGGAGCTACACCTACGCCGCCTCCGACAAGCAGCAGACGGTCTGATGTCTTGACATCCATGCTGAAACCGTTGCCGAGCGGTAGTATCACATTGATTTTATGCCCGACAGAAGCGGCTGTAAGATGACGGGTGCCTTCGCCGGCCTTGCGTACAAGAAGCCATAGTGAGTTAGTCGCTTCGTCAATATAATTTACTGAAATCGGTCGACGCAGATAGGTGGTTTTTGAGTCTGCGATCTCGACTTGCACAAACTGACCGGCCCGGGTCAGCGGCAACTTCGAACCGTCGGAAGGCACAAGTTTCAGCAGCCCGTACAATGATCCGAGAACTTTGTTCTCGGTCACTGTCATGTCAAGCATATATTTCTTATTTGCCATTATTATAAATTTACATTCTTGAAAAATGAGGAAAAAAGTATAGTCAGAGCACACAATAGCATAAGGCCGGCGGTCGCTCCCAGCAGTTTGTTGAGTTTTGCTCCGTTATTGCGGACCAACTGTCTGTATGCCACGATCTGAAAATATATGAAACATCCTGCGATGCCGACTGTCTTTCCCCCTGAAGTATGTAGCCATGCATCTGCCAGCAAAACGATAGCGACGATTCCGTTGATAAGATATATGACAGACATCGCTTTGCGTCCCCATTTGACGCACAGAGTCATTTTGCCTACCTCACGGTCATCGTCAACATCCCTGTAGTTATTGACAATAAGTACATTCGCTCCAAGCAGACCCATTGACAGCGAGGCGATAGCCACATCTGTGTTCCACTGCCCGCACATCAGCCAGTAGGTCATGTTGACCGGAATGATGCCGAAGAACAGTATTACGGCGACTTCGCCGAGTCCGTGATGCGACAGCGGGTAAGGACCGGTGCTGTATGCCAGCACGCCGACTGCGATCATTATTCCTAATGCGATAAGCCAGTATCCGCCCCAATATATAAGGGTACAACCGACCGCGCATGCCAGCGCCAGAACTCCGAATGTCGCGTTCCGCATTGCCGTTGAGGAAATATCACCCTCTGTGACACCTCTTCTCGGCCCTACACGACCGACCTTGTCAAGCCCGGCTTTGAAGTCATAGTACTCGTTTGCAAAGTTTGATGCTATCTGCGCAAGTACGGCAAACACAAGACACAGCCACCCCGGAAGCCATTGAGCCGAAACGTCTAAGCGCGCGAATGCGAATGCACACAATACTCCGGCTACAGACACCGGTAGTGTCCGCAACCTCATCGCTTCTATCCACGCTTTTATCTTCATATTATTGGATAATCAGCAGAAACCGGAAAGAAACGCAAATTCATCGGCGACAGCCCGAAGTTCTCCGACAAGCCGGCGCAACGATTCTTCACTTGTATCCAGATCGGAAAGCCTATTGTCGACAAACACACTCAGCCTGACATCTTGCCCGAGTTTGCTCTCACCGTCTTTCGACGCTGCCGCGTTGACAAGCCGGGTGACGAGAGTTCTGAAATCCTCTTTAACAGGAGGCAATTCTCCGTCCTCGATTGCATCATCAGTCGCAAACCGATAATATATTCTGTCTGGAGTGAGAGCAATATCCGCGCGCGCGACATCCGCCACACGGACCATTAAAGTGAGCCTCTTGCAATCTGCCAGTTCTGTCATTTGCGTGGAAGCACGTTTACTTTAAGCTTTTCGTATGCGCGTTCGGCTTTCGCACGGGCAGCCTCGACGCTTTCGTCTGTAGCAAGTATGACAGCCATGCGGCGGTGACCCTTGATCTCAGGTTTGCCGAAAATACGCATCTGGACACCGGGTTCGGCGAGAACATTCTCAAGATTGTCAAACTCAATCTGGTCGGTATCGCCTTCGACAACGACTGCTCGTGAAGCCGAGGGTCCGTAGAAACGGATGGCCGGGACGGGCAATCCGAGCAACGCACGCGCATGTAGTGCAAATTCGCTCAGATCCTGAGATATCATGGTCACCATACCTGTATCGTGAGGTCGCGGAGAAACCTCGCTGAATATCACTTCGTCATCCTTGACAAACAATTCGACACCGAATATTCCGTAACCTCCAAGGGCATCCGTTACTTTTTTTGCAATTTCACGTGCACTTTCAAGCGCTTTTGTACTCATCGGATGGGGTTGCCACGAATAGCGGTAGTCTCCGTCGATCTGAATGTGTCCGATCGGCTCACAGAACACTGTCCCTGCAACATTGCGAACGGTAAGCAGAGTGATTTCATAATCAAAATCTACAAATCCCTCTACAATCACACGCCCGGCGCCTGCACGGCCGCCTTCCTGGGCAATTGTCCAGCTGTGTTCAATATCTTCAACTTTCTTGATCACTGACTGGCCATGTCCTGATGAACTCATGATAGGCTTGACCACACATGGTATGCCGATTTCATCGATCGCATTTTTAAATTCGTCGTATGTTGATGCAAAACGATAGTTTGATGTCTTGATGCCAAGTTCTTCAGCTGCAAGACGGCGAATGCCTTCGCGGTTCATTGTCAGCCATGCCGCACGTGCCGTCGGAGTCACATTATAACCCTTCTTTTCAAGTTCGAGAAGAGTGGGGGTTGCTATAGCTTCGATCTCAGGTATGATATGATCAGGCTTTTCAAGTTCGATCACACGGCGCAGTTCATCACCGTCAAGCATATTGAATACATACGATCTGTGAGCGGCCTGCATAGCCGGAGCGTTAGGATATTTGTCACATGCGACAACCTCGACGCCGTAACGCTGAAGTTCCATTGCCACTTCTTTGCCTAACTCGCCGCTGCCGAGCAGCAGTGCTTTGCGACCGACAGGGGTCATTACTGATCCAATTTTTGCCATAATTATTTTAAGTGTAAGATAATGCTTCTGCAAAATTACAAAAAATAATCATAGCATAAGGGGTCTTACTCTAACATCTTATATACTACAACCGCATTATTATGATCGGGATCGTGCGACGAATACAACAGGGTCACAATTTTATGCTCTTCTACTATCGACTGCAGTTTAGCAAATGCTGAATTATTAATGAGTTCCGCTCTATATTTTTTCTCAAATTCCGGCCATCTTTCCTCTGGATCGGCATGAAACCATTCGCGCAGCTCTGTACTTGGCGCGATATCTTTATCCCACAGATCATATTTGAATGTCTCATGCGACAGGCCGCGAGGCCAAAGTCGGTCGATATAAACTCTAAATCCGTCGCCGGATGTCGCCGGATCATAGGCTCTTTTCAATATAACTTTTGTCATTTCGATTGATTTTTCCTATCTTAATATTAAAACGTTTAGTTTCTTATCAAGTTTAGATATCTGTGCTAAATATGTAAAATCACCTCGTTGTAACAATTATGTAACAAAATTGCATTTAAAAAGGAGCTTGATTTACAACAAGATAAAACGCCGATCAGCATATAAATCTCAAATTTACATTCATTAACGTTAAAATTCCTCCAATAACTGATTTGATTGTAATTTTGAGTCACAAATCAAAAAATAAGACAACTATAAATTTCATAAACCAATAAAACCTATAACTATGGGATCTGCAAAATTTCAATCAAAACTCATGGACTTGCAAAGCAACATGCTCAACTTTGCCTACATGCTGACATCAAACCGCGACGATGCCTACGATCTCCTTCAGGACACAACACTGAAAGCTCTCGACAGCGAGGACAAGTTTACTGAAGACGCTAACTTCAAAGGTTGGGTCTTTACAATCATGCGCAATATTTTTATAAACAATTACCGCAAATCGGGTCGGGCGGCAACATTTGTCGACACTACTGATAATCTCTATCATCTTAACCTGTCGCAGGATGCAAAAGCCGAGTCTCCCGAAGACACTTTCAATGCAGCCGAGATATCCGAAGCTATCAACGGCTTCGAGGACGAATTACGCATCCCTTTCTCAATGCACGTTTCCGGCTATAAGTATGAGGAAATCGCCGGAGAGATGAATCTTCCTCTCGGGACAGTCAAGAGTCGCATTTTCGTGGCCCGCAAGAGATTGCAGGCGCGTTTTGCAGACTATCGCTGATCGATTGTCTGTTCAGATCCCGATAAAAGACACACACATAAATAATATATACAATCAGGACTAAAGCTTAACAGATTGATTCTAAAGAAAGCGCCCGCATAACCGTCAATGGTCAGCGGGCGCATATGTTTTGCTACCGGTTGTTGTAATTGTCAGCGTGCAAGTATCAGCGCGCTCGTCGGAGCTACTGAAAGTTTGCCGCCACGCGATGTGCCGAGACCGTCGGCGTTGATACGGCCGTCCTCCGCGATAACAGTCCAGTTGCCTTTGGGTACTTTGACATCCACAGCTTTCGGATTTCCGTTAAAAATCACCTTGATCTCACGCCATGCGTCACCGTTGGCATGATCGCGCAGCGTATATGAAATCACATTCTCATCATTTTTTTCATCGAATACAAGATGCTTGGCGATCTGTTCGGCGCTTGTCATTCTGAACGCCGGATGCTCTTTGCGGAGTTTGATAAGCTGACGGTAATATTCAAACTGCTCTGCGTTTTTATGCTTGAGATTCCAGTCAATGGCGTTGATCGAGTCAGGCGACTTATAGGAGTTGTGTACTCCTTTCTTGTCGCGGAACACTTCTTCGCCGGCAAACATAAACGGCGTGCCCTGCGACGTGAATACTATCGTCTGAGCCAGACGTGCAGCTCGCTGACGATCGGCTTCCGACGATCCCGGCATAGATTTCGCCAGTTTATCAGTCAGAGTGAGGTCGTCGTGGCATGACACATAATTTATTATCTGAGTAGGAGATGAAGCATAGGCGAACTTCGAATTGTTGCCCTTTGAATAGTCTACCTGCGGATGTGCTGTCGAAGCGACGATGCCGATCTTGACAGTCTCGTCATTTCCGGGTTTGCCTGTAGCGAAGCCACGGTCGGCGGCATTGCTGTAGTGACCTTTGACTGCATCACGGATATCATCGGAGAACACAGCTATGCCATCCATCTTTGCTACGTTTTCTTTCAGCGCCCTGCGCTCTGCCGGCAGAGGGGAGTCTCCGGCTGTCCAGCCTTCGCCGTAGACAAAAATCGACGGATTGATTTTTTTTAATTCTGCCGCTACACGGTTCATTGTCTCTGTATCATGAATAGCCATAAGATCGAAACGGAAACCGTCGATATGATATTCGTCAGCCCAGTATTTCACGGAGTTGACTATGAAATCCGACATCTGTTTACGGTCCGAGGCGGTCTCGTTGCCGCACCCCGACGCATCGCTGTAAGATCCGTCAGGACGGTGACGGTAGTAGTAACCCGGAGCGGTTAGCGAGAAATTACTGCCGTCGTTGTCGGCCGTATGGTTGTAGACAACATCCATGACCACGCCAATGCCGGCATCGTGGAGAGCCTTGATCATCTCTTTCATTTCGCGGATGCGGGCTGACGGATCTGACGGATTGGTTGAGTACGAACCTTCGGGAGCGTTGTAGTTATACGGATCATAGCCCCAGTTATACTGATTTGACGGCAGATTTGCCTCATCGACCGAATTATAGTCATAAGAGGGCAGGATATGGACATGGGTCACGCCTAATTCTTTCAGGTGATCGATGCCGGTGGATTCGCCGGTAGGGTTGTGTGTCCCTTCCTCGGTGAGCGCAAGAAACTTACCCTTATTGACAATGCCCGACGACGGATCCACGCTGAAATCTCTGTGGTGCATCTCGTAAATGACGACATCGGTTATATTGTCGACCGCCGGGCCCTGATCTTTGTCCCATCCCGCGGGATCAGTCGTGTCAAAATCTATTATGGCAGCCCGGTGACCGTTGGTCCCGACAGCTTTTGCCCAGACGCCCGGCGTTTCGTCGAGCCATTTGCCGTCATGCTTGATGCTGAACGTATAGAATTTTCCAAAATAGTTGCCGGGCAGCGACGCGGTCCACGTTCCGTTGTCGGCGGCTTTCATGTCGATTGTCTCTGTCGCTTTGCTGTTGCGGTCGGTAGGATAGATCATCAGTCTGACGGCTTCGGCTTCGGGAGACCAGAGTCTGAAATTAGCCCGCTGGGCTGTAGCGTCGAGTTCGAGATCTGTTCCCGAGTAGGTTGGCCACGCATTGTATCGGTCGTCGGGATTGGCGGCCGTGAGCGCCCATGGTGAGAAGATTGTGCCAAGACACATGGCTGTAATTGCTTTTACGCAGTTAGTGTTCATTAATACTTTTGGTTAAGGTTTAAAAGCCTCGGTCATCGATGTCATGATGCGGGCATCGCTGCACACCGCTTGCATCATCAGTGACTTCGGTCTGGTATGTATAATATAATCTCTGTATTTTATCTGATAATTATCCGCTTGGCGGTCTTGTCGACCTTGACGATATAATAGCCGCGGGGCAGGTCTATCGAGGTCTTGCCGTTACCCGCTGTCTCAGTCCTGACTATCTGTCCTGTCAGGGCGTAGACAATGACCGTGTGCTCGTCATCATCGCTGATATCTACTTCGATGCCGTCGGCGGTGACGTTCACTTCCGGAGCGTGCATTACGCTGATCTCACTTTCGGCTTCGTCTCCTGACGCACCGGCTGAAAGTGATAACGAAGTGAAAATCAACGCTATGGCTAATATCGAAGCGGATAATATGTTTCTGTTAGTTTTCATTATATACAAAATTAGTAAATATGTCTGACTTTTACAATATCACATGGTTATTTTTCTGAATATTTTGCAAATATTATATCAATATGATTTTGGTGATTATTTAATCCATAAATAATTTGCTTGGTAAAATATATTTTGTAATTTTGCAACATATTCACTAATTAAGCATAAATAGATAATGAAAAACCAACTCCAATCAGCCCTCGAACTGGCTAAAACAACAGTTAAAAGTATCTTCCTATTCAACAACACATGGAAAGAACGTACGACAATGTTGCTTCACGGCAAACGCGAAGCCGATAAGACCGCTCAGGCTCTTGATATAGCAGTGTCGCTCTCCCGTCGCGGTCAGAAAGCAGTCTATGTCGACACTCAGCGTAGGCTTGATGACTATCACGACAAACTCGCGAAGGCCGACAATCTGCTTGTGCTCCGCCCGGAGTATGAGCCTTCCGACGATAAGACAGACTACGCCGATCTCGTAATATCTTCTATAGAAGAAGTTATAGCTTCAACTGATATACGCATATTTATTGTTGATTCCGTTACGCGAATCGCCGCTCTTTCTTTCGGTCGCAACGCGTCGGCGGCTTATGTTATGAAACGTCTGGTAGCGCTTCAGGTCAGATCCGGGATCTCATTGATTGTACTTGCACATGATTCCACGAAGTCTGTCGATAGAGCGCTCGCTAATCTCGCTGACTGTGAACTGGAAATATCGTCTGAAACTCAGGCCGTAGGTGACAGCGGTGAGACCGTTTCCGAGCCTCAGGAGCAGGAACCGGTTCAGGCCGTGCCTCTCACTCGTCAGCAACGCCGGGCGTTGGAGCGACGGCAACGTAAACTTCTCAGGTCTCAGCATCCAGTTTTTTAGCGAACAGTTTTGCAGGACGGATTAAATTCTTTAATTTTGTCCTTGCTATGAGCTACGATAAAAATATCAGGCAATGTCCGCGCGATGTCTTTTCAGATTATCTCGCCAGACATCATAAGCGTCGAACACCCGAGCGCTTCGCGATACTTGACAGCGCCATGAGTACTCCCGACCATTTCACGATCGACAGTTTTCATGACAGTCTGGAGGCGCAGGGATTTCATGTATCGGTTGCGACTATCTACAGTACGCTCGAGTTGCTTGTCGACTGTGGGTTAGTGCGCCGTCACCGTTTCGGATCTGACAGCGCGCGCTATGAACGTACAGCCGGATCAGCCAACCACCATCATCTCGTATGCTCGCGATGCGGCAAAGTCAAGGAAGTCAGAGACGCTTCGCTCAGCGACGCCATTTCTTCGATCCGCTATCCGGGATTTGCCGCAAGTTATTTTTCGCTCAACATCTACGGCCTTTGCCGCTCATGTCAGAAACGTGAGCGTAAAAACGCTACGACCGACCGAAAGACTCAAAAGAACAATCAACAATTATCAAAAACCACACGAAACCGAAAAAAATGAAAGTCGATGTACTATTAGGCCTCCAATGGGGCGACGAAGGAAAAGGTAAAGTTGTCGATGTGCTCACACCGCGTTACGACATAGTCGCTCGTTTTCAGGGTGGCCCGAACGCCGGCCATACACTTGAATTCGAAGGCAAGAAATATGTGCTCCGCTCGATCCCGTCGGGTATCTTCCAGAGCGGACAGACCAATATTATCGGCAATGGCGTTGTCCTCGATCCGGTTCTCTTCACTGAAGAAGCAAAAGCGCTTGAAGCTTCAGGCAACAAACTGACCAATGTGCTGAAAATTTCGAAAAAAGCCCATCTGATCATGCCGACTCACCGTCTGCTTGACGCAGCCAACGAAAAGGCCAAGGGCAAAGGCAAGATCGGCACGACAGGCAAAGGCATAGGTCCGACTTATACAGACAAGATATCTCGCAACGGCATCAGGGTAGGCGACATTCTTCTGCCTGACTTCAAAGAGAGATATGCGGCTGCGCGCGACAGGCATCTCGAACAGCTTGCCGCTCTTGGTATGCCTGCCGACAAATCCGCTCTCGCCGAAGCCGAAGCCCGGTGGATGGAAGCTCTCGACTATATGCGTCTCTATGATCTTATCGACAGCGAGCATTTTGTCAATAAGGCGCTTGCCGCCGGAAAGAGCGTACTTTGCGAAGGCGCTCAGGGCACTATGCTTGACGTAGATTTCGGTTCTTATCCGTTCGTGACATCGAGCAACACTGTCTGTGCCGGCGCTTGCACCGGACTCGGCATCGCTCCGCGCAGCATCGGCGAGGTGTTCGGTATATTCAAGGCTTATTGCACTCGCGTTGGCAGCGGGCCGTTCCCGACCGAGCTTTTCGACGAGACAGGCAAACGCATACGCGATCTCGGACATGAATACGGTGCCGTGACCGGACGCGAACGCCGTTGCGGATGGATCGATCTTGTAGCGCTCCGCTATGCGATCATGATCAACGGTGTTACTCAGCTGATCATGATGAAGAGCGATGTTCTCGACGGTTTCGACGAGATCAAGGCCTGCACGGCATATGAGATCGACGGTGAGACAACCCGCGATTTTCCTTATTCTATAGAAGACGGCAAAGTCACACCGGTCTACACAACTCTCCCCGGCTGGAAAACCGACATGACAAAAATGAAGAGCGAGGACGAGTTCCCGGCTGAATTCAAACAGTATATCGAATTCCTCGAACGCGAACTCGCGACTCCGATCACAATTGTATCGATAGGCCCTGACCGCAAGCAGACTATCGAACGTCGTAAATAACATCTTAAATATCGTATATACCATGGCAAAAGTAAAACCATTCAGGGGACTGCGTCCGCCGCGCGAATTTGTCACCGAGGTGGCTTCGCGTCCTTACGATGTGCTCAACAGCGCCGAGGCCAGAGCCGAAGCCGAGGGAAATCCGAAGTCGCTTTATCATATAATAAAGCCTGAAATCGATTTTTCTCCCGGCACAGACGAACATTCGCCCGAAGTCTACGACAAGGCCGTCGAGAACTTCGAGGCTTTCCAGCGCGAAGGCTGGCTTGTGCAGGACGATAAAGAGCACTATTATATCTATGCCCAGACGATGGACGGCCGCACACAATATGGCATCGTTATTGCCGCCAACGTCGACGATTATATGGAGGGGCGCATCAAGAAGCATGAGCTCACCCGACGCGATAAGGAAGAGGATCGCATGAAGCATGTCCGTGTCAATAATGCCAACATCGAACCTGTCTTTTTCGCTTTCCCCGACAATGAAGTGCTCGAAAATGTAATAAAGAAAGTCACTGCCGGAGAACCGGAATATGATTTTGTATCTGCCGACGGCTTCGGCCATCATTTCTGGGTGATAAGCGACGACGAGACCATCAGCCTGATAACCGAGGAATTTGCAAAAATTCCGTCACTCTATATCGCCGACGGTCATCACCGTACAGCCGCTGCGGCTCTCGTCGGCAATGAAAAAGCCCGTCAGAACCCCGGTCACCGCGGCGACGAAGAGTACAATTTCTTCCTTGCTGTCGCATTCCCGGCCTCGCATCTTAACATAATTGACTATAACCGCGTAGTTAAGGATCTCAACGGCCTGTCGCCGGCCGAGTTTCTCGAGCGTCTTGAGCATAATTTCGAAGTAATCGACAAGGGTACTGTTCCTTACCGTCCCGAACGCCTTCACAACTTCTCGCTTTATCTCGAAGGTCGATGGTATTCTCTTACCGCGAGAGAAGGCACTTATGACGACAATGATCCGATCGGTGTACTCGATGTTACGATATCATCAGATCTTATACTCCGCGACATACTCGGCATCACCGACCTGCGCAGTGACAAACGCATCGATTTTGTAGGTGGCATCCGCGGACTGGAAGAGCTAAGCCGGCGTGTCGACTCGGGCGAAATGGCCGTGGCGCTTGCTTTGTATCCTGTCTCCATGCAGCAGCTGATCAATATTGCCGATACCGGCAATATCATGCCCCCAAAGACGACTTGGTTCGAGCCCAAATTACGTTCGGGCCTTATAATTCATAAGTTGTCATGAGAAATTTGATTTTTTAATATTTTTAAGACTTATTCTTGTAAAAAATTACATATCTTTGCCTGTACAAGAAACCAAAAATTCATCTATACCTGTAATCAGGCACATAAAAACATCAAATTATGGATATTAACCATATCATGGCCGACCTGGAAGCCAAGCATCCGGGCGAAAAAGAATACCTTCAGGCTGTGAAGGAAGTTCTTCTCTCTGTTCAGGACGTGTATAACCAGCATCCTGAATTCGAACGTAACAAGATAATCGAACGCATGGTCGAACCCGACCGCATTGTCACATTCCGCGTGACATGGATCGACGACAAAGGCGAAGTTCAGAACAATATCGGCTACCGCGTGCAGTTCAACAATGCCATCGGCCCGTACAAAGGAGGCATCCGTTTCCACGCATCTGTCAATCTCTCGATTCTTAAATTCCTCGGCTTCGAGCAGACATTTAAAAATGCGCTTACGACTCTTCCTATGGGTGGTGCAAAAGGCGGCAGCGATTTCTCGCCCCGCGGCAAGAGCGACCGTGAGATCATGCGTTTCTGTCAGGCCTTCATGCTCGGCCTTTGGAAAAATCTCGGTCCCGACCGCGACGTCCCCGCAGGCGATATCGGCGTAGGCGGCCGCGAAGTCGGCTACATGTACGGCATGTACAAGCGTCTCGTCAACCAGCATGACGGCACATTCACCGGCAAAGGTCTATCCTTCGGCGGCAGCCGCATCCGTCCCGAGGCTACCGGTTTCGGCGCCCTTTACTTCGTTCAGAGTGTGCTTCACACCAAAGGCGAGGATATCAAAGGCAAGACTATCGCTATTTCAGGTTTCGGCAATGTCGCGTGGGGCGCTGCTCTTAAAGCGACCGAACTTGGCGCGAAAGTCGTTACAATCTCAGGCCCCGACGGCTATATCTATGATCCCGAAGGTCTCAATGCCGAGAAGATCGACTATATGCTCGAACTCCGTGCGTCAGGCAATGATGTCGTGGCTCCCTATGCTGACAAATTCAAAGGCAGCACTTTCTATCCCGGCCGCAAGCCCTGGGAACAGAAAGTCGACATCGCACTTCCCTGTGCTACTCAGAACGAACTTAACGGCGACGATGCCCGTCAGCTTGTCGCCAACGGTGTCAGACTTGTCGCTGAGGTTTCCAACATGGGCTGCACACCCGAAGCTATCGACACATTTATCGAAAGCCGCATAACTTATGCCCCCGGCAAGGCTGTCAACGCAGGCGGCGTGGCTACTTCAGGTCTCGAAATGAGTCAGAACGCCATGCATCTCCAGTGGAGTGCCGAAGAAGTTGATGAAAAACTTCACACTATCATGCGCGACATCCATCAGCAGTGTGTGACCTACGGCACCGAACCCGACGGTTATATCAACTATATGAAGGGTGCCAATATCGCCGGCTTCATGAAGGTTGCCGACGCCATGATGGGCGAAGGTGTCTGCTAATATTTATTTTTAAACAATCTCTGAATAAGGGAGAGACTGCGCGTTGCAATACGGGCAATCTCTCCCCTTTTGCTTTATACCATTCGGAATGGTCGCAAATATTAATTGGCAAAGAGCGTGCTTCGGGATCTTTCTGGTCCTCGTCGCCGGGTTGTGGGCGGCGCTTTATGCAGTCGCTCCGCTGCAATTTGATGATTTCTGGTTTCTGCCCGATGGCTGGACCGGAATGGGTTTTGTCGAAATGCTCACCGAAGGCTTCAGACGCTCATTCTACCTGTGTACGCATACCGATGCGGGCAGGTTTGTCAATTTTATCTGCGCGCCATTTTTAGCTATGCCGCGGTGGCTGTTCGGACTCCTGACGGCCGGATGTATATGGCTTTTGCTCCGGCTTACGTCCGGGCTGTCGGGCGCGTCACGAGGATCGGCGCTTTCTTATCTCTCAGTGTTTGCCGTCGTCTTTGTGCTGCCGTGGTATGATTATATGTTGTCAACGGTTTTTGCGTTGAATTATGTCTGGAGTTCGGCACTTGTGCTTGCAGCCGTCGCGCTTTTGGTCAGACGGCTCGACGGGGAGCGTTTCGGACGCAATGCATGGCTGCTCGCAATCCTGTTTTTTGTAGCCGGATGGTCTCATGAAGGTTTATCGGTGCCCGTCCTTGCCGGTGTTTGTATGGCCTTCGTTCTGCTTCGCCGTATGCCCGACAGGTTGACTTGTGTCCTTCTGGTCTGCTTTGCTTTAGGTATAGCGATGGTCGCTTTTTCAGTCTTCCGCAGGGTAGGAGTGGCCGAAATGGGATATATGCGCTACCGCGGAATGGAACTCATCGCCCATCTCGTTATGTCAAACGCCGTGTCTGCTGTCTTTCTCCTGCTTTTGGCGTGGACATTTATTTCTAAAAAATTGAGACAAAAGTTCATGTCATCGTCGTTCAGGAGCAAGTTTATTGTCATTATGTCGCTGGGCGCCGTGGTGACCGGATCGCTGGTCAACATGCTGTTCTACATCGCGCCGCGCACGGCGTGGGGCCCGATCTTGTTTGGAATCATCGGATCGCTGCAACTTGTGCGCATATCAGGCTTTTCGCTCTCAAGTGTAGCGAGGAAGACGGTGAGTGCGACGGCTGCTGCGTGTGTGATTTTCAATCTTGGGGCTGCGGTCTGTGAGCAGACGAAGCTGACTGCAGAGTTCGACGATATAAAGCGGATGTATGAAGCGTCGGGCGACGGTGTGATCTACTATGATAATATACGCCCGAAGCTGACACCGGCGCTCTTTAAGACAAGCGTAAGATGTTTCAATCAGCGGCATCCGCTGACATCATTCGCGCTCGGTTTTGAACCTCATTATCCGCTGACCATTCTGCCTGCCGCTGTCCGCGACTTCAATGCGGCTGATGCTGACAGAGCAATGTCGTGGCCTGAGGCGAGATTATATCGGGGCTATGTTGTGATCAGTGCCGATGCGTGCCCGGATGCCCAGTTTGTCACTATAACCGACAGCCGCGGCAACCTGATGGAGAGCCGCTACCGCCTATTGCCTTTTACCGATGCTGACGGTGAGAGATGGCAACTTTTGTTGCCGCATGTACAGCTGATGTCAGACGGCGTTGTCGAAGTTGCCGACATTACTGATCCTGATCTTCGTCCTTGAACAGCTGATCTGTCTCGTCGAGATGGAAATAGTGAGAGAGCAGGGCGATAAAAGATGATATTTTGCTGATCGCATCCATCGTTTCTGCGCTCACCTCCCGCTTTTTCAGACGGAGCATGAGCATACCGTAGAGAGCGTTGAAGCACGTTTCGATCTCGCCTTTGCGATCTTCGCCCGCTTTGCTTCTAAGTTCGACGATATAAGGCAGTGCCTCATAGAATTTTTTAGTGTATTCGGGAAAACGCGGATCTTTAAGCAATGCCGAATGAAGTTCCACGAGCTGTGTGAGTACATTTTTATTTAGCTGAAGATGTCCGGATTTTGCCACATCTTCGCGGCGCATCATGTCGATAAGCGACTCATACCATTCGGTGAGCTGCTTTTTCTGATTATCGTCAAGTTGGGTCTGAGGATCGATCACCGACTCCTTGATCTTTTCTATATCAAGACCGTAGGCACGGATGATGTCCTCTATTTGCCACATATAAAGTAAATATTCGGCTATATTTTCTTTGCGTTTTGCTGATGCGATATACATAATTGTGTCAGATTTTAGTGCAAATATATCAATAATCTGTCTTATGAGAAAACGCCCGCCCCAAAAGCTTTGTTCTCCTGCCTGTTCGGCTTACGGCTCTTTGGCGGATAGTTTTTCGAGGAATTCTTCTTTGCCGAGAAAACGCTGATTGCCGATTGCTCCTCCGCCATACTCGAAAGCCGTGGAATCGTTATAGACAAGCATACGGTAGTCATCGTTTATACTGTCGCGTTGTGCCGTCAATAAAGGCTTGTCAAACAGCATGAACGAATACATACCCATTCCTATTCGACGGAACCTTAGTGTTGCATAACCCCGGTCTCCGCATTTGTCGACCTCTATGCCGATGCAGCCGATATCTTCTAATGATTGCCGAAGATTTTCTTTCTGACTGTTGTCAAGAAGATCAGTCTCCGCCATATAATCTTGAGAACCAAACTCTATCACAAGTGATGTGCTGTCGGGTAACATTCGCCGGGTCTGTTCTACAACATTGTGCATTTCGTCGGCGTATTTTTCATAGTGCTCCGCCATTATATCGGCATCACAGTCAGGCTTGGAAAAGAAAAGATATGCGATCAGGAGAATGTCGGCAACATGAAAATATAGCAATATTTTATCTGTTTTAGTCGACCTCCATAATGACTTGATAAAGGAATAAATCCACAGAGCGGCAGCTGGAATGGAGAGGAAAAAGAACTGGGCGAGTACCATAAAAAACAGTAATAGCACCAGGTCCATATTTTCCTCAAAGACTAACCTCACTATCGCCATAACGATAAGAACGAGAGTTGCGCCAATAACGACTGTATATCTCATGGCCTGCTGAAACGACTCCCACCGATTTGTTAACCTATCTTCCATTGTATAAAATAGATTTATAAGATTTATAAGATTTATAAAATTTATAAGATTAATATGAAATCAATATCCCCGATACTTTTTCCGCGCCGAGGTCATGGCTTCTTTGATACCACCGGAAACAATAAACTCAGCTTCAATTTTTTTCAATACTTTAGCAAGCATTGCGTCGATTTGCCTAATTTGAGTGATCATTATGTTTGCAACGGTTTCGTCAGACCGTTGTCTGCATTTTTCTACAAACGTCTTAGGGTCATCATTGTTGATGCAGTATTGCCTTGTCGTTATAGTACGTGGATCTTCAGGACGCCATATTTCGAGATTGTTCTGTCTCAGAAAATCGCCATAATCTTCTAAAAGTTCGCGCACAGAACCGCGAGCCACTCCTAACAATTTTATACAGATTTCAGCAGAAACCGTGCTGTCGCCCGAGCCTTCAACAATATTCTGCTTGCACGATCGAGCTGCTTGCCGCATTTGGTCGATAGTACGGGAGCCGCGAGGCAACGCTCGGCTTATAAACATTTCCGTTACATCACAGATAATCACGGACTTTTTATAAACGTTCCAGTTTGAATAGTCGCCGGCAATTTTAAGAAATGAATTCATCAAAATCAGTCATTACAATAATGACAAAGATACAAAGATTTGCTGATAAGGAACATGTATCAAATATGTTTCGCAGCATATTTAAGTTGATATCTCGGAATTTCTTTATAATTTTGCATTTAAGCTTACGCCATGTGTATTTAGAGAGCTAAAGTGAGGCGGTAGGCTAATTAAATATAAAGGCGTTTACTCACGCTATATTCTTGTCTCATAGAAAACCTTCCGAACTTTTTATAGACAGTCAAGAATAGTGCATGTTAGACGCTCACGGGTATGTTTATACCTATCCGGCTCATTCTATGCCATGACGGCATGGAATGGGTTTGGGTATTTGCATAGGCGTGGGTCATCTATGTTGCTGTTTTACTGTCTTGGTTACTCGGAAGGTACCGCTATGGGGGAAATAGCAACAGTACAGATACCCATGTCTTTTTTATCTACATGTCGTATAGGGGTATTTGCGACATAATTTAAACGATCAAATATGAGAATAACAAACTCAATTCTTTGGTTTCTGATTTCAATAGTCACACCTCAAGTGATTTATGGTTATGACTTCTCATCAGACAACTTTAATTTTAATTTTATCGGTAGTTCGGATAACGTAGTTCTGTGCTCGCCAATTGAAACGACTTCGGATATTAACATACCTGCGAGCATATCTTTCCGGGGGCGCAATTTCAATGTTGTCATAATTGCAGATAACGCATTTCGAGGTAGGAGTATTCAAAGTGTTGTGATTCCTGAGGGCATCACCGAGATAGGTCATAATGCATTCCGAAATACAAATATTCAGCAGATAATAATGCCTAATTCGCTACAAAGAATAGGAGAATATGCCTTTGCCAATTGTGAAAACCTGAAATATATTGAATTTGGGACGAATATTATCAGTTCAAGATATTCTAGAACGTTACGATATACTTTTGCCGATGACGATAATATCGAAAAAATCGTTTTTAGAGGTACGCGTCCACCCCTTAATTTCAATGATTATCCTGCATTCAGCAATATGACCAAGCAGTTCGCGCAAGTGCTGGTTCCATTAAATGGATATTTTAATTTTTTGGCGTCTCCCTGGAAATATACATTTGCCAAGCCAATTATTCCATATATCCCTGAGGGGACAACGCCTGAAATTGTTCCATACGCTATGTATTTCTGGGATGATTCAAAAGTATCTTCCACACATCATGTCAAAGGGCTGAGATATGAATATAAGGATAATGTACCGGTTGAAATTCCGGCCGAATTAGTGATTGAGAAAATGCAAGATAAACATGGAGCATATATAGTGAAAATCACGTTCTATGCCAATGTGGGGAACAAAGACTTTCGGGTTCCGGCTCAAACATTCTATTCATATTGGGGTGCGGATGACAAGCCTAACAATATCAAGGCATATTATTGGACAATAATTGATGCCGATGAAGATCCCCGGGAAAGATCTATCTCCATAGACTTTTATGAGGGTAAATTTCCCATTCCCAAGAAAATACTTGGAGGATATATAAAAGACTCATATAAAAAGATTGATACAAAGATAATGAAAGTGGTGATAAACGCAGAAGGAAATTTGGTAGATTATCAAGGAGAGTTTCGGATTACCGAGATATCTAATGATGCGATAACCATCAAATCTAACGATAAATAGTTTATAAATCAACCTGCCGAAAACCTGCCGAATCTTTTTCTTAGGCTATATGATAGTTGCAAAATTAAATTTTATTATTAATTTTGCAGTTGGAAGGCATGGCCTTTTCACTACATATTAGACACAAAGGAAGCGTTATGCTCATCTTGTAGTTTGAGAACCTGAGAAATTCATAAACTGAGCAAGGATAGCATAGTGGTTCTCACGCGTATAGCGTGGGCTACTACATGTTACATCTGCTCACAGGTTTTCTCAGGACCTTCAAACTAGGACGTGACATAGTTGGCTCACGTTTTCTGTTATAAACCACATCTTTAAGAGCCTAAAGATTACTTAATTATAAAATGGTAAATATTGTAAATTGTAAATTGGCGCTTATTTGTATGTCTATAATCTTATGCTCATGTTCAAAGGATAAGATATCAGATGAAAATGAAAAGAATAAAATAGCCTTAATGTCAGATGAAGAGCTAAAGTTATTAAGCGAAAATGTTAATGATCTTTTTAATACTTCTGAAAAATATAGTGAAGGATTAATAAGTTATCAGAATGACGGAAAATATGGCTTTATTGATGTCGATAGCAATGTCGTTATACCTGCGAAATATGACGCTGTTGGATGTTTTAATGAAGGGCTTGTTTCAGTAATGCTGAATAATAAAATGGGCTATATTGACCATCAAGGTAACATAGTAGTCCCAATAATTTATGATTTTACAAATTATTTCTGCCAAGGTTTAGCCGTTGTATGTAAAGATTCTAAATGGGGTTATATAAATAATAGGGGAGAAGTAGCAATTGATTTAATCTACGATAATGCACGAGATTTTTTTGAGCCAGATGGTTTTGCCGCCGTGGCAAAAAATGGTAAGGAAGGTTTAATTGATCGAAAAGGAAATATCGTTATGCCAATACAATATGAACATGCCATGAGTACACAGGACGGTGTCGCAACGATATTTCATGGTAATTCAGAAATATCTGTTTATAATGATCGGAGCTATAAAATAGTTTCATATTAAATAATCAATTTTTTTTAAGTCATATTTGAGCTAAATCTAAAAAATCATGAGAAAATATAGGCTCAAGCCGAAATATATACATATTGTCGTGACGGGAATAAGTCTGATTGTCAATATTATTTTAGCCATATTCATTTATGTTAATAATCATGATGTTAATTCTAAGGATCTTCAGGAAGATGTAAAATATCGGGAGGAATGTGCGCAGAACCTATTGCGACAAATTATTACAAGTGAGCTATATTTCCCTGAATCATATGATCCGGTAACAATAAGAGTAGATAGTATATTTCATGGCCCTTTAACCGATTATAATTGTGTAACTGCAGCCAAGGAACTAATTGACTTAAGGCGACAACTTCCAGGAGCTGAAAATGCTTATAAAGAGGCTCTTAATACATTGAAAATTTTTGGTAGTTCTGACGTATTCTGGCGTAATGCAGATGATAAAAAGAACGCTGAAGAGCGTCTTATAACATTAAAAGAAAACATTGCTAAACGGGAGCATATAATTAAAAATAGAGATTCGTCTCACGATGGAGAATTTATAGGTTGGGGGATCGCTCATCGTTATAGGGCGAAGAATCAAGGCGGGAATGTCTCTTTCTCCGACGTACTTTATATTGTCAGTCCATGACCGAATGGTCGTTCAGATATAGCATGAATAAAAATGACCGACACAATCTCAATCAAATAATTATGTCAATCAATCAGACTTTAGGGATAGATATGGAATAGTGATTATTCAATTGCTAAAACTAAACATTTGTTGAGATGATATCGGATTTTAATGTCTAACTTTGCACAATAGTAATAATTAAAAAAGTATGAGACTTAATTTCAATGCTGTTGCTCGGGCTATTATGGTTACTGTTTTTTCGCTTGGAGCTGTAAGCATTTTCGCTAATTGTGGAGCTGCAGTTAAAAATTTTTATGTTGCGTATATGCAGAACGCTGATCAGATGAAAGACGGTGCAAATATTGATTTGAAACAGACATATATGACATCTGCTGTTTTAGATAAAATCGCACAGGAAACAGAAAGAACTGATGCTGATGCAGTCATAATGGCGCAGGATGTATCTCAATACGGTATAAAATCGCTGACTGTCGAAGAACTGGAAGATGATTGGTATGTGGTAATGTATAATTTCAGCGCAGACAGTAATGAAACTATGATTTATATAAAGGCTTGTAATTGTGACGGTGAGTTTAAAATCGTTGATATTTCATGGCCCGGCACTGATGACAACGACAATAATTAAATGATTAGAGTGTCTTTATAAAATAGATATCGTAAAAATTTTTTGCAGGATATCGGGATGTTTATTAATTTTGTCGGCGATGATGCAAACGCAGCGTCATCACCGATTTTAACTTTTACAGTTTAATTTATTAATTATCAGCTATGATGTACTATCATTCCACTAAAAGAGATCGCAATGAGACTGTTTCAGACAGGCGAGCGGGAATGATGTAGATGTAGCCTCATTCCAATTTTTCAATCGCTGTTGACATGCTGACAGCCATTGTTGTGTCCCGGCGCAACCGTGGTGTTGTCGCAGTGTCGTCTGCGCGCGTACATTGACATGTTGGATGCATGATGCCGAGGGAAGGCCTTCGGCTCAAATCATTTGATAATTTGATGTTAAACTAATTAAACTGTAAAAATGATATGATAACAAAAACTACAACAGCAACAGATTTCTCAATATCTCTTCTCTACGTTTCCGATATACAAACAACAATTCAAAAGACTGCAGACTCACAGCTTCCGCCTGCAAATTTCGATGACCGTACAGATCTTATCATCGGCGGCGATTTTACCGGGGTAGGGGTTATGGTTCATGTGATTAACGAGCGCCATATCGCCGACTGTCAGGCGTCGGGAATAAGACGGTCGCTGTCAGCATTGCTGATTGACGAATGCACCGGGACTGTTGTCGGTTCGACTGAAATAAAGGTCAATATCCCGTCGGGACAGCTTTCGGGCTTTTTCAACGGCCGTATTGCTCTGCCCCCCGATGCGATTGATCCCGACTACGGTTATAAAGTGATCATACGTGAAAAATCGAGCGGCGCCATCCTCCGCGAAAGGCGAATCCGATTTTTCGACATGGCCGTAATCGGCGATGACAGTTCGCGATGGTACAAAGTAATTTATGGATCGATCATGGACAGGATTGATGAAAGCTACCGATCGTTTGAGAACCAAATGTTTGAGTGTTACAGAGTAAGATTCAAAGTGTCACCCTCGGTTGTTTCTGACATCAGTCGTCTGCCGCAGCCTGAAATCAGAATCGTATATCCGGACGGCGAAATAGAAAACCGCTTCTGCACGCCGGTCTGCGATGATTACGATCCTGACGAATACTATGTCGAAATGCCCTTTATGATGTTCGGCAAAAGAGTGGGGGTCTGCTATGCCGAACTTGTGGTGTCCGACAACGCCGTAGCCGGATTTGTTTTTAGCACTAACGGTCCCACGCTCGAAGGATTGTGGACCGGCAATGAACTCGAGCCCATAGATGAGTACTCAACGACAAGCATAACCGATCGCTTCAGATCGCTCGTCATGGACAATGATGAATGCTTTAAAACGAAAGAAGCATCAGACTCCGATGCCGATGAATTCGAGCTGGCACTGGAGCGCTTTATCGGACTGCAAAAAGCTGACTTTAATGATGAAGAGGAGTCTGTGTCGGAGAAAGAGCCGGATACAGAGACAGAACAATTTGCAGATTGTCTGTCGGCACTTGATCATCTCACCGGGCTTGAGAACGTGAAGACCAAGGTGAAGGCGTATGAAAGTATAGTGAGGTTCAATAAAATGCGGGCAGATCAAGGGCTGAAGACAACAGAGCAGCCGCTGCACGCGATGTTTCTCGGATCGCCAGGCACCGGCAAGACAACCGTGGCCAAGGTCATGGGTGAGATGCTTCATAAAGCCGGTATTCTGTCGAAGGGTCATGTTGTGATCAGGGAACGTTCGAATCTCATAGGCACGACTTACGGATCGGAAGAGGCCAACACCCTCAAGGCTATTGAGGATGCCGATGGCGGAATCCTGTTTATTGACGAGGCTTATCAGCTATATCAGCCCAATGATTCGCGAGATCCGGGCAAATTTGTCATTGAGGCTCTGATGACAGCGTTATCAGACGATTCGCGGCGCGACTGGATGCTCATTCTGGCCGGTTATCCCGACAAGATGCTCCGAATGTTTGAAATGAATCCCGGATTGCGGTCCCGCATTCCCCTGTCAAACGATTATATCTTTGATGATTTCAGCGTTGATCAGCTGATGGAGATAGCCCTAAATTATTTTGATCGTCATCAGTTCTCTCTCACGGACGAAGCGCATGAGGCCCTGAGAATCCGTCTGGCCGATGATTATGCGCAGCGAGACGAAACATTCGGCAATGCCCGTCATGTGATAAATCTTATCCAGACCGACATACTTCCGGCTATGGCAGAAAGGGTGATAAAAACAGAATGTACTGTCGATGAAGTAGTTCTGTCGAAAATTCATGCAGCTGATATTCCGCATGTGATAAAGCCCAATATCATCAGCCGGCGCAAACTTGGATTTTGCGCATAGGCTGCTGATATAAAACGTCTTGTCGGAAATATGCAAAATCATGGTCGATTTTATTTGGAAAAACAAACATGTTGTATTACTTTTGTGTTATTAAAACAAAGGCGAGAGAGCCGAACGATATTCCACATCAAAGTAGATTGGGAAACTCTTCAAATTATAATGAAATGCCGAGACAAGCTTAGTCGGCCAATGGCGGGCCCCAAGTTCTCATGCAGAACTGCTTTTATGCCAGGCGGATTACAAAGGACGACGAGCACTCAAATCCTGTCATATCGGAGTTTCATCGCATCCTTTGATGTGGGCCTTATAAGCCGGAAGGAATTAAATATGATTCATTCCGGCTTTTTTAATATCTTTGCTCTTGAAAAACTGATTATTATGTTATAATAAACTAAGAAATGAGAATATTAATTACAGGCGCCGAAGGTCAGCTCGGTAAAAGCATCCGTGACGCTGCAGAAGGGTCGGCAAATGAATATATATTCACAGACGTAGACGATCTTGACATAACAGACGCCGAGGCCGTCAGTCTGTCATTTAAGGTCAATGACTTTGATATTGTCGTGAACTGTGCGGCTTTTACCGATGTAGAGCGCGCCGAGCGTCAGGAAGACATTGCTTACACTGTCAACTGCATCGCAACCGAAAACATAGCCAGATCAGCGCGTGAAAACGATATGACCTACATCCATATTTCGACCGACTATGTGTTTGACGGGAAGGGCAATCTGCCTCTCACGGAAGAGGACAGGCCGTCGCCTTGCGGAGCTTACGGACGCACGAAATATGCCGGTGAAAAAGCGATTTCCGAAAGCGGGTGCCGCGCTCTGATAATACGAACGGCATGGCTATATTCAGAATATGGCCGTAATTTCGTCAAGACAATGAGGCGTCTGAGCAGCGAGCGCGACAGTCTCAAAGTGGTGATGGATCAGATCGGATCGCCAACCTATGCCGGAGATCTTGCCAAAGCTATAGTCACGATCATCGACCGCAAGTTATATGCAGGAAACGAAGGGCTCTACCATTACAGCAATCTCGGAGTGTGCTCGTGGTTTGATCTCGCGCGCATGACGGCCGAGTATTCTGGTAACACAGCGTGCCGAATAGATCCGTGCCGCAGCAATGAATATCCGTCGGCGGTCGAACGTCCGACATATTCTGTACTTGACAAGACAAAATTTCTGTCAACATTCGGTATTGAAATCCCTTATTGGGTCGACTCGCTAAGAAAGTGTATCAACAGATTAGAGACAATGAAAGATGAGTGACTATAAAAGAAATATACTTGTGACCGGAGGAGCCGGTTTTATCGGAAGCCATGTCGTAAGACAACTGATTAATGCGCATCCCGATTACAGAATCGTCAATCTCGACAAACTCACTTACGCAGGGAATCTGGCCAATCTTGACGATGTTGCCGGAAAGCCCAATTACCGGTTTGTCAAAGCTGATATAACAGATTTCGATCACATGTGCTCGATAATGAGTGAATATCAGATCGACGGTATCATACATCTCGCGGCTGAGAGCCACGTCGACCGTTCGATCAAAGATCCGTTTACGTTTGCCCGGACAAATGTGATGGGAACGCTGTCACTTCTGGAGGCCGCCAAACGATACTGGCAGTCTCGTCCGGAGGGCTTCGACGGCAAGCTATTCTATCACATCTCGACCGACGAAGTCTACGGTGCTCTGGAACTCAATCTGCCTGACGAACCGGCTCCCTATGGGACTGAATTGTTTGTAGAAACCACACGCTATAATCCACATTCGCCATATTCGGCATCAAAAGCATCTTCTGACCATTTTGTAAGAGCCTATCATGACACATACGGCATGCCGGTCGTGATTAGCAACTGTTCGAATAATTACGGTCCTAACCAGTTTCCCGAAAAGCTGATACCGTTATTCATCAACAATATTCGTAAAGGGTTGTCACTTCCGATCTATGGCCGCGGCGAGAACGTCCGTGACTGGCTGTATGTCGAAGATCACGCGAAAGCGATAGATCTGCTTTTCCACAAAGCAAGAGTAGGGGAAACTTATAATATCGGAGGCTTTAACGAATGGAAGAACATCGACATTGTTAAACTGCTGATAAAGGTTGTGGACCGGATGCTTGGACGACCTGAAGGATTCAGTGATCATCTGATAACGTATGTCACAGACCGTGCCGGTCACGACCTTAGATATGCAATTGATTCGACGAAATTAGCGACAGAATTGGGCTGGAAGCCGTCGCTGCAGTTTGAGGAAGGCCTCGAGCGCACTGTCAGATGGTATCTTGACAATCAGGCATGGATTGACGGAGTGACCAGCGGCGACTATCTGAAATATTATAAAGAGATGTACGACGGCCGCTGAGTGTCTTAATAATCCAAAACTATCGGTACTTTATGCTCAGACGCAAAACTTACGGCCTGATATAATATTGAATAGGCGCATTGAGCCAATTCTTCAGTACGGAATTTCTCCTTGTGCTTTGGTCTTGGGATGAAGCCGAGAATCGGTTTTGGTTGCTTTTTATTTACAGCGTTATAATATTTGTCGTTTCTCCAGGATATTATAGTGTCTTCATCGGCTTTCCATAACAGTTGATTTAAGTCATCAAGTTCTTGCTTTAATAATGACACCGTAGAGAATGTAGCTTCTTTGCCCGTCGGCAATGTTGCCTGAAAGATACACATATCCGGAATAGGCAACCAGATCTCGACATTTGAAAGTAAAGAACAGTATATTTTCTCTGACGTAGCTTTTTCGATTATAGATTCCAGATCCGGAAACCATCCGCCTTCAACATATTCAGGAAACGGATGATTCAGCAAATGCTTAGCCTGTAACATTATCAATGCACCGAATGCTTCCCAGTCGGGTTTATCAGAATAATATCCGCATTCGCAGCTTTCAGACCATAAAGGCGTTGCAAGCGGCTGTTCAAAAGCCGAGGCCAGATTATCAGACCATTGGCATACAGCATCATTAATTTGCTTAATCTCAGCTTCATCTTCGACGGTTTTTATCTCATTTCCCGAATCGACAATTGTGCATTTCCAGCCATTGTCTTCAGCCATTTGTTGTGCTATAGTTTTCCAGTTGCGGCTATAATATCGAGTCAACTGGCCTGCATAGATATCTAATCCCATATTATTAAAAGTTATGAGTCTAATTATAATTCAATTACAAATTTAAAACTATTTCATTCAACAGCAAAAAAATTGCACAATAATAAAAATAGTTTTGGCGTGAATTGTCATGGCTATTTATAATAAGCAGACATGAGAGAATATTACCACCGGGAAAGGTCAAAATCCGATAAGTAAATTCCCATAATCAATATTATGTTAAATTGAAGTGTGCAATGTGAAGGGGTGAGAGTTCTACTCTATTATATAATAATGAAGGATTTTAATAGCGACCGTATTATAGCTGATTTAGCTGAGATAGCTGAGATAGCTGAGATAGCTTACATTGTTTACAAGGCTGATATGGCTGATATGGCTGATATGGCTGATATGGCTGATATGGCTGATTTAGCTGAGATGGCTGAGATGGCTGATTTAGCTGAGATGGCTGATATGGCTGATATGGCTGAGATGGCTGATATGGCTGATTTAGCTGAGAAGGCTGAGATAGCTGATTTAGCTTAGATAGCTGAGATAGCTTACATAGTTTCAAGGCTGATGTGGCTTGTGTGGCTGATGTTGCTTGTGTGGCTGTTGTTTATATGGTTTCTGGGGGGCTTAATATTGATTTATTGCTCTGGCTTGGCTGATCGCTTTTGCCTTTTCGCACTTGAAGCTTATGATTTCTTTATAGATTTGGTGCAGTAGTTCCTGATCTTTTCTAGTTGGTCGGCGATCGCAGAGCGTGCAATTTAGAGCTAAGGTGTACAGAAATGGTTAAATATGTGTTAATTATGGATTATTTAGCTCTTAAAAATGATCTTTTTGGAGCTGTGAGCGTATTATATTTATAAAGGTTTGTATTCTTATCAGCGAATTTTGAAAATTTGAGATATAATTAAGTCTAAACTAACTGTAAGAGCATTGAGTCCTTCGGGTTAATTCTCATTAGTTAATTATATCAGGTAATAGAGTACTTTTTTCACGGTCGTATCTATATATTCAAATTCGCAAATTTCGGAATTATTGTTATTATTTCCGAATTATTTCCACATTCAGCCTGTATTTTAAAATAGCAAATCATACACCGTTTGATTTGATTAACATTTATCTTAAATATCTGTTAATCATACTACTTGTGTTATATATCTAAAGTTGAGATATAAATTATAGCAAACATCGGCAATACGCTAACCGATACTATGTCATTTTACATCTTATTATACATATATTCAATGATATATAAATAATAATTAAACCAATACATGAACTAATATGAATTAGTAAATTCAAGTTTGTGAACATGTAGTTCAGGAAAGTAAATTACTGAATTTATACTATTTCAAATAGTAAATTTGCATAATTCAACAACTATGATTACATTTGCAAATAGAAAATATACGCTATTCGATTTTTCAAACTACATATATAATGGATATTGTCAGCCGAATGAAGCAATATATGGAACGCTGTCAGTTAACGAGTTCACAATTCGCTGACCGTGCAGGCATTCCGCGCCCCACTCTGTCACAATTGCTAAACGGACGCAACAAGAGTAATGAAGGAGCAAAAAAGATATCGAGTGAGATTATCAAAAAATTGCACGACGCGTTTCCTGATCTAAACGTGATGTGGCTTTTATTTGGTGACGGGGATATGGTGACAGATGAGAATATTGCAATCTCAAGAGCTCAAAACGAGTTAAAAAGCAGTGGTAACACTTCTCAAAACGCAGATTTAGAAGATATTCAGCGTCAAATATTATTCGATGACGAGTTTCAGGATTTTGACACAGAAAAATCAGCTACAGCCGTTCCAGACAAAAAAATCAATCCGGTTATGCCGTCAGAGTCCCCAAAAGAGTTCTCAAAGACAATTTCTGTCACAATGAATGATCAACGGGCGCCGTCGGGTGCGGCTTTTCAGGCCGACAAGACTAAAAAGGTGCAAAGCATAATGGTGTTTTATAGCGATAATAGTTTTGAGATATTCAAACCGGCTGAGGGGTAGCTTGAACTAGCTAACATAGCTTTGGTAGCTTTGGTAGCTTGAGGGTGGCGCCCTACTCCTTTGTCGCGAAGTATTTCCATAGTGGGGCGGCCATCATGGCCTGTTTCATCTCGTCATTCATGAGCATTTCGCACAGTTGGTTTTCGGACATGAGTCTGACCGCAATATCTTCGGTCGCGTCAAGATGCTGATCTGAAGTCAGGACTACGCCTTCCGCAAGGAAACAATAAGTGTAATTGTTGCATGTCGAGGGATTCTGACAAATCACGCTGAGCAGACTCCATTTTCCGCCGGAATAACCGGTTTCCTCCAGTAGCTCACGACGTGCGGCAGTCTCGGGATCCTCACCATCTTCGATGACACCGGCACAAAGTTCGGTAATCACACGATCGATGCCGTGACGATACTGCTCGATCATAACAAAACTGCCGTTATCGGTAATAGCCAAAACGTTGACCCAGTCAGGGTATTCAAGAAGATAGTACTCATCATTTATACGACCGTCGGGCAGACGGACACAATCACGTCTGGCAGTCAACCATGGACGCTTAATGAGATATTCGGTCGAAAGCGTCTGCCATTTCTCTATTTTCTTCTCCATTATATTTAATAAACGCTCCTGACTGAAAATAATTTTGTTTGCCCCGAATTAATTGCTACCTTTGCAATAAACAACATCAAAAAACAATAATAATGGAGATAACAGGAAAGATCATTGTAGCACTTCCGGAGCAGAGCGGCGTATCGAAGGCCGGCAACACCTGGAAGAAAAAAGAATATGTGCTCGAGACGCAGGAAACATATCCTAAAAAGGTTCATTTCGACCTTTTCGGGGACAAAGCCGACAAATATCCTCTTACGGTCGGTCAGACAGTAAAACTCAGCTTCGACATTGAAAGCCGTGAATACAACGGACGCTGGTTCACAAGTATCCGCGGATGGCAGGCAGAACCAATAGACGCAGCGGCAGCCCCCGCAGCCGCCTATCCGGCCGCCGCACCTGCCGGAATGCCTGTGCCCCCCCCCCCTGCAATGCAGCCGTCAGATCCCAACGAAGACCTGCCGTTCTAAAAGGATAAAGAGCCGTGATTACATCGCGGCTCTTTTTATTATTTTA
>CANPDU010000014.1 GCA_947573135.1 uncultured Bacteroidales bacterium | reverse complement strand
TCCCGGTGATGACACGCCAGCAGCGGCGCGCCCTCGAACGCCGCGCCGCCAAAGCTCAGCGCCGCGCCGGTCACCGTATAGGTTGAAAAATATTCTCTTAACCGAATACCATTGTTAAACAATATCTTGCAGAAAATTTATATCTTTGCATTATAGTAATAATTACGATGACTCAGGATATAGATTATAATCTCGAAACCAAGCTCTATAACGATATATGCGGTATCATAGAGCAATCCCGATATAGAGTTGCAGTATATGTCAATTCAGAAGCATCTATGATGAACTGGAATATTGGCAAAAGAATCAAGGAAGATGTTTTACTCAATAAAAGAGCTGAATATGGAGAACAGGTACTGAAACGCCTTTCAGGTAAATTAAAAAACAAATATGGCAATGGGTGGGGATTTCAGAAACTCCAACATTGTGTACGCGCTGCGTACACTTTTACCGAGGAAGAAATAATGTACGCAGTGCGTACACAATTAAGCTGGACTCATTTAAGGTCATTGATGGCTGTCCCAAACAGTCTTGCTCGTCAATTCTATTTGGAAATGTGTAGAATTGAGCATTGGTCAACAAGAACTCTCGATGATAAAATTGACGCGCAATTATTCGAACGCACGGCTATCAGCCGAAAACCGGACGAAGTGATCAAGGCGGAACTGGAAAAATCTAAGGTTCAGAACCGTATCCAGCCAGATATGGTATTCAGAAGTAGTTATTTTTTAGACATGCTTGGTTTGCCGGACGTATTCAGCGAGAGCGACTTGGAAACAGCAATTCTTAATCAGATCCAATTATTCTTAAAAGAATTCGGTTCAGATTTTGCTTTTGTCGACAGGCAAAAAAGAATTCCTGTTGATGGAGTGGACTATAAATTAGATTTATTGTTCTATCATCGTGGTTTAAAACGTTTGGTCGCAATCGACTTAAAACTTGGTAAATTTAAACCTGCTTATGAAGGGCAGATGCTTCTGTATCTTCGTTATCTAAACAGGCATGACCGCAGAGAGGGAGAAGGATCTCCCATCGGTTTGATTTTATGTTCAGAGGGCAATACAGAGCATATCGAATACCTTATGCTTGACGAAGATTCTCCAATTAAGGTCGCACAATATTACACAAAACTGCCCGACAAAAAACTTCTGTCGGAAAAGCTACAGCGGGCTATTGCAATCGCGAAAGAGCATTATCGTTTAAATAAATCACAAGAAATCTAAGGCCACAAAATGATTGGTAGAATAAAGATTTTTGCGCTATGCTGAAATTTTCGTAAATTTGCACGTTAAAAACTTCTGCGACAATAATAACAAGCAAACCAACCATATTTCAGCATCAATGAACATTTCATACAGCTGGCTAAAGCAATATATCGACCTCAGTCTCTCACCTGAAGAACTGTCGGCGGCGCTGACATCAATAGGTCTTGAAACCGGAGGCATCGAAAAGGTCGAGTCTATTAAAGGCGGCCTCAAAGGCATCGTAATCGGAAAAGTGCTCACTTGCGTCGAGCACCCCAACAGTGACCATCTTCACATCACGACCGTCGACCTCGGCACAGGAGAGCCGGTTCAGATTGTCTGCGGCGCGCCCAACGTCGCTGCCGGACAGACTGTAGTCGTGGCCACGGTAGGCACGACTCTTTACGGCGAAGGCGACGAGACTTTTCAGATCAAGAAATCGAAAATCCGCGGTGTCGAATCGTTCGGCATGATATGCGCCGAGGATGAGATAGGCGTCGGCACATCGCACGACGGAATAATCGTGATCGACCGTGAAGTCGCTCCGGGCACACCTGCCGCCGACTTCTACGAGCTCCGCGACGATTATGTTCTCGAAGTCGACCTTACACCTAACCGCATCGACGCAGCGTCGCACTACGGCGTTGCCCGCGACATCGCGGCATGGGCCGACTGTCACGCCACTCATAAAGAACTCGTGCGTCCGTCGGTCGAAGACTTCAAAGTCGACCGTGACAGTGACGCCGTTGAGGTTGAGGTCAAGGCTACGGATGCCTGCACACGCTATTGCGGCGTGACTATCCGCGGCGTGAAGGTAGCAGAGAGCCCCGAGTGGCTCAAAGGCCGCCTTACAGCCATCGGTCTGCGTCCGATCAACAACATTGTCGATATAACCAATTATATACTTCATGCGTTCGGACAGCCCCTCCACTGTTTCGACCTTGCCAAGATCAAAGGCGACAAAGTCGTTGTCAGGACATGCGCAGGCGGCACAGCGTTCACCACTCTCGATGAAGTGGAGCGCAAGCTCGATCCGGCCGACCTGATGATCTGCAACGCCGAAGGTCCGATGTGTATCGCCGGCGTTTTCGGAGGCCTCGACTCAGGAGTGACAGAGTCGGCCACTTCGGTTTTCCTTGAGAGCGCATGCTTCAATCCGACATCCGTGCGTCGCACGGCGCGTCGTCACGGACTCAGCACTGACTCATCGTTCCGCTTCGAGCGCGGAGTCGATCCCAACGGATGTATGTATGCCCTCAAACTCGCAGCGCTGATGGTCAAAGAGCTCGCCGGCGGCGAAATCTGCGGACAGCCCGTCGACATCTATCCCTCGCCTGTCGCTCCATACCCCGTCGAACTCGGTTATGACGATATCACCCGTCTGCTCGGCATTGAAATCCCGGCTGAAACTGTCGATTCCATACTCAAGTCTCTTGAAATTGAAATCACGGCCCACAGCAACGACGGCCGCACGCTGTCGCTCGCCGTACCGACATACCGCGTCGACGTGCGCCGTCCGTGCGATGTGATCGAGGATCTGCTGCGCATCTATGGCTACAACAACGTGCCGATGACCACAACAGTCCACTCGTCGCTCTCCTACAAGACTCTGACCGACGAGGCCGACGATCTGATGAAGACCGTAGCCGAACAGCTGACTGCCGCCGGCTTCAACGAGATTCTTAACAATTCACTGACCGCCGAAGCATATTATCAGGGGCTCGAGACCATGCCTGCCGACCACTGCGTCAAGCTGCTCAATCCCCTCAGCCAGGATCTCAACGTAATGCGTCAGACTCTGCTGTTCGGAGGTCTCGAATCGATCGCCCACAACGTCAACCGCCGCAGCGAGGATCTGTCGTTCTATGAGTTCGGCAACGTATATTTCCGAAATCCGGCCATAGAGCCGTCGGCCGACCGTCCGCTCGCTCCCTACAGCGAGGGCGCCCGCATTGCCCTTTGGATGACAGGCAACAGCCGCAAAGGCAACTGGGCCCACGCCTCGGAAGAAGCCACCGTCTACGATCTCCGCGCTCATGTCGAAAACATATTCGCTCGTATGGGCATCACTCAGCGTGAGCTTTCATATAAAACAGTGGCCGACGAAATTTTCGCAGCGGCTCTTTCGGTATCGACACGCTCGGGCAAACAGCTCGGCAGCCTCGGCATCGTCCGCCCCGAAATCGCACGTCGATGCGAAGTGCGCCAGACCGTATTCTTTGCCGAATTCGACTGGAAGGCGCTTGTCGCTCTCGCCGTAAAACGTAATGTATCCTACACGCCGCTGCCCAAGACACATCCTGTCAAACGCGACCTCTCGCTGCTCATCGACTCGGCAGTCAGCATGGCCGACATCGAGCAGGTTGTCCGTGAAAGCGAACGCAACATTCTCCGCGACGTGGCGCTATTCGACGTCTACGAAGGCAAAAATCTGCCGGCCGGCAAAAAATCATACGCGATCACGCTTATCCTTCAGGATAACGAGAAAACTCTCCAAGATAAATATATCGATCAGGTTATGAACCGCGTGATCGGCAATCTCGAGAAGAAACTCGGCGCACAGCTGCGTTGATCACGAGTCTTCAGAGATCATAAACAAAAAATATATAATCATAAAATAACTTCTACCAATGGGAAGAGCATTTGAATACCGCAAAGCAAGAAAACTTAAACGCTGGGGCAATATGTCCCGAACATTCACCCGCATCGGTAAGGAAATAACCATCGCTGCCAAAGCCGGAGGTCCCGATCCGTCGACCAATCCCCGTCTGCGTGCCCTGATGCAGAATGCCAAGGCCGCCAACATGCCCAAGGACACTGTCGAACGCGCCATCAAGAAAGCCACAGACAAAGATGCCGGCGATTACAAGGAAATAAGCTACGAAGGATACGGTCCTTTCGGCATCGCTATATTCGTAGAAGCCGCTACCGACAACAACACACGCACTGTCGCTAACATCCGTTCCTACTTCAACAAACACGGCGGTTCACTCGGCACACAGGGATCGCTGACTTTCCTTTTCGACCACAAATCTGTGTTCAAGATCAAACCCAAAGACGGCGTAAGCCTCGACGACCTCGAACTCGAGCTTATCGATTACGGAGTCGACGAACTCGGCCACGACGAAGACGAGGACGGCAACGAACAGATCGTGCTCTACGGAGCGTTCGAAGAGTATTCAAACATTCAGAAATATCTCGAAGACAACAGTTTCGAGATCATCAGCTCTGAATTCGAGCGCATTCCCAATGACCTCAAGGACGTCACACCCGAGCAGCGAGAATCAGTTAACAAACTTCTCGAAAAAATCGAGGAGGACGAAGACGTGCAGAACGTTTTCCACAATATGCGCGAAGAGGACGAGGAATAATTCCTATACAGTATAAAGCATAACACATTAAGCCGCTGACTGGGGCGACCCTTCAGCGGCTTTTTCAATCTTTAAACCATAATAATCTTTAAACCATAATAAATCATGGAAGACAACGACCTCATAATCGTGGCTACATTCGACTTTGACTGGCAGGCACACATGGCTCAGGGCATCCTGGCCGAGCAGGAGATACCGTCGACACTCGACAACGAAATTTTCGGCTCACTCTACCCTATCGGCTTCAACTCGATCGGCGGCATCAATCTCCGCGTGTTCCGCCGCGACGCTGACCGCGCCAAAGAAATCATCAGACAATCAAAACTCTAACAAAATTACCGTTATGAAATTATTTTCATCAATTATTCTTGCTGCCGCAGTCGCCGCTTCTGTCAGTTCCTGCTGCAACAATTCAACGTGCGAGACTGTCCCGGCCGCAGAGCCTGATGCAGTCAGCGCCATCCGTCTCAACGTGTTCTACACTCTGAAAGACGGTGTCAGCACCGACTCTGTCAAGGCCATAGCCGACAGCCTCGTGGCCGCATCACGTCAGGACGCCGGCTGCATCAGCTACGACTTTCTCGAAAGCACCACGACTCCGGGCGAATATATGATCATCGAAACATGGGAGAACGACTCGCTGCTCGATATCCACAGCAAGGCTCCCCACTTCACGAAGTACGTTCCCCAACTTCAGGAGCTCGGCACCATGACGATGCAGCGCTTCGAGGTCGAAGAATAGCAATCCGTCCGACACCACTATCATCGGTTCTTCTCTCCGCTGCGGCGCAGCCGCGCGGGAGTAAGAACCGTTTTTTTACCTGAAAAACGCATCTCATTGAGCTCGAGCGGGCTCAGCACTTTCGCTCCGGTCAGCGACTTCAGCAGCTTGTCTGTCTGTGTCTGATCCATACAGTCATCATTATTTATTGTTGCGGTCGAGCATCGGCATCAGAGCGTTGAGTCCGAGCATCACACCGAGATAAGTCAGTCCCAGCACAAAGAATTCTATCCTCAGAGGGAAAGCCTCCTTCAGCCATCCTCCGCCGAGATAGCAGAAAAAGAGGAGCCACAGCATCGACTGCACGCATAGACAAAGCGTACACCATGTCTTGGCACGGAAACGCTGATACCACACGCTCCAGAACGAAAACGGCAGACAAAGCACATTGCAGAGCGCGAGATAGCCTGTATACTGCGGAAATATCAGCAGACACAGCAGCGATACGCTGAAATAGGCAAAGCCCACCTCGCTCCATCCGAAGACGCCGAAAAATTTGGCCGCCGACATGTTGAGCACATCGTCGCAGCCTCCGGCCTCGAC
Organism: uncultured Bacteroidales bacterium; assembly: GCA_947573135.1. Classification (GTDB taxonomy): domain Bacteria; phylum Bacteroidota; class Bacteroidia; order Bacteroidales; family Muribaculaceae; genus CAG-873. The sequence continues at coordinate 71,193 of CANPDU010000014.1, read as the reverse complement.
CACCGAACAGACTGCGTCGGCGTGACGGTTTTTGATGTGAGCCGATTTCTGCACCAGCAGCCATGTGATATAGATTCCTGCCAGATCGATCAGCGCAAGCAGGACAGTCGAAACATGGTCGTACAGACGGTTTGTCACAAACAGATAGACAAACAACAGCAGGCAGACACCTGCGAGAACCCATTTTTTGGCTTTGTTGGCCACATCGGTGAAACGGTGTGAATCATAGTCGGGCTCGCCGGCGCCGGCCTGCCTGAATGCGACAAGCACCCTGCCTGTCAGCGACGGCTCGACAACGCTCCTCGGCGCCGTCTCGGCGACTGACCGGGTAAGATACGAAACCGTGTCGCCGCTGACCGACGTCACGATCACAAAACCCTTTACGGTCTGTGCTATAAACGGCACCGGCAGCCGGTCGATCTCCTTTACATCTCCCAGGCTGATGCCCACGCTGTCAACGCCGTAGGTCTCAAGCAACTTTTTAAGACCGAACATGGTCTTAAAAGGCATCGTCCCGAACTGACGGTTACTGAAATTGTCAGTATGCCTGACTCCGAGGCAGCTCAGAAAGTCGGTGAATATGGTCGATGAGCCGTCGTCCATGTCGCTGCGCTATTTCTTGATATGGGATGTGATTTTGTTGAGAAGGACCTCGCCGGGCATTTCGCCTGACTCGCGCCACACTTTACGTCCTCCGCAGTAGAGGATAAATGTCGGCGTTCCGGTCACATCCTCCGCGTCGGCCGCATCGGTGTTTTTGTCGATATCGAGCTGAACGATTTTGACCTGTCCGTCGAGCATCTCGCCGATCTGTTCGACTACCGACTCCATTGCCCTGCAATGAGGGCACCACGTTGCATAAAATTCAATCAACACATTCTGCGCGCTGCGCGTCATCTGATCATAAGTCATAGTGATATCGTCATTAAATTTTACTTGAATTTTACTGGAAAACGAAAGGGGGAGCTCTAATGTTTACAGCCATAGAAAAAAAATTCCTCAGTACATTTCGACAACGAACTGAGGACTAAAGCCAATAGGCATGATTTGTGATTCTAAAGATAATTGCTTATAGCAAAATAAAAAAAGTGTAGAGATTATATCATACTTACTTATCTACACCATTACAAAACATTCAGGCGTCATCACGACGATTCAATTTTGCATGCCTCAGCTTAGTCCTATGCGTTAATTGATATGTAAATAATTATTGGTCTAAGTTAAAGCAGAAGGTGCTTCAAGTGCTTGCAAAGTTACGCAATCTTTACAATAAGTTGCACTCGATTATGCTTTTTTAATGTTTTTTCACGCTAAAATTTCATCTGTGGCGGCATATTGTCATCGAATGAACGATTTTGGCAACAATGAACACCGCCGCCATTATGATGACGATGATCGCCGAACACGGCACGTCGACCACCGTGCCGACAAAAAGTCCCGCCACACTGCATATCAGCGACACCGCCACCGACAACAGCATCATTGGCTTGAAACGCCGCAGAAATATCTCGGCGGTCATCATCGGCAGCGACAGCATCGACATCAGCAGCATTACTCCGACGAGTCTTATCGTCAGGACTATACAGACGGCAGTGAAGACCGTCATCGTATAATTGATGAATTTAACCGGCAGATGGATCACACTCGCAAAATCGCGGTCAAAAGCGCATATGACTATACTGTCGTAACAGACAGCGAAGAAAAGTGCGAGCACAAGCGTGAACACTGCAAACACTATGACATCCGGCGCCGTAATGGTCAGAATGTTGCCGAACAGAAACGAATTCAGCTCCGGCACATAGCCCGGCGTCATAAATACGAAAATCACACCGATCGCCATGCCGATGGCCCACACCACGGCGATGACAGAGTCCTCCCTGAGCCTGAAACGGCTCGACATCCATTCGACACCGACCGACGAAACGACGGCAAACGCGCCTGCCATCAACACAGGACTGACGCCAAGATAATACCCGAGGCCCAGACCGCCGAAACAAGCGTGGGTCACGCCGCCCGATATCGCGACGAGACGTCGGGTGATTATGTATGTACCTATCATCGCGGCGCTCACAGAGATCAGCGCCACGGCGACGAGGGCATAGACAAAGAAATCGTAATTAAGAAATTCAAGCATGGTTCCGTGAGGCTCTTGCCTCTGATATCATCATTATCAATTCTTCGCGGACCTCTGCGGGAAGCTCTATGCCGCGCAACTGTATGCTGCGCGCCCAACCGGCGACGTCGTCGGGCAGCAGAGTGAGCAGCACGTCGCGGAACTGATCGGTTTCGGTTTCGGTGTAACTTTCCGGGCTACGGCCCGCGAAAGCGTCGAGCTCCTCATCGTCGTAATATACAATGCTGCCGGAAACTGCAGCGAGCAGCGAATCACGCTCGCAGACGGCATGCTGTCCGCAACATTCACCGTCGGCAGGTTCAGTCTCCGGTTCAGACGCCGCGGTTGCCGAGCCGCCTGTCAGACGATGATGGATATAGAGCGCCAGTCCGACAATAATGATCGCTCCCGCAATTATCAGTGCCGCAGTCATAGCCTATTCGGTCTGAGAAGCATCGGTGACTGTGAAACCGGCGGCACGGAGATCGTCCCAGAAGCGCGGGTAAGATTTTTCGACCACCTCGATATCGCGAATGACAATGCCGGGCACAAACACCGACAGCGGAGCGAATGCCATAGCCATGCGGTGATCGCCGTAGGTGTCTATCGCCGGCATTTCGGAAACCGGCATACGGCGTCCCTCCCAGCTTATCACCGAGCCCCCCTCGATCTCGGCGACACAGCCGAGTTTGAGCAGTTCGCGGCGCAGAGCCTCCAGCCGGTCTGTCTCTTTATGGCGCAGATTTGCCACACCGGTCAGCCTGAATGGCAGCCCGACCGCACAAGCGGTGACAGCCACGGCCTGGACAAGATCGGGCGTGTCGGTCATATCGAGATCGACGCGCGAGTAGATATCGGGGGTCGCCGACAGTTCGGCGCCGTCGTCAGTCCATTCGGTAAGTACGCCCATGCGCGGATATATCTCTGCGAGCAGACTGTCGCCCTGTATGCTTTTGGCGCGCATACCGTCGAGAGTGACCCAGCCGGCCGTTATCGCCGCTATCTCATACCAGAACGCGGCCGCACTCCAGTCTCTTTCGATCTCCGACGAAGATGGTCCATATTTTCCGGGCATCACACGGATCGAATCGCGATCGGTCTCTACGTCTATCCCGCGGTCGCGCATCATGGCGACGGTCATCTTTATATAAGGCAACGACACACTATCGGCGGCAAGATTGAGGATAAGCGGCGACTCCATCGCCGGAGCAACCATCAGCACGGCCGAAACAAACTGTGAACTCAGCGACGAGTCGATAGCGACATCGCCGCCGCGGAGACGCGCACCGTTGATCTTCAGAGGCGGGAAACCTTCTTCGCCGAGATATGTGATATCGGCGCCGAGGCTGCGCAGGGTGTCGACAAGGGCGCCTATAGGGCGCTGTCGCATGCGCTCACAGCCGTCGAGCGTGACCGTTTTGCCCGGAGTTGCGGCGTAATATGCCGTCAGAAAGCGCATCGCAGTGCCGGCGGCGCCGATATTGACAGTGTCGCTGTCAGAGGCCAGCGCCTCTGTCAGAACGGTCGTGTCGGCGCAGTCGGCGACTTGCGCCGGTCTGTCAGATCCGAGCGCAGCCATGATCAGAGCCCGCGCACTGATACTTTTGCTCAGCGGGAGCGAGACTGTCGTCTCGAGTATTTCTTCAGGGGGGAATATTCTGTAATCCATTGTTAGTTCAAATACTGTTTTTATTCAGCACACATGTTGCTACGGCCTGGCGGATATGGTCGAGAGCTTCGGCGAGCACCGATCTCGGACATCCGATGTTAAGCCGGGCGAAACCTTCGCCCTGGCTGCCGAACATCGTGCCGTCGTTGAGTGCTATATGCGCCTTGTCGAGCAGCATGTCCATCAGTTCACTCTGACAGAGTCCGAGTCCGCGAAAATCGACCCACAGCAGGAACGACGCTTCGGGTCTTATGATTCTGACGCCGGGGATGTTGCGGCTGACATAATCGCAAGCGAACTCCAGATTGCTTTCTACATAAGCAAGCATTTCGCCGAGCCATGCACGGCCATGACGATAAGCCTCCTCGGCACCGACTATCGAGATCATCATCGGCGCCGAAAACTCATTGACCTCAAGCCAGTGATAGAAATCGCGCCGCAGATCGGGATTCTTTATTATCATCCACGAACTGACGAGTCCGGGGATATTGAATGTTTTTGAAGGAGCGCCGAGCATTATGCCTATTTCCCGGGCGTCGTCAGACGACTCGATAAATGGTATATGCCGGCGGTTATAGAGCATCAGGTCGCCGTGGATTTCGTCACTGACAACTCTGACTCCTCCGGCGCGGCAGATCTCGGCCACGCCGGCGAGTGTCTCGCGGTCCCACTGTATGCCGATCGGATTGTGAGGGTTGCACACGATCATCAGTTTAGGATGCTCCTCGGCCACCACGCGCTCGAGATGATCAAGATCCATCGAATATCTTACGCCGTCGAAACGGAGAGGATTTTCGACAACGCAGCGTCGGTTGCCTTCGATCACCAGTCTGAATGGATGGTAGACGGGAGGCTGTATGACAACCTTGTCGCCGGGTTGTGTGAAGTAATTTACGCAATAGGCTATACCCCTCACCACACCCGGGATGAAAGTCATCTCGTCGCGGCTGACTTTCAACGCATGTCGCTCATCGAGCCAGGCTGCAAGAGCCTCCCAATAACTGTCAGGACAGGCATAATAGCCCAGAATAGGATGATCGAGACGGCGGCGCAGACCGTTGACAATATCCGGACAGACCGCGAAATCAAGATCAGCAATCCAAAGCGGCGACACATCGTGGCGTCCGAACATACCGTCGAGCCATTCATATTTGATGGCCGAAGTCCCGCGGCGGTCGATCACGGTGTCAAAGTCGTATTTGCTCATGGGATATATTTCTCAAAACTGTTACTTGCTAATAGCGCAAAATTAAACAAATAAGGTCGAATATCAAAATTTGTCTGATTGGATTTTATCTATTAACTTTGCAGTTGTCAAACGATGCTCCGGTAGTTCAACGGATAGAATAGAAGTTTCCTAAACTTTTGATAGGAGTTCGATTCTCCTCCGGAGTACAACTTTTCATAATTGAGGAAATTATATTGTAAATTATGCGTCCCGGCTGAGTGATCCGCCGGGACGCAGCTTTTACAAAACAATTCCGTATAATTATCTGATGCAAAATTACAGTTGCAGCGCCGCCACCACAATACCTAAAACCGGGTATTTTTTGCAGCATCGTCACAGCAACCAAAGAAAACAGATAAAAAAAATCGTCAATATATTTAAATCATACACTCCTGAATAACAATGCCGTATCTATAAATATTCACAAACGCAAGTATAAAAACACATTTTTTCATATAATTTTTTTTGAAAAATATTTGCACGATTGCCAAAAGCGCCTTAACTTTGCACTCGCAAAAGCAACGATGCTGATGCAAACAACACCGGATTAAGAGAAATCCAACAAGGTGCGGTAGTTCAGCTGGTTAGAATACTAGCCTGTCACGCTAGGGGTCGCGGGTTCGAGTCCCGTCCGCACCGCAAGAGGAGAGAGGAGAATGAGAAATCGTATATTAGTCGTCAGATTAATTACTTTTTCTCATTCTTTTTTTTGCATAACTCGTATGGAAGACAACCCTATACCGGGCCAAGCGGATTTTAAACAACCTAAATCATTGTTTGTTATAAGTACAGAACACGGGCAACAGAAGACCGACAAAACAATTTTAGCATAGAAAAGACAATGAAAACATTACTTCAACTCATCATAGGTATAGCAATCTGCATAGGAGCGGCACTGCTGCTCCGCATCAATCCCGAAGTCGAATACGGATGGTTTATGGGTGCCGTCCACGGATTTCTGCTTGTGCCCAACTGGCTTATAAGTCTTTTCGACAGCACATGGCTGATCAAGGCTCCGGTGCATACACAGATCTACAACATTGACTGGTGGGTCTGCGGCATCCTCGACATCGCCTACTGGATATGGGCCATCGCGGGCGCAGTCATCTCAATCGTCAGATCACGCTGAGAGACAGCTGCGGAGAGCGCTAACACAGTGTGATCGTCTCCGATGCGCTTTTTTCTTTGCGCACTCGGCGCCTCAGCGTGATACCACATATTAAGCGTTTACGACGTTTTTTCGCCGGCAATTACATATTATTAGAAAAATTTTAATTAACTTAGCACCCGAAAGTACAACAAAACCGATAACCCATCGAAAAAACCAATTGTTAACTACAATATCTAACCATCAAGTCATGAGAAAACTTTTCTTATCGTTAGCCGCATGCGCAGCAATGCTTAGCGCAAGCGCGGGCGGAACATGGGTATTAGGTCCGTATGATTATACGGCCGACACATTGTTCCACGTAACATCCGGACCGGGCGTCACCACCACAGGTGTCAGATTAAGCTCGGCCAACGGAGCAAACCAAACAAACATCTTCTACTCGACGATTGACCTCACCAATCCCAACATCGAGCTTCGCGGCGTTCAGGCCAGAGACAACGGTGACCTCACCGAAACCGTCAATGCAATGGGCAACCGCAAGAACACTCAGGGCAAAGGCCAGTACATCGCCGGCGTCAACGGAGACTTCTTCAACATGGGCGGCTCACCCACCCGCACCAACGGCCACTCGCTCGTCGACGGTACTCTCTACAACACCGGCAGCTGGCGAGACTGGGCCACTTATGCAGTAGTAGACGGAAAGAAAGACATCCGTCTTCTTCAGAGCGTCGACGCAGCCAAGACAATAACATTCCCCGACGGTCTGGTACACGATTACCATATCAACGGCGGCCGCTGGGAAAACTATCTTGTGATCTACACCGGAGCCGACAGCGCATCAACAGGCACCAACATCTGGGGCCGCGAATGCACGATGAAGCTCGTCTCAGGCGCGCTTGAAACCAACGATGCAGTCTTCGAGATCACCTCTCCCTGGGTCGGCAACTGCGACGGGTCTCAGGTCGGCAATATGGCCATCCCCGAAGGTGAGTATGTGCTTTCAGGCGTAGGCAACGCCTATGCAATGATGGCGCAGCTCAAAGTCGGCGACAAAGTGAGCACCGGCACAACGATCTCCTACAACGGCAAAACGATCAATCCGACCCAGATGATCGGCGGATGCTCTTACATCGTTACCAACGGTAAGATTGCTCCCGATGCATATTTCAGCAAAAATATCATCGACCACTTCGTAACCAATCAGGCGCGCACAGTGATCGGCTACAACGAAGACCGCAGCAAACTGATCATCCTCGTCGCCGACAAATACAGCGCTTATGCGAAAGATAAAACCACAGGCGAGGTAAAAGTCACAGATCCCGCCAAACTGAGCTACGGCACATCGACAGGTATGGTGCTCCAGCGCATGGGTCACATCATGCTTCACCTCGGCTGCTACACGGCAATGAACTTTGACGGCGGCGGTTCGTCACAGCTCTACAACAAGGGCGTCGGCATCGTCAACGTTCCTTACGGCGACACCTATCTCCGTCCGGTAGCCAACGGTTTCTTCGCCGTTTCGACCACCCCCGAAGACAATGAGATCGCTTCACTCGAAGTGCGCCAGAAAGACGTCAATGTCGCTGAAGGCGAAAGCTTCACTCCGACCGTCTACGGTTATAACAAATATGGTGTGCTCGTCAACAGCAACGTAACCGACTACACTCTGACCGTAGCTCCGTCGCTCGGCACCGTTTCGACCGAAGCACGCAGCGGCGAACAGACCTTCACCGCAGGCAGCGCAGCCGGCACAACAGTCGCAGTCGTTACGTCGGGCAACGCCAAGTGCGGTGTTCGCATTCTCGCCAACGGCGGCGGCGAATATGTCACCTCAGGCGACGACAGCGCTCCGATCATGGTAGCCGCTACCTACGAGAAAGACGAACCCATGGGCTATGACAAAGAGCCTATCTATTTGGCTGAACAGTGGAAATTCAACGTTGACAACGTTGCCGGCGACTGGGACGGCACAGCACCTAACTGGGAATCTGAAGATGCTATCAAGGCTAAGGCTTGTCCGCGATTTGCAACAGCACGCAACGGCCGCCTCTACACGGTCGACATGCGCTCTATGTCAATCGCCGAGATCACTCCCGAAGGCAACCTTGTGCCCCTCTACAAACTTCCTTCACTTGAAGGCCGCGAGATCAACGGTGTGCCCGACTACTACGGCACCGCCATCTCGAGCGACGACTTCGGTAACTTCCTCGTCGGCCACCTCTTCACAAAGAACGACACCTACCGCATCTGGACTGTCTACAACCCCAAGACCGGCAAGGCAAAACACTTTGACATCGAGCTTCCCGAAGGCGAAGAATCGAGCGGACGTATCGACAACATCGGCCGCGTAGTCGGCGACCTCATGAGCGACGCTTATGTCTACGTAGCGCCCAAAGCAACAGGGGCTGAAGCTTCTCAAAAAGCTCTGATCATCCACTTCGAGGGCGACGGCAATGAAGTCGACAATGTCAAAGCAACAATAACAATGTCGAAAACGCTCTATCTTGCCGGCACAGGCAACACGATCTCTATCTGCCAGCCTAAATATGCCACTGTTGCCGAAATGGCAGGCAAGGATATTAACGAAACCTTCTACTGGTACTCAAAAGCAGGCGGACTCGGCCAAAATAATCAGGATCTCTTCTCATTTGAAAACGGAACTTACTCAGCCAACTATTGCAACGACTGGAACAACTATTCGCGCCTCAACGGCTTCGACACATTCATCCTCGGCGGCAAGCGTTACTTCGTAGTTCACTACTCTGAGAGTGACGCCGACAACAGCGGCCAGCACATCATCGTGATGGACGAACAGTCAAACCGCGTCGCCGAATGGAAAGGTTCTGACTTCACAGCCAAAAACTTAGGCTACAACAGCATCATTGCCATTCCCTCAGGCAACTCGCAGGTCAACATCTACGTCTACAACAACACCGGAGCCATGATGGCAGGCGCACTGCTCACGCTCACACTCGGCAACGAGTATGAGGCTTATGAGCCCGTCGACATCACTCCCGAAGGCTATGATTTCGACAAATATGAAGACGGTCAGGAATTCACACTGACTGCTGCCGATGTCGAAGGAACTCTCTGGACCGCTCCCGCCGGAATGTATCACTCCAAGCATCCCAATGCATTCAGCGAAAACGGACACCTCACCGTTTATGTCGACCGTGGTACAGGCAATAACTCAACTGCACATCTCAAAGAAAAGATTCAACCGGCATTCGCCGTGCGTGAAATGACTGCCAAGTCCGGGAAAGTGCTTGTTATCAACGAAGGATGGTCGCCCTACGGATTTGACAAAAAAGATGCAGACGGCAACATCATTGAAGCTCAACTGCCCTCTTACGCCCAATCGGCTTCTCCACAATTGAATCTCTATATCAACAGCGACGAGATCACCGAACAAAAAGATCAGCGCCACTACATCCGCGTTAAATTGGTCTATAACATAATGCGTCGCGGATGCCACCACTACGGAGATGTAACCGGCAACAAAGTCCAGGCTCTTGCAAGCATCTATTCAACTCATGAAAACAATTGGGTGATGCCGGCTCAGGACCATCTGCTCGGTGACCGCGTCGGCGATACAGGCATTGATTTCGCAAAATGGATCGATGAAGGCAACAACAGCGCGGAAATACCCGAAAAACCCGAAGTTTATGTTCCCGCTGACGACGAACTTGATCCCTTCGACTTCGTTCACGCCACCAGTGCCAACCACCATCAGGCATACCTGATTAATCCCGACCGCTACAGAGTATATGAATTCGATACATATATCGACAATCCTTCTGTCAACACCACAAGCATTCAGCTAAGCATGCACCGCGGCTGTGCAACATACTCTATTAAGGAAATCAAATTCACGGATCTCGGCACTGATGAAGCTGCAGCCACACTTCTCGGCAAACGCCAGAAAGGGTGGATTTATGCTGACGAATTCAACAGCGGAACCAGCGGCATCGAAGACATCACAGTCGACGAAGCAGTTGAAGACACTGACGCTCCGGCAGTTTACTACAACCTCCAGGGCGTACAGGTGAAGAACCCCGACAACGGTATCTATATCGTCCGTCGCGGCAACAAGGTGACCAAAGAATACATCCGCTGATCACCGTTTAAACCGGATATTCCCAAGCAGGGCGACCGACATCGGCCGCCCTGCTTTTTTGTCGGAAATCATAAGAGCTTGTTTAAGAATAATAGTTATCTTTGCAGAAACAATTACTCAGGGCAATGAACAAGCTTTATATTCTGACACTCCTCGCCTCTGCGGCTGCTTTCACACCTATGTCGGCGCAGATCAACTCACCGACAGCCGAGGGCTATCTGACCCGCGGCACAGAAATGTATGACGACGGCAACTACCACGGCTGCCTCGACCAGCTCACCCATATCGACCGTTCGACGCTCAGCGACGATGAGCGCGAACAGATAGACTGGCTGATCGCCCGCTCGCAGTTTGCCCTCAACGGCAAAGGCGCGCGACCTCATTTCGTGGCATTTCTGTCACTTTATCCCTACTCTCTCCACCGCTACGAAGCGCTGATGAGAATAGGCGACTGTCTGTTCGAGACCAGCTATGCCGACGCCCTCCGGACATATGAACTTGTCGACCGCGCATGTCTCAACGCAGATCAGGCCGAAGATCTCGACTACCGCAAGGCATACTGCTACCTTCATCTGGGCGACTTCGACAGGGCTCTCGCTCTCTTCGACCGTCTGTCGGGCAACAAGACCTACGGCAACGCGGCGCGCTTCTACCGCGGCTACATAACCTATGCCAAAGGAGACTACGCCGAGGCCGAGCGACTGCTGAAAGCCGTCGACACGTCGACAGCACCGGGCAACATGGCTGACTACTACCTCGCTCAGATCTACTATCTCAGCGGCGATTATAAAAAGACACTGTCGACAGCGCGCAATCTGCTGCGCCGCACAGGCATCGAACCGGGATTCGTCGCCGAAGCCAACCGTCTGGCCGGCGAATCTCTATATCAGACCGGCGACAGTCAGAGCGCAATACCCTATCTCAAAAAATATGCCGCGGCCGTCGACCGCCCCGAAGCCTCGACGCTTTACATACTCGGTGTGAGCCAGTATGCACAGGGAGAATACCGCGACGCCGTCGAATCACTGCGTCCGGTCAGTGACCTCAATGACGCCATGGGTCAGAGCGCAAGCCTCTATATCGGACAGGCGCTCATGAAACTCGGCGACAAGGACGCGGCGCTTCTCGCCTTTGACAAGGCGCTGCGCATGGACTTTGACCCCGGAGTGCAGGAAGCTGCATATTACAATTACGCCGTGGCCAAATTCAGCGGAGCGAGCATACCGTTCGGCAGCTCGGTGAGCACGTTCGAAACGTTCCTGTCGCGTTATCCCGACAGCCGCTATGCTCCGGAGGTTCAGGAATATATAGTCGACGGCTATCTGACCGACCGCAACTATGATCAGGCCCTCACAAGCATCAACCGCATGGCAAAACCATCGAAGAAAGTGCTGGCCGCCAAGCAGAAGATACTTTATAACCTCGGATCCTCGGCTCTGGCATCGGGCAACCCGTCGACGGCGCTTGTCTATCTCAACGACGCCGACGCGCTCAGATCGCACGACCGCGATGTGGCCGACGAGGTCAGTCTGCTTATCGGAGAGGCGGCTTACCAGACAGGCGATTATCCGCGGTCGGTCAAGGCGGTCAGCAGTTTCATCTCAAACGCAAAGAAAAGCAACGTCAACCTTCCGCTGGCCTATTATGATCTGGGCTACGCAGAGTTTGCACAGAAAAGATATGACGCGGCCGAAAAAGCGTTCAGCCGCGTGACTGCCAATCCGGGCAATCTTTCGTCCGCAGTGACCGCCGATGTCTATAACCGTCTGGGCGACATACACTATTACGCTTCTGATTTCGGCAAGGCAAAAGAAATGTATGACAAGGCCTACTCCACCAATCCGGGCGCGGGCGACTACGCACTGTTCCAGACCGCGATCATGAAAGGCTTCGCCCGCGACCACAAAGGAAAAATCGACGATCTGAAGCGTCTGCCGTCGGAATTCCCGTCATCGACGCTGCTGGCCGACGCCATGCTCGAGATGACGGCCAGCTATATACAGCTCGGCGACAACGCCTCGGCCATCGAAACATACCGCCGACTCGTGGCCGACTATCCCAACACGTCGCAGGGACGTCAGGGCTATCTGCAGCTGGCGCTGACCCTGCTCAACGACGGCAAACGCTCTGAAGCGCTCGAATCATACCGCGACATCGTGCGCCTCTATCCGTCGAGCGACGAGGCCCGCGAAGCCGCCGAGCAGCTTAAACGTCTGGCCGCCGAAGACGGCACACTCGACGAATATGTGAATTTTGTCAACTCAGTGCCCGATGCTCCCAAGATCGACGTTGCCGAGGTCGAGCGTCTGTCGTTTGAAGCCGCCGAGAAAGAATATCTGACCACAGGCAAAACCGCTAAACTGAATGACTACACCGAGCGCAACTCAGACGGCGCATACCGCGCCCGCGCGCTGGCCTACCTTCTCGAGCAGGCCGAGGAAAGCAACAACGCCAAACAGGCACTCGGCTTTGCGACAGAACTTGTCGACCGTTATCCCGACAACAGCGTTTCGGAGCCGGCCTATATAGTCAAGGCTACGGCGCTCTACGACAACGGAGACACCGAAGCCGCACTCGCTGCGTGGAAAGCTCTCGAACAGCGCGCGTCGTCGTCGCGGACACTCAATGCGGCAAGGGCCGGCATCATGCGCGCGGCACGCGATCTCGGCAACTATGACGCCGTAGCGACGGCCGCCGACGCCCTGCTCGCCTCATCGACCTTAGGCTCTGAAGACAAGAACGAGGCCATATTCTCAAAGGCTCTCGCCCTGTCGCAGACGGGCCACGCTGAAGAAGCGCGCGAACTCTGGAACGGCATCGCCGGCATGACCGACGATCTCTACGGAGCCAAGAGCGCCTACTTTATGGCTCAAAACTACTTCGACAGCGGCATGACCGACAAGGCCAAAACAGCTGTCGAATCACTCACAGCCTCAGGCACTCCCCACTCCTACTGGCTGGCCCGCGGCTTCATACTTCTCAGCGATATCTACGCCTCACAGGACAAAAAATTCGAGGCCCACGAGTATCTCAACGCACTGCGCGAGAACTATCCCGGCTCAGAATCCGACATTTTCATGATGATTGACTCACGCCTCAGCTCCTTAGACAAAAAATGAAAACGATTATGTCAAGCAAAAGCATCATAGCGGCCATCGCACTGACCACAGCCCTTTCAGCCCCGGCCGAAGATCTCAAGACCGAAATCACAGTCGACCGTACAATAGTTCCGGTCGAACGCGAAGCCTCAAGAATAGGATCGCTCACTCCTCGGCTGCTTTCATCACCGGTGACTATGAAACAACTGACCCTGGCTGACTATACGGATCCGGCCGCCATAACGCGTTCGATCCCGACCCTTGATCCTGCATCCTACGCCGACACACTCGCTCTGTCGCCCTACCGCGGCTATGCGTCGCTCGGCTATTTTCCGGCATTCAATCTCGGAGCCTCAGCCGGTTACAAATTTGTCGACAACCGACGCACACGCTTCGGCGCATGGCTGCAGTATGACGGTTACAGCTATAAACCGCACATTGACGGCGAAGCCAACGGCCACTACAGCAACAACACCTTTACCGTGGCAGCGGCTCTCGATCAACGCGTGGGGCGGAAATCATCGTTAGGCGCCCATCTCGCCTACACCTACTCGGCCATCGGTCTGCCCGAGGGCTTCATCAACGAAAAACAAAACGCCAATATCTTTGACGCCGATGTGTCATGGTGGTCGCGCAGCGGCCTTGTCGGCTATCACGCCAAGGCATCATTCTCACATTTCGGCTATGGCAAAGACCATCTCTTCGGCGAAAGCTCTGAGACAAAAAGTGCCAGAGCGGCCGGCGAAAACCGCTTCAACATCAACGGCGGCATAGCCTATTTCGGATCATCGGCCGCACCGCGCGCGGGGATCGAAATCGCCGCCGACTTCATCTCACGCAACAACGGCGTAGAAGAGATCTCTGTCGCTGACGGCGCCGGCGGCTATATGCCCCGTTTCGCACCCATCTCGGACGGCACTCTCGGTGTGATCTCGCTGACACCGTACTATGCTTTCAACAGCGGCCGCGTCCACGGCCGCATAGGTGCAAAAATCGATATATCGGCCGGCGGAGAAGGCAAAAAGTTCCACGTAGCTCCGGCTGTGATGCTCGACTGGAACGCAGCGTCGCAGTTTGCGATCTATGCCCGAATCAACGGCGGCGAGCATCTCAACAGCCTCCGCTCGCTCTATGACTACTGTCCGTTTGTCGGCGGTCTGTGGCAATATCAGCGCTCCCATATACCCGTGACGGCCGATCTCGGCATGAATATCGGGCCGTTCTCAGGCTTCTCGGCGCGTCTGTTCGGCGGCTATGCCGTAGCCAACGACTGGCTGATGCCTCAGTTCACTGATCTGTCGTCGAGCACAGGCAACGCTCACTTCAGAGCCGTAAACTACGGTGCTTACGATCTCAAAGGATGGCACGGCGGCATCGGTCTGAGTTATGAATGGCGCTCGGTGGTCAAAGCCGATGTGTCGGCCGAAACCGCGTCCAACGGTTCGGACAAAGCCTACTATCTGTGGCGTGACCGTGCAAAATATGTGATCAAAGCGTCGGTTGAGGTGCGTCCGGTCAAGGCGCTCAGATTAGGCGCGGGATATGAGCTCCGCACCGACCGCCACAATTACTATTACGACGGTGCGTTCAGCTATGCCTACGATCTGGGGGCGGTCAGCGATCTGCGCTTCGAGGCAAGTTATGCGATCAACGATGCGCTGACCGTATTCGCCCGCGGAGAAAATCTTCTCAACAAGCGTTGCGATCTCGTGACGACCATCCAGAATCAGGGTGTCAGAGGTCTTGTAGGGGCAGCCTACAAGTTCTGATAAAACACAACCGGGAATATGCACAGTAAAACCATAAGACTGTTCAGGCCGACGACCACTTACATTATATGGTGGACTGCGACCGCTCTTACCTTTCTGGTCTTCGACATACTATTCTGCTGCGTGACCAGTTTCCATGCCTTCCATAACTACACGTCGACCTATTTCACAATCCTGGCCGGCGCAAGTATCTTCACGCTTCCGGCCGCATATCTTAAGCGTCAGGGATGGCAATTTGGTGTGCTTATAGCCCTCGATATACTTTTTATCGCCAATCTGATGTACTGCCGCACATACTTTGTCGCAATTCCTCTTGACTCCTATTGCATCGCAGATAATCTATGCGGATTTGTGTGTAGCGTGACAGATGCATTCAGGTTTTATGATCTTATACTGCCACTGATCGCAGCGACGGCCTATCTGCTCACCCGAAAAAAGAAACAAACAAGGCCGGGCGGCCTGTTGCAGCCGGCATTAAGCCTGATGTCACTCGGACTGGTTTTCGCGACCATGTATCCGGCCGGAGGAGTGTATAAGAAGCTGAATATCATGGCCACCAGCGTCAACTCAGTGTCGGCGATAACCCCGGCTTATTCGGTTTTCGGATCAATGGCCTATGACTACATGACAAGGTGTAACTGCCTGACAGAAAACGACAGTAACAAAATGACCGACTGGCTGTCAGAGCATAATAAACTGACATCCGGATATCATTCGCCTTTAGAACCGAGGCGGCGCAATATCGTTGTCATACTTTGTGAGTCACTTGAATCATGGCCTATCGGACTAAGCCTTGAAGGCCGGGAAATCACACCTTTTATCAACTCGCTTATAAAAGATTCCACAACATTTTATATACCTGATGTTCTGACTCAGACGCGGGGAGGACGTTCGATCGACGCACAGCTGCTGATGCTCGCCGGACAGACACCTACGGCAACAGGAGTATTTGCAATGAAGTATTCGGGCAACGAATACAACACCCTGCCAAAAGAAATGCGCCGTCACGGAGCGGCAACGTATCTAATCTCCCCCGATGAGCCGTCGACGTGGAATCAAAAAGCCATCGCCCAATCATTCGGTATAGATTCGATCTACATGAACCAATCATTCGACCATAATCTGCCTAACGCCGTCAACATGACAGACGGATATCTGACTGACAAAAGTCTTCTGGAACAGGCGACAGAAAAAATGAAAAGCGGTGAAATATGGCCTGAAAACCAATATGCATTCATTCTGATTGTCACACACAGCGGACACAATCCGTTTAAACTTGATGAAGATCTGAAGACAATCTCACTGACTGACTGCTATCCTGATGTACTTAAAGACTATCTGACCGCAGCACACTTTACAGATAACTCGTTGCGCAGCGTGATCAGCTATATAAAATCAAGACCGGACTACGACAATACCAGTATAATTATCACAGGAGACCACGAGGGGCTGGCTGTCTACCGAAAGTGTCTCAGCGAATATTACAGCTATGTCTCACCAAACCAATACACTCCGCTTATTATCCTCAACACGCCGACTGAAATCGGCGAAACGCAAATAGGGGGGGATAATCCATTGATAATAGGGCAATTGGATATTTATAGCACACTGCTTGACATCGCAGGTCTATACAACAGTGCTGAATGGAAAGGAATGGGCCGGTCTGCTTTCGATCCTGAACGGCCGAATATGTCGGTCAGTCCGCTCGGCTATGCCAAACAGAAAGAGCCATGCGACAGCTCCGCAATCGAACATCAGCGCGAGAGCTTCATCATCGGAGATCTTCTGCTAATTCATCGTCTGAATCCGATGCGACTGCTGAGGGAGTCAGAAATCAATCAATGATTTCTGACTCCGAAGACAAACACAAATTTATAAGGCTGTACAGGCAGACAATATTTCGGGAATACGTCGGGGCCGCATGTCGCGGTACCGACTCCTGTCTGCGCGGCATCAAGATGGACTGTGACCATGCCGTCTGAGACAAGATCCTTGATATGGGCGGAAGCCTGAATATTCTCGTCTGAATAAGGAACTGCGCTGAACTGGAATGGTCGGTCGGAAGTCACGTCGAGCAATCCGCCATTGAACGACACGCTGCGGACATCCGTATGATTACCGGATGACTGCGGCACAATATAGTTGTGGAAATCGGCAGCCGGAGTGGTTGTGTGCCGGCCGATGCGTCCGGCAGTCTTACGGTCGATATAAGTCTCGCCCGAACGGCCGTGGAAACGGACATCGGCGGCAAGAGCCTCGGGAGTGCGGTAAGTGAGTCCGACTCGTGGAAGCGACATCACGACTGCAGTGTCGGGAACAAATTCACAGGCCACAACGAGACTGTCGCGACCACTGACAGAATAGCGGAACGTAGCGTCGCCGACATGACGGCCGTCGCGGCCCGAAACACGGGTGACGAAAGTGAGGACATTATCCTTAATTCCGCCTGAAACAACCTGAGTCGAGATGCTGTCAAGACCGGCGCCGAGCCACAGTTTGCCTTTTCCGGCCCAGCTGGCGTCGTTTTCGGTGAGCGGGCGGAACAACGAAAGCTCTATAGGTTCGGCCAACAGCTCTTTGCCGCCGGAGACAAGCGAAACGATGAGACCTGACTCCGGATCGACTTCAAAGCTGACATCGCCCGAACGATAAGCGTTTTTGTCTTTGCGTAGCTTCGAAGCAGCAAGACCGAGAGACATGTCGGACTGACGGATAATATGCTGCTCTTCGACGGCGGCATAACGGGCCGGAATCATTTCATCAGCTTCGCGCGTAAGCCAGTCGATGTTCATATAGACATCAGCCTCGCCGTCTGGAATGGCTATGTCACCTAACGAAACGCGAACCGACTCCTGCGGCGGACAGTCGACCGTCCGGACTCCTTCGGCGAGAACTTTGCCATCGGGCGTGACGAGACGCCATCTCATGTCGAAACGATTGAGATCGGTGAAATAATAGCGGTTATGCACATCGACGGTGAGCGGCGTGACACCGACAAGATCAGATTTTATATTGCTGTAGACAGCCTTGACTTCGGCAAGGTGAGGATGAGGCGTGCGGTCGGAGTTGACAAGTCCGTTGCAGCAGAACGAACGGTCGGTCGGAATGCTGTCAGACCCGTAATCGCCTCCGTAAGCATACCATAGGCGTCCGTCGGGTGTATGCTCTATAAACGACTGGTCGACCCAGTCCCAGATGCAACCGCCCTGAGCGAGCGGTTCACGGTAGAACAGATCCCAATAATCACAGAGTCCGCCGACCGAATTACCCATGGCGTGGGCATATTCACAGGCGATATACGGACGGTAGACAGAGTCGGCGTGGCAATAAGCCTCGATATACTCAAGCGATGGATACATCACGGCAAAAATATCGGTGTTGAAAGCGTCGATAGCACGTTCATACTGCACCGGACGGTTGCTTTCGACCGATTTGAGCCATTTATATGTTTCTTCGAAGTTGACACCGTTGCCGGCTTCGTTACCGAGCGAATAGAATGTCACCGACGGATGATTCTTGCTTTTGGCATACATGCGGCGCGTACGGTCCATATGAGCCGGCAGCCATTCGGTGAAATTAGCGAGCGACTCTTCGCCGTAACCCATGCCGTGGGACTCGACGTTGGCCTCGTCTATTATATAAAGGCCGTATTTATCAGCAAGATGATACCAGCGACGATCAGCCGGATAGTGACAGTTGCGGACAGTGTTGATGTTGTTGAGTTTCATCATCTTTATGTCGGCCAGCATTGTCGCCTCGTCGACATAGTGACCGTCGGCGGAAAATGAATGGCGGTTGACACCCTTGATCATGATCGGTTTGCCGTTAAGGAGATACTGACCGCCGCGAACTTCCGATGTGCGGAAGCCGACGTTGCAGCCGACCGTCTCGGCGACACGTCCTTTTTTATCCTTGAGCTGAAGCTCGAGTGTATACAGATAAGGAGTCTCTGCAGTCCACGGATGCACGTCATTTATTATCTTATCAAATCTGACATTACCTGACGCCGGAGCGCTGCCTTCGGCCACCTTGTCGCCGGCCCGGTCGTAAAGCGTATAGGCGATATCTCCTTTGATCTTCTTGCCGCCGACAGCGACATCAAGTCCGAAAAGACCATCACGGTAATCTACGCTATCGAGAGGCGATGTGACAGTATAGTCCGCTATGTAGCTGTCGCGAGGCGTGCTGTAGAGATAGACATCACGCTCGATGCCGCTGAGACGCCACATGTCCTGACACTCCAGATAAGAACCGGCCGACCAGCGGTAGACCTCAAGAGCGAGCGTATTGTCGCCGTCGACAAGATAGTCGCTTATATCCCACTCTGCGGCAGTCTTGGAGTCCTGATTGTAACCGAGACGATGACCGTTGACCCATACATAGTAGAAAGACGCCGCTCCCTCGACACAGAGCACGGTCCGGCGGTTGCGCCAGTCGGCGGGCACGGTAAACTCACGTCTGTAGCAGCCGACCTCGTTACTGTCGGAAGGGACATAAGGCGGATTTTTTTCGAAATTATAATAAGGAGAATCGAACTCATAAGTCGTGTTGACATAAACCTTCGTTCCATAGCCCTGAGTCTGCCAGTTGCCGGGCACCTTGATTTTATCCCATCCGTCGGTGCTGTAATCGGGACGATAAAAGTCCTGCGGACGCATATCGGGAGACGCCGACCACTTGAAATCCCATTTGCCGTTGAGCGACATATACCACGGCGAACCGCTGTAACGCTGATCTCCTATCTCAGCGAGCACATCAGACTTACCGGCATAGGGCACAACACATTGATGAGGGTCAAGTTGCCCGAGGCGCAAGGCATCAGGATTTTGCCAGTCAGGCAATTGCTCGGAAAAAACAGATAGCGGCAGCAGAAGAGCCGACAGAAAAACAGTTTTTTTCATGGGGAAATATAAAGTTACTGACAGATTGATAAAAACTTAAAAACACTGCTAAGTTATTAAATTCTGCCGACAAAGACAACTTTTCGGCTTAAGAGCTGCGATTACGGACACTCAATTTGTGAGTCTGTAGTTTTTTGGGCTGCAGCCGGCCTGCTGCTTGAAATATTTACCGAAAGCCGACTGCGTAGGGAAATTGAGCGAATATGCAATCTCCTGAACTGTCATGTCGGTATAGCGGAGCATCATCTTTGCTTCGAGAACGACATACTCGTTGATCCAGGCCAAAGCACTCTTGCCGCTATAAGCCTTGATCATGCCTGAGACATATTTGGGCGTCAGGAACATCTTATCGGCATAGAACTTCAGACTTTTTTCTTTGGTGTGATAATCGCCGAGCAATTTCATGAATTTGTCGAAAAGTTGCTGGGCACGCGGTTCGTTATGTTCCGACTCCAGGACCGGACGCTGCTGAAAACGCTTCATCAGCGATATGATTGTATGTGACAATGCCAGAGCAAGACCCTTTATGACCTCCGAATTACCGTCCTCCATATTCTTTTTTAACAGCGTATAATAAGGTTTCAGAAAGCGCAGCTCTTCGATAGGAACACTTATCGGACCATTTTCGCGAAGGCTTATATAACTCTGAGCACGGAAGCGAAAATCGAGTTGAATCTGCTGGAGATACTCTTCGGAAATGATTATCGCATAGCCGGCGATATCTTTAGCCCGATTAATCGTAATGATGTCGCCGGCAAAATTCACCAGCATATGGTTTTCTGTAATAAGGAAATTACGCAGGTTGATGTTACAATCGATCTCACCTTTCAGACAGACAAGAACCGTTGTCGCTCTAAGACGCACGGGATGAGCAAACAGACTCATATCACCGAAATTATTCACCATCACAATGTCATTGTGAAAACCGACAAGCTCGGGAATATCCTGTTCGAGCAAGCGTTCGACTGAGATTTCATTTGGCATCATATACATAAACGATATTATTATAATGCTGATTAAACTTCGTAAATATAACAATATTACGCCGATAATTAGCTAAATCCCCGCTAAAAAGCGAAGTTTACTCCAATTAGCCCGAAAAATCAGCCTTTTCTCGTGCGCCGATTGTCACGAACTTTGCGCCGAAATAAAATCATAAGAAAAAATGTACACACAAAAACTGACCCTATTATTATTTCTACTGTCAGGCGTTCCGGCAAGTATTGCCGGTTCCGGCACCGTTACGCTCGACAGCTGCCGCAGAATGGCCGTAGACAACAACAAAGAACTCCGTCAAACCGACATGCAGAGACGTGCCGCCGGATTCAATCGGAAGTCGGCTTTCACGTCCTATCTTCCGAAAATCTCGGCGACCGGCTTCTACATGCACACAGATAAAGAGATATCGCTATTAAGCGAAGACCAGAAAAATTCATTGTCGCACATCGGTGACGCTCTGT
Source organism: uncultured Bacteroidales bacterium (assembly GCA_947573135.1). GTDB lineage: Bacteria > Bacteroidota > Bacteroidia > Bacteroidales > Muribaculaceae > CAG-873. The sequence goes on along the minus strand of CANPDU010000014.1, from coordinate 49,727 downwards.
CGATGCCGGCGCTCAACGCTGCAGGGCAAGGACTTGCCGACGCACTCCGTACAGACACACGCAACATGGGAGGCGTAGCTGTCATGCTTACCCAGCCTATCTACATGGGCGGCAAGATCAGAGCCTACAATGAGATCACACGATATGCCGAACAGATCGCCGGCGACAAACACCGTCTTTGCTATCAGAACCTCATTGTGTCGGTAGACGAAACATACTGGAGCATAGTCCAGCTCACCGCCAGAAAACGTCTGGCTGAAAGCTATCTCAATCTTGTCACAACCCTCGACCACGACATCGAGATGATGATAGCCGAAGGTCTTGCCACAAAGGCTGACGGACTCAGCGTGAAGGTAAAGGTCAACGAGGCAAAGGTGACCGTCATACAGGTCAACAACGGCATCGAGATCATGAAGATGAACTTATGCCGGCTGTGCGGTCTGGCGCCCGACACACCTCTGCGGCTTGCCGACGAAGACGGCGAGCCGCTGCCTGATGACGACAATGAATTCATCGGCACACCCGACGCATGGGAAAGCCGTCCGGAACTTTCGGCTATGGGGACATCTGTCAGAATTCACGAAGAAAAAATAAAACTTGTCCGCTCAGAATTTCTCCCTTCTGTTGCGCTGACAGGGGGATATCTCGCAAGCAATCCGTCGGTATTCAACAGTTTTGAGAAAAAATTCAAAGGGATGTGGAGCGTCGGCGTAGCAGTGAAAATCCCGCTGCTGACATGGGGAGACAGAGTCTACAAGGTCAATGCAGCCAAAGCCGAAGCCGTCGCCGCTAAATTAGATTATGAAGAGACCCGAGAGAAAATAGAACTGCAGGTTGCACAATGCCGCCGGAAAGTCACAGAAGCCCGTGAGCGTTACGCCGCCTCTGTCAGCAGTCAGGCGGAAGCCGACGAAAATCTGAGATACGCGACGCTGGGTCTTAAAGAAGGCGTGATACCCGTCAGCAATGTCCTCGAAGCACAAACCGCGTGGCTATCTGCAAAATCTGGTCTCATAACCGCAGACATTGATCTTCGCCTCGCCGAACTGTATCTGAAAAAATCATTAGGAACAATCCGATAAACAACCTTCAAACCAACCGCAATGAAAAAGAAAAATCTCAACGTTATAATCGTTTCCTCGGCCATCATAATGACTGTAATCGCAATTATCGTAATCGTCGGACTCTGCATCCCCGAGCCACGTGAAGTAATTCAGGGACAGGCCGAGACGTCGGACTACCGTGTGGCCAGTAAAGTTCCGGCAAGAATTCTTGAAATCAGAGTAGCAGAGGGCGACGAGGTGTCGAAAGGCGACACACTTGTTGTGCTCGAAGCCCCCGACATAGCCGCCAAACTCTCTCAGGCCGAAGCAGCGTTCGAAGCCGCCAAGGCTATAGAACAGAAAGCACTGACCGGCGCCCGTCAGGAACAGATACAATCAGCTTACGAAGTATGGCAGAAAGCCAAAGCCGGCCGGGAAGTAGCCGAGAAGACCTATAACAGAGTGAACCGCCTGTTTGAGAACGGAGTCATGGCCGAACAGAAACGCGATGAAGCATTAGCCAATTTCCGTGCCATGCAGGCAAATGAAAATGCAGCCAAAGCACAGTACGATATGGCTGTCAACGGTTCGCGCAACGAAGACATAAACGCAGCCCGCGCCCATGTGTCGCGCGCCGAGGGATCCATAAACGAAATATCGTCGTATGTCAGCGAGACAGTGCTCACAGCAAGTGCCGACGGCATAGTGACCGAAATATTTCCCGAAATCGGCGAACTTGTCGGCACGGGAGCTCCGATAATGAATGTCTCCATGGCCGACGATGTCTGGTTCACGTTCAATGTCAGAGAAGATTTCCTGCCCGGACTCACAGTCGGATCAGAGGCCGACGTCTATGTGCCGGCCTTCGACAAAACAGTCACAGTCAGTATCACACGCATCAAGGATGTCGGTTCTTTTGCAACATGGAAAGCGACAAAAGCGCTTGACGACTATGATCTGAAAACATTTGAAGTAAGAGTCCGTCCTGTCAACAACGGCGAACTACTCGGTCTGAGAGGCGGCATGTCGGCCGTCATGAAAAGATAAACCATGACAGTCTATCAACGCATAAAATCCATATTCGGTCGGGAACTGAGAATGTATTCGCGACGGCCGCTTTTCATGTTCTGCATGGTCGTGGCTCCGGTTCTGTGTGTCGTGTTTTTCACAACACTGATGAACAAAGGCCTGCCTACGGCACTCCCGGCCGGGATAGTGGATGAAGACAATACAAACATTTCAAGAACCATAGTCAGAACCATCGACGCCCTCGAAGAAACCGACATGATCAGATCGTATCCGTCGTTCGGCGAGGCCAGAAAAGCGATGCTCCGCGGCGAGATCTACGCGTTCTTCTATATACCGTCGGGAACGACAGAACAGGCGATCGCCAACCGGCAGCCCAAAATATCGTTCTACACGAATGAGGCATACTTCGTGGCGGGTTCACTGCTGATGAAAGACTTACGCACGGCGTCAGAACTGTCGGGCCTCGCGCTAACGCGCGAGACCCTCTACGCCAAGGGCGCGACCGAGGCCGATGCGATGGCCATCATCCGGCCGATCACCGTCGAAACCCATCCTATCGGCAATCCGACGCTTGACTACGGAGTGTATCTCAACAATATAATCGTGCCGGGGATATTCATACTGCTGATAATGCTTTCGACAAGCTACACGATAGGCATCGAATGGAAATACGGCAACCAGAAACGTCTTTATGCACTGGCCGGAGAGTCATCGGCCGTAGCTCTGGCCGGGAAACTGCTGCCACAGACTATATTGTTCTCGCTCATGTTCATATTCTGCGACGTGTGTTTCTACAAAATCCTGGGATATCCGTGCCGGAGCGGTATATGGCCGATGATCGTGCTCGGCATCGTGACCGTCGTCGCCTCACAGGCGTTCGGAGTGTTTCTCTTCGGGCTGTTCACCGGTCAGATGCGCGTCGCGATGTGTCTGTGCTCACTTTGGGGCATACTTTCGTTCTCACTCGCAGGATTCACCTACCCTGTCATGGCCATGTCGCCTGTGCTGCAATGGCTTTCGTGGCTTTTCCCTCTGCGACATTACTATCTGATCTATGTCAATCAGGCACTGAACGGTAATCCGGTCACATATGTATGGGCGTCTGTAGCGGCAATGCTGTGTTTTGTTCTACTGCCGTTCTTAGTACTGCCGAAATACCGCTCGGCTTTTCTGAAATACAAATATCAACCGTAACCGCCAATGAAATCGATACTGAATATCCTGCAGATCTGGACAAAGGAACTTGGCTATATCTTCAAAGACAAAGGCATCCTGATCTTTATCCTTTTTGTGCCTCTGATGTATCCGCTGCTCTACTCCTATGTCTACACCAATGAAGTTGTCAGAGAGGTGCCGGTGGTCGCCGTCGATGAAAACAACAGCGGACTCAGCCGCGAAATCTTACGCAAGATTGACGCATCTCCCGATGTAGAAATTATCGCACGTTGCGGCAACATGGAAGAAGCCCGCGAAATGATAAAAAGACAGGACGCCTACGGAATAGTCAGAATACCCTCCGGCTTCACCAAAGAGCTTGCCGCCAGCCGTCAGGTTCCGCTGGGAGTCTACTGCGACATGTCGAGCATGCTGTACTACAAAGCCATTCTGGTAACGGTCACCAATGTCTCGCTCGAGATCAACAAAGATATCAAAGTGAACCACTATGTGAGCGGCACCACAGACCGACAGGACGAAATCAACCGAATGCCGATCGAGTATGACTATGTGGCTCTGTACAATCCCCAGAGCGGATTTGCGGCATTTCTGATCCCGCCGGTGCTGATGCTGATCATCCAGCAAACCCTGCTGCTCGGCATCGGCATGGCGACGGGCAACTCGCGCGAACGCAACCACGGCAGCGTCATACCGTTCGACAACCGGTACAAGAACCCGGTGCATATCGTCATCGGCAAAGCGTTGCCATACTTTACACTTTACCTTGTTCTGGCTGTGTATATGTTCACATTCGTATCACGGACTTTCACACTGCCGCAGCTGGGCGAGTACCGGACGTTTATCGCCTTTGTGATACCGTTCATTCTGTCGTGCATTTTTCTTGCAATGGTACTGTCGTCGTTTGTTTACCGCCGCGAGGACTGCATACTGCTGCTTGTCTTTCTCTCAGTACCGATGCTGTTTCTGTCAGGCCTGTCGTGGCCCTCGGCAACGATGCCTGATTTCTGGCGCTACATTTCCTGTCTCTTTCCATCGACCTTCGGCATGAACGGATATGTGAAGATCAGCTCCATGGGAGCGTCGCTGAACGATATCCGGACAGAATACATGGGGCTGTGGATACAGACGGGCGTCTATTTCATACTTGCCTGCCTGTTCTACAGGCGGCAGATCGTGTCACTCATAAAAAACATTCAGCAACCATATAATCCAACCCAAAATCATGAATACAGAAACAATATGCCGCAATGCCATCAGACTATGGCAAATGATGAACGACGGCAACACATGGAACTATCGTCAGCTCAGGCAAAAATCACAGCTTCCCGACCGTGACATCAACGCCGCTCTCGGATGGCTCGCCCATGAGGAAACAGTCGATATCATCCCCGATTTCATAACCGGCGAAGATCAGTATAAGGTCCGTCATTTTCAGGAGTTCGGAATGGATATGACTATTTAGAAAGTATTTTGATTCATTTCGCACAGCAGATCTGCCGACACTTCGGATCTGCATTTTTCCGGAAGGAGTGAGAGCGTCAGGGGTCAGTCGGTGTTCTCGCTCCGCCGGAAATTTTCATCATAAGTTGGTGTCGTCCAGCGCGATCAGGACACCGATAGTAAAAACAACATGGCCGCTATCGGAAACGCAGGTTTGAAACCTGCCACCAACACATCAAGCTCTTAATGTCAATCCAATTCCGTCATGATGAATCACAGAACAATCATTCGCATCCTACTTTGTGCGCTGACCGCACGTCCGTTGTATGCTGTCGCCGGATCTAATCCCACAGACAGCATCAGCGACAGAGTGAGACCGAATATCTATGAGGCGCCCTACTCCGTAACAGGCCGCGACGCTGACTGGCACAGGCTTTGGATCAACACGGCCGCACTGAGCGGCGCGTTTGTCGGAACCCTTCTGGTGCTTGAATGTCTGCCGGAAGACGCCACATCGTGGAACAGAGCCGAACTGCAGGACGAATCCCTGCCTAAACGATGGCACAAACATGTGATCAAAAAAGGACCGGAATGGGATCACGACAAATTTTATTTCAATTATATACTCCATCCTTATGCGGGAGCCGTCTATTACATGGGGGCGCGCAGCTGCGGATTCAACGCGTGGCAGTCGCTCCTCTACTGCACATGCATTTCGACAATCGGCTGGGAATTCGGCATCGAGGCATTCATGGAGCGCCCGTCAATCCAAGATATTTTTATAACCCCGATCGTCGGTAGCCTCATAGGCGAAAGCTTTTATAAAGCAAAGCGTAAAATTGTGGACAACGGCTACACTCTCGCCGGATCATCGACGCTCGGCAATATAGTCGTGTTTCTGATCGATCCCGTCAATGAAGTCACCGGGCTGATATGGGGCAATCCGTGTCGCGAAAGATTAAAAAGGCGACATGTCGGGTCAGAACTATCATCGTCATTCGTTTTCCGCGACAACGGGAGTCTTAATGTCGGGCTCTCGCTGCGGTGCACGTTCTGAGCGATGATCAGTCGCGGCTGTCGCTGCGGTGGATATAGCGCGCGAGGCCGTAGATGTAGCGGCGGAAGCCGGGACGGAAGCGCAGCAGGCGGTCGAACCAACCGAGATGGGGCGCCGTGAACTTGACAACAATACCGACAAAAAGCATAGCGAAAAGTGTGCCGGGGCCGACAACCATCCACAGCCAGCGGCCGAAAAAGATATATCCACAGACAACCGCAACAGCGACAAGCATGATGTCGACCATGATCTTGACTTTTGGAAAAGCTGCTCCGGTCTTTTTGCTTATCGACGCCGGGAAACCTTCGCCGGGCATCGTGACTGACCCGCACTTGATCTCCAGCGCTATGCCGACACCGAGAATAATACATCCCGCCAGCTGAGCCAGACTCTTGGCCGCCAGACTCTGACAGTCGAGCGACGAAGTCAGCCACATATTGATGTCGAGCAAGGCTCCGAATACAAATCCGATCAAAAGCTGAAACAGCTGCACCTTCTCAAAATCGCGTCTGAGAATGAGGATCTGCAGCCCGACCAGAATGATGTTCATGATGTTGGTATATTCGCCTATCGTAAGAGGAGGCGCCTGCCCGTCTGCACCGGCCATCGTAAACGCATAGGGAATTGATGAGATGACACTGCTTCCGAAGTTTGATCTGACGCAGACCGCCACTCCGAGGGTCATGATGAAAAGTGAGACAATCAGCAGCACATGCTGCCAGAGAAATGAAATAACCTTATTTTTGAGATTGCAGAGATCAATAGCGTTAGTTTCAATGTACATTATATTCCTGAATTTTCTGCAAAGTTACAAAGAATTCCGGACATGAAGGATTGTAATCTCTCACACCGACTGCTCGAAGGCGGCGGTGACTGGGCCGACGGGGCCGTCGTCGGTGACGCGGCCGTCGGTGATAACAATCGCGCGGTCGCAAAGCTGACGGGCAAGATCCATGTCATGAGTGGCGATGACACAGGTATGCTGAAAAGCACTAACTATGCCGCAGACCTGACGGCGCGCCTCAAGATCAAGTTCGGCCGTCGGCTCGTCGAGGACGAGAATGCTCGGCTCCATAGACAGCACCGTAGCGATAGCAACACGTTTTTTCTGACCGCCAGACAGGCGCAGAGGCGACCGCTTGCGTAGATCAGAGGCCCCGACCCGGTCGAGAGCCATCGCCACCCGCCGCTCGACCTCATCGCCTTCCAGCCCCATGTTGAGCGGCCCGAACGCAACGTCTTCCTCGACCGTCGGCATGAAAAGCTGATCGTCGGCGTTCTGAAAAACCATGCCGACCGACTGACGGACGACTGACAGAGTCTTTTTTGTCACCGGAATGCCGCCAACATTGACCTCTCCTGACGTCGGCAACAAGAGACCGTTGGAGTGAAGGAGTATGGTCGACTTGCCCGCTCCGTTGAGTCCGAGCAATGCAACCTTCTCGCCGTGGGTGATCAGGAAATCGACTCCCCGGAGGGCCTCGTAGCCATCGGGATAGCTGTAATGCACATCAGTGAAACGTAAGAAATGGTGACTCATGGTGATGAATTTTATAGCAGACGGTCGAAGCCAAGAAGCCCCGACAGATTGAAAAACCGCAAAAACAGGAACACGATGCCGCAGACTGACGCAAAAACAGTGTCAGACATGCGCCAGCGGCCACGGCCGCCAAAATCAATGAACGGAACCGAACCGTTGAAGCCACGTGCGAGCATAGCGCGGCTGATGCGCTCCGAACGCGCGACCGTGCGCAAAAAGAGCTGACCCGTCATGCGCCCCCATATCGAAAGCGACATGTGTGTGCGACCATAACAGCGCGACAGTCTCGCCCGCTTCATGTCGAGACATTCTTCCAGAAGAACTGTCATATATCTGTAGACCATCAGCAACTGGGTGACGAGCCACGCAGGGATTCCGACCGAACGCATCCCGCGGCACACTCCTTCAAAACCAATGGCAGCGACAAGTATCATTATGGCCTGAACCGACATGAGTCCGCGCAGCACAATCGAGATAAAAGTTATCCAGCCGCGGCTCACAGTGAAGTCCCCGACCGTCAGAGCCGGCGCTGTATCGAAGACGGGATTGAAGACCCCGATAAAAACTATGAAAGGCAGAGTGTAAAGCGACCGCAGAAAAACCGCGGTAAACAATTGTCCGAGATATGGCGCGGCAAGTATGGGATAGACGGCAAACCACAACAGCATGCCGAGCCGGTCGACCGGCACTGACAACATCGCCACAAGGTAAGCGACTGTCACGATTATGCCGCAGACCGGGCTTACAGCCGGCGCCCCGCTGTCGCGCAGCGATTGTATCTGCTGCAATCTCGTTATTGCATGCTCAAGTCTGCCCATATGCACTGTCAGGGTTTATCGCGTTTCGGCACTCTGAGGGCTGCCGTCCGGCGCTTTCCTGTCAAAACAGATGAAACCGACCATACAAGGATAAGCACCATCGTCGCCCCGACGATACCGGAAAAAGTATTCTCATAATCAGGCATAATCGACGTTGCCGACTGTACCGCGCGGCTGCCTGATGCGAGCGGCGCCGGCGAATCAGGCAGTTCAGCCGAGCCGCTGACTTTCTCTATCGACCATTCGAGTCCGTCGGGATCGGAAGACGCGAGAAACGACAGTCCGCCGGCAACAACAGCTGCCGCGACCGCAAACGCGATGACCGGCGCCTTGATTCCTCGCTTTTTACCCGCTGGGATATCGTCGCCCGAGAGGAGCGACGGACGTGTGCGGCTGACAAACACGATGACCGCGCCTGTTGCAAGCCCTTCGCCGACGCCTATAGCAAGATGGATGGAACTCATGAGCAACAGGAATTTGCCCGAAGGGATTGACGTGACGCCCGACGCAACAGTTTCGAAGCTCACCATCAGCGCTCCGAGTTCGAGACCGACGACACACGCCAGCACCGACACCGCGAAAATTTTCAGATCGGACGGCCGGCGCGACCCGCCGAAGCCAAGCAACGGCCTGAAAAGTAGAGGATAAGCCACTAAAGCCGTCATCGCTCCCATATTCAGAATGTTACATCCTAAGGCCATCAGTCCGCCATCGGCAAATATCAGACACTGAATTATCAGCACCGAAGCGAGAGTGAGGAATCCCGCCCATGGCCCGAGAAGAGCCGCAAGAAGGACACCACCGACAATATGACCGCTCGACCCTGTGCCGGGAATGGCGAAATTGACCATCTGAGCGGCAAAAATAAACGCTCCCGTCACTCCCATCAGGGGCACGAGATTATCGCGCGTAGAGTTTTTTATCTTTGATCCTGCAATCACCAGAAGCGCTCCGGCCGCTATATCGGCCGCTATCGCCACTGCCGGAGACAGCATTGCGTCTGACATGTGCATATAGCCTATGAGTATTTGTTAGTTAATTATTCCGGTATCTTTTAGAACATGGCATAACACACTTTTGTTCGAATCAGTATTGCAGTCACCGATTATTTCATTATCTTTGCCGGCAAGTTATAAGCCGTGTTGCTTAAACCGTTAAATAATTATCACATTATCATCACATTAATCTACACAAATAAAAACTATTCCGGATGTTACGTTCAGTTATTATCATGTTGGCGATAATTATCGCCGCATCAGGCATTTCAGCAAAGACTATAAGCGGAACTGTGGTGTCAGACAACGACTCGACCGCCATAGAAAGCGCATCGTGCCGAATAATCGACGGAGAACAATTTATCAAAGGAGTCCTGACTGATCATAACGGAGCGTTCACGATCGAAACTGACATGACAGGCGCACTGACGCTCGAAATCTCCGGTCCCGGTTTTAACACGACAGAAATCATCATCAAACCGGGCGATAAAGACATCATGCTCGGCAATGTGTTTCTCAACAAGAATGTCAAACTCGACGAAATCACCGTGACAGCCGGTTCGCTGACAGAATCAAAGGGACGCACAATCATCTACCCGTCAGTCGCCGACATCAAGGCATCGTCGACCTCGATAAAACTCTTTCAGAAACTCCCTCTTGCAGGACTGGAAGCCAATCCGGTCAACCGGACGCTGAGCGTCGACGGCGGTACACCCATGATACTGATCAACGGTGTACCGTCGACCATCGACGATGTCAACGCTCTACAGCCCAAAAATATCGCAAAAATAGAATTTTCACGCGTGACACCGGCCCGCTATGCCGACAAAGGCAAAAGCGGTTTTATCAACATCACACTGAAAGAGCGCACTGACGGCGGACAGGTGTATGCATGGGGACGCAGTGCAGTCAACACCGCATTTGTCGATGCAAATATCAGTGCATCATACCATCAGGGGCCATCGCAGTTCACGCTGTATTATCATCCGTCGTGGCGCAACTATCAGAAAGTCTACGATAATACGACCGAGAGCTATATAGGTGAAGACTTCAGGACAGATCTTGAATCACACGACCGCAATCCGTTCAATTACCATTTTCACAATATCAGGCTGAAATATGACTACAGTCCGTCGGCTACGACCCTGTTCTCAGCAACTTTCACGGCGACACCGTCATATAATTCAAGCCGTGAGATAGCAAACACGACCGACTCACAACTGGGCGAATACGATAATTTCAACACGTCAAAAAGTAAAAGTTTCACCCCGGCGCTCGATCTCTTCTTCCGCAAGGACTTCAACGATAAAAACTCACTTGAAGCTCAAGTAGTCGGCACACTGAGTACAAGCGACTACCGCCGCAACAACCACTATATATTTCACACCGGCAGCGAAGAGAATTATATAATGAATGTCGACAGCCGGCGCCGTTCACTGATCAGCGAAATAAGCTATATTCACCGGTTCAGCGATAAAACGTCACTGTCTGCCGGCTTCCAGAATACAGTCTCGCACAGCACCAATACCTACCTGTCAAGCGACTATAAGCCCGTTCTGACCGAAAACAACAATTACGTCTACGCGCGTCTGGGTCAACAGGTCGGCAAAGTGTACTTTTCCGTATCGACAGGCGCCAAACTGTTCTGGATCGAAAATGACCTCAACAAGCGCAATTTCGTCAGAAACCTTTCTTCGGCTCAGATATCGTGGGGCATCTCCGAGCGCTGGCGCCTCGCCGCCGCGTTCAGCTACAGTCCGGGAATTCCGTCGCTGACGTCGCTGACCGATTATCCGCAACAAACAACGCCCTACCTTATCGCCAACGGCAATCCCGATCTGAAGGTATCAGACACATTCCTCTATCAGCTTATGCCGTCATTCCAGTACCGCAAATTCAACGCATCGTTGCTTGTAAACTACCGCGACATCAAAAATTTTGTGATGGACGACGTCGTCTATATCGGTAACAGGATGTTTCTGTCGCATGACATCAACGCACGCAAGGCATGGCGCACCGACGCAAATCTGAACATGAGAATAAGCGATATAGCCGGTTTCGGAGCCAATGTCAGCCTCGGAGTCGGGCACTATGAGGCGATGGGCGAAAACTGGACCAACCATCTCACGACATTTCAGGGCAATTTCACCATCTGGTGGAACAAAGGACCCTACACGATCTCTTATTGGCGCAAAATACCCGGAAAATATCTTTCAGGCCATTATGTCGGCAAAGACGAGAACGGCGACGCTCTGAGCTTTGAATACACGCCCGACAAACACTGGACATTCGAGGCTGACTGGATGTATATGTTTGATACGAAAGGAACAAAATATCCGGCATGGAACTATTCGTCAGTCAACCCGGCGTTCCGCGAGCGTTATATCAAGAACAACGGCAACATGATAGTGCTGTCGGTCAGCTATTCGGCCGATTTCGGATCGATTTTCCGCCAGACCAAACGTTCGCTCAACAACTCTGACAACGGTTCGTCGCTGCTTAAACTGTAACAATCTCACAGACAGAATGTCATATATGCCCGCATGAACAAAAATATATAGTACGCACTTTAAAAAACATTAAATTACCCTATAGTACGCACTTTTTTTGCGGCTGGAAGGCTTAGTGATGCTATGATTCTTTTCTACGGGGGAGGACCTTGCGACCGTAAATCTGGGTTATGGCTGCGCCGAGCAACATTATGGCCGTGCAGACGATCAAAACCATTCTGACGCCTCCGGCATGCAGAACCACAGGAATGATGAAGACCCCGGCCACGGCTCCGAGCTTGCCGAACATTGCCGCGATGCCCGATCCGGCTCCAAGCTCATCAACACTGTAGATCTGAGCCGGGATCACAAAGGTTATAAGATGAGGGCCGGCGTTGAGACCCAGTTCGAAGATCAGAAACGCCACGACCGACACCCATACAGGCAGATGGCAGTCATAGCCCCACAGCAGCATCGCCATTCCGACCGCCGAGAGGATGAAACCGGCCGACATCATCGAAACATGCCACATGCGCCGCATCATCATCAGTCCAACTGCAAAGCCGACAACGATAAAACTATTGATCACCGTGGTGAGCTCGACCGACTCGATGACTTTCGCCATGCCGCGTGCATTATCGCTGTCGATGCCGAGCGCCATGACAAGTATGGGCAGAAAGACTCCAACGCCGTAAACCGCCACGCCTTCGCAGGCCCAGGGTATGCCGCTGAAAATCACTTTTGACAGACTGGGCCCTCTGAACATGTCCGGCCATGATTTGACCGCGGCTCCTGAAGTCTGTTTTTTCACCGGAGTGACAACCACATCGGGGCCGAGAAAAAATTTCGCCGCACTTTCGGCCGCCGCAGTCTGACCGTTGGCCATCAGCCATCGCGGCGAGTTGCGGCATGGGATACGCATTAAAAATGTCAGTCCTCCAAGGACTGCCAGAATGAGGAACAGCACAGACCATTGACCGGCTTTCAGACCATGTGAAAGTATAGCCCAGCACAGGGCGGCGATGGCCACAAAGCCGAGAGCACTCGTACTTTTGGCTACGCCTACCATAAACCCTTTCCACCGGTCGGGCATGAGTTCTGAGATATAATCTGTGTCGAGTGCGTAACCTCCGCCGACACCGATGCCGATCATGAACAGACACACCAACAAAACCCATTCATACGGAAAAAAATAGACCGTCAGCGAAAATGCCGTGATAAGCAGCGGACACAGCCGATAGTAGAAGAGATAGCCGTGACGGTCGCTCAACCGGCCGATGACAGGCGAACCGATTGCGATGCCGAGCAGCCCGGCGGCGCCAAACACGCCCTGCGTAAACGATGACATGCCGTGATAGGCAGGCAAAAGCAACATCATGGGCAAGACAATCCCGACCAGCCCCGAAAGAGCCGCGCCGATTATCTGTTCCATGCTTCCGACGGCAAGCACGGCGAAATGGCCTCTGCGCAGAGGCATTGTCGCCATGTTGCAGACTTGCGTATTGTCTTTTGCCGCTGACATATGCCTGACTATTTGTTTTCCTGATTTTCAATATCTTTTACCCAATCGGAATGATCCGGTTCGGGACGACGGTCCATCTGATAGCGCGGCAACAGAAAGAGCCAGGTTGTCACACAGAACGGACCGGTGAGTGTAGGAATGCCGTAAGGCAACATCAGAGCGTCCATACCGGCCTGAATGAAAACAGTAGCAACCGTAGCGGCGACAGCCCAGAGTGCCGACCGCCAGTTGACACTGTAGAATGTGCAACCTATAGCTATTGCAGTAAGCACAGGACTAAAACCGAACAGTCCGTTGGCAATATCGGATGCGTCGGCACCGAAAGCGACAGCTAAGCCAAGCGATATCGCTGAACCGAGAGCCGCATACACGGCAGCTGCACGACTGCACACAGCGAGACCGACAAGGAATATAGCTCCGGTCACCCACGAATTGATAAGAAATACCTGTGCGATGCCTTTGAGCCAATAGATCACCAGATGACCGAAGCTTGTATCAAGTCCCTGTGTCGCATCGGCGACTGCGAGCGCCGGTTTGCTCAGTTCGTCACCCTCCAGACCGAACATATAACGCGATGCAAGCAGAAACAACCATGTGCAGAACACAAAGGGGAATGTCAGCGAATTGACTTTCCAGGGAGCCATCACATTATTAAAACCGTGGCGCACCCAAGTTGTCAGCATCGAACAAAAAATCAATGCGGTCCACATCTGCCAGCAGTCGCCCATAAACGTCGGAAACGCACACCCGACAAGGATGCCGTTGAAACCCCAGAGACCGTCGATGCCCTGACTGAAATCCTCGTTTATGATCATTCCGGCCACGGTCGAGGCCACCAGTCCGACGAGCGCGCCCCACGCCACGGCAGGCGTATGGCATTCGTAGGCACCCCAGAAAATTCCGACAAGGAACAACAGGCCTGTCCAGGCACTCTGCTGGAACATCACCTGACCCGCGCCGCGCAACGTAGATCTGACCGACACGCTCAGCGGCTGTTTGATAAAACTTTGAATTGTCGACATAATATCTTGATATATTATTTTTTCAATATTAACGCCAGGGGAATTCCTCGGGAAGAGGAACGCCCTTTATCGCCATCCTGACACCGCTGGCAAACTCTCTGACAGCAGCCTTCACCGGGCCCGGCTCCATGCCGAGAACTTTGAACAGGAGACCCGCGCCGTTAGGCAAGTGGGTCACTCCAGCCGCAAGATGACGGCTGCGGTCGATATATGCGTCGGTCCGCTTATAGATCTCCTCAGCTTTGTCGGGCGGAGTCATCACGATGACATTTGCAAATATATCATATTTTCCCATTACTCCGCAATCGCGGATATGGCCGCCGTCTGGCCGGATTATGAATTTTTCACGGAAAAGCTGTTCGCCGTCAGGGCGTTCGCCGTGGCTGCACACCGAAAGGATGTCGAATTTGAACAGTTCGCCGCCGTTGTAGTATTTACGGCCGCCCATATAGATTTCAGAATACAGGACTGTAGCCGTCGGATCGACACACATGCGCGTGTCGCAGATGAAGCGCGTCGACGCGTGGGGAATAATCGGTTCGGGCAGAAATTCGAGATAGGCGTCCTGCTCGAGTACTATATTCTGGATCATGCCGGAATAGTTGTATTTCATGCCGGCGAGCTTTGTCGCCGCGCCTGTCGACACCCATGCCATTGCTCCGCGGCCGACGGTGATGTTCTGCATATAGCGGTCGCCGTCGATATTCGGTCCCCCGGACGACAATATATAGACACACGGCATGCCGGGCAGCTTTTCGTCGAAATAGAGTTCCTGCTGCACGATCAGCGGCGCGCGGCGGTCGAGTTCGCGCAATATAGACTTGCCGTCGGTATCAAGTTCGAACCCGAGATTAAGATAGCCGCGTTTTCCCGGAGCGCCGACATACATCGCCTTTGGCTCTTCAAGATAGGGCTTCATCTCACGCGCTGCGGAGAAATCAACTTCAGGAGAGTCGGAATAATGTAACTGTAAGTCTTTGTTGAACATATCTGATTGCTGTTGGTGAGGCGCGCCGGGGCGCAGGACAGGTAATTATTTCTTTTTATCAAACAGAGCCATGCGGTCGATAAGATCGATAAGTTCGTCGATACCCTCGCCTTTCATCGAATTGGTAAAGACAAACGGTTTGCCGGGACGCATAAGCTCGCTGTCGTGACGCATCACCTCAAGCGACGCGCCCACATAAGGAGCAAGATCGGTCTTGTTGATCACAAGTATGTCGCTCTGCGAAATACCCGGACCGTCTTTACGCGGAATTTTGTCGCCGGCGGCGACATCGATCACATAGATGAAAAAATCGACCAGCGCCGGACTGAACGTAAGCGTGAGATTGTCACCGCCCGACTCGATGAAGACGATGTCGGCATCGGGAAATTTGGCTTCCATCTCCTCTACGGCGGCAATATTCATCGACGGATCCTCGCGCACTGCTGTGTGAGGACAGGCTCCGGTCTCGACACCTATGATGCGGTCTTCCATAAGGATGCCCTTCAGTGTCTTGCGCACATGTTTGGCATCTTCGGTGGTCACGATATCGTTGGTTATGATAAGGACTTTGTAGCCGCGTTCCATAAGTCGCGGCGTCAGGGCTTCGATAAGGGCTGTTTTGCCGGAGCCGACAGGGCCTCCGACTCCTATTCTGCAGGTACTCATTTGTAATCGTTGTTTTATGCTGTTATATAATTCGTTTGGTTGTCGCGTAATCAGCTCATAAACATTCGCATGGATCCTTTTTCGTGAAGCGACGCGAGAATATCCATTTCGGGCACGAAACAATTCATGTCGCCGAAATCCATGTCGCGGGCCTCGTCATATAAATCCGGAGTCTCGGCTGCAAGGCGGAAAAGTATCTCCTGTGTGTCGTAGTGCGAGACTCTCACACAACGCAACGCTGCTCCGAGTATCATGTTGATGACTCCATACTGATGGCTCACATACAAATCTTCCTCGCCGAGATCAGACAAAGCGAAAACTATGCCTTGAGCGACCGGATATGACCCGGGGGTCAGATCGCTCTCGATATCAGAAAGCCACTGCCGCAAGATTTCAGACGTAAAAATGCGCGAGGCCAGTTCGGCAAGTTTCTTTCCCATGCGCTTCAGCATCAGTCGCGCTTCATCGTTCATTTTGAAAAGCATCAGACGGCTGTCGATCTCGCGGATCGCATTGTAATCGCCCGCCTTACAGCTCCTGTAGGCTTTAAGGGCGGCCACGCCGTCACTGAAAGCCGCCTGACGGGCTGCCGAACGGGCATACTGTTCGAGAGTCGGCGCATCGTGGACAAGTTTTTCATACGATGCTGTCTCCAGACCGTTTGAGAACGAGAACGTACCTACCGGAAATGTAGCGTCGCTGTATTGCAGCAGATGAAACAGGGCTGTCATGCGCTTGTCCATAGTCGTACGTTTTTTACTGTCTGATAGTAGCGTGGATATGCTCGTGGGAATGACTTTCATGACCCGCTCCGCCGAAGAGTCGGCGCACTTCGTGAGGAGCGAGATAGGGTATCACTTCCGTTCCTTCCTGAAAGCCGAATGTTATGCCTTCGATATTGTGGGTTTCCATGACCGACATCATGACTTTCTTGTCGACGGTCAGCGGCACATAGACTTTGGTGCCCTTTACGACAGCGGGCCAGTGCTGGTTGCCGATCGCGTGACCGAGCTCGACCGAGATGCGGATTATATCTTCAGGAGTCCTGTTGCTGAGGCCGTCCATATCGATGACAAGCACCGGACTCAGTGCGAGACGGAGAACAACCGCCTTCTTTTCTTCAGGATTATAATATATGATGTCGCCGTCGGCGATCTGCGAGTGACGCGTCAGAGCGATCGGATATTCGTTGTTTTTGTCGCCTTTGCCGAGAAAACGGCTTTTCTGAGCGGTCCATTGATCAAGAAAAATATTCTCCACGTCGATATCATGGTGAAAGATCTTTTCATGCCATTCGGGAGTGTGGGTGTTTCCCAATATTTCGGTATAAACTTCCATAATGATTTTTAGTGATGAAATTGCTGTGAAAAAAATGACAATGTCGCGCGGTCGGCGGCATCGCCGGCCGCGCGACATTGAAAAGGGGGCTATTGATCAGCTGAACCAGTAGAGCTGAGACAGCGGAAGTGTTTTTGCCGGTGGAACTGTCGCGAGGACTCCGTCGACATAGACATTAAATGTTTCGGGATCAACTTCGATCTGTGGAGTGGCGGTGTTGCGCACCATGTCGGCTTTCGAAATCTGACGGCAGCCGCGCACAGGATAGATCTCTGATTTCAGATGAAGTTTTTCTTTGATGCCGCGGTCGAATGCAGCACGCGACGTAAAGGTGACACGCGTCTTGGCGAGCTCGCTGCCGTAGGCGCCGAACATCGGGCGCATCCTGACTGGCTGAGGAGTCGGAAGCGAAGCGTTGGGATCGCCCATCTGAGCCCAGTTGATCATGCCGCCTTTGATGACCATCTTTGGTTTGGTTCCGAAGAATGCCGGTTCCCAGAGCACAAGGTCGGCCATCTTTCCGACTGCGATAGAACCGAGTATGTCGGATATACCGTAGGTGATAGCAGGATTAAGGGTGATCTGGGCAAGATAACGGAGCACACGGAAATTATCGTTGCCGTCAGCGTCTTCTTTCAGTTTACCGCGTACCTGCTTCATATAGGATGCCATCTGGAATGTTCTCATGAATGACTCGCCGACACGTCCCATGGCCTGTGAGTCGGACGAAACCATCGATATGATGCCGAGATCATGGAAAACGTTTTCGGCGGCCTGGGTCTCGGGACGCACACGGCTCTCGGCGAAAGCGACGTCAGAGGGGATCGACGGATTCAGATTGTGGCAGACCATGATCATGTCGAAAAGCTCTGACTCGGAGTTAACGCCATAAGGGAGCGTCGGGTTGGTCGACGAAGGAAGAACATTCATCATCGAAGCCACTTTCATAAGGTCGGGAGCGTGACCGCCGCCGGCACCTTCAGTGTGGTAAGTATGGATCGTGCGGCCGTCGATGGCTGCGATGGTGTCTTCGACATATCCGCCTTCGTTGAGTGTGTCGGTGTGAATTGCTACCTGCACGTCGAATTCGTCGGCCGAACTCATACAAGCACGGATCGCAGCAGGAGTCGAACCCCAGTCTTCATGGATCTTGTAGCCCATGGCGCCGGCGACGATCTGTTCGTCGAGAGTCTCGCGCACCGAAGAGTTGCCTTTGCCGAGGAAACCCATGTTGATGGGCAGACCTTCGGCCGAACGCATCATCTGGTGAATATTCCAGCGGCCTGCGGTGATTGTTGTGCCGTTAGTGCCGTCGGTCGGGCCGATACCGCCGCCGATAAGAGTCGTAATACCATTTGACAGACAGTTGTAGGCCTGCTGCGGAGAGATGAAATGGACATGGCCGTCAATGCCGGCTGCTGTCAGGATCAGGTGCTCGCCCGAGATCGCGTCGGTCGACGGACCGGTGCACAGAGTCGGAGTGACGCCTTTCATCACATTGGGGTTGCCGGCTTTGCCGATACCGGCTATTTTGCCGTCTTTCACGCCCACGTCGGCTTTGATGACACCGAGTATCGGGTCGAGGATGGTGACGTTGGTGATCACCAGATCGAGCGAGCCGCCGTCGGATGTGATCGTATTGGCTGTGCCCATGCCGTCGCGGATAGTCTTGCCGCCGCCGTAGACCACCTCATCGCCATAGACGCGGAGGTCTTTTTCAATCTCTACATAAAGATCCGTATCTCCCAGACGGATTTTATCGCCTGTCGTCGGACCGAAAAGATTGTTGTATTCTTGTCTTGATATTGTTGCCATGTCTATGTTACTTTTGAGGTGTTGTGAATTCTGCATCGGCTTCGTCTTCGCTCACGCTCTTGAAGCCATATTTCTCCATGCGGTCGACAGCGCGTTTGCGCACAGGATAATAGGTCGGGGTGTCCTCGAGACCCGCATAACCCTGAGTAAGGCCGTTGAAACCGACCACGCGGTTCTTGCCTGCATAGGCCACGATCTCGACTTCTTTTTCTTCGCCGGGTTCGAAACGTATAGCCGTTGTTGCCGGAATGTTAAGATGGTATCCGAAAGCCGCCGGGCGGTCGAATTCCATATAGCGGTTGACTTCGAAGAAATGGAAGTGAGAACCGATCTGGATAGGACGGTCGCCGGTGTTGCGCACCTTGAGAGTCTTCGTGCGGCGGTCTGTATTGTATTCGATATCATCAGCCGCAAGGATCACGCCTCCGACCGGACAATTGTTTTCGGGTGAAAAACCGGGAGTGTTGGGATATAAGATATCGGGCTCTCCTGAGTAGACACCGTTGGGAGTTGAATATCCCTTAGGCTGGGCAGCAGCCGCTTTGTTGTCTGTTGTGCTCATTGTGAAAGAGGTTTTAGAGAGTTATTTACTTGATCGGGTGATGGATCGATACGAGCCGCGATCCGTCGGTGAATACTGCCTCGACCTGAAGGAGCTGAATCATGTCGGCGACACCGTCCATAACCTGCTCTTTGGTAAGCAGATTTGCGGCATCGTGCATGACTTCCTCAACGGTCTTGCCTTCTCGCGCGCCTTCGAGGGCATGAGAGGTGATGTAGGCCACAGTTTCCGGATAGTTGAGTTTCAGGCCCTTCCCGAGTCTGCGTTCGGCGATCATGCCGAGCGTCAACAACTGCAATTTGTCGATTTCTTTTGGAGTCAGATGCATAATCCTATCTTTTTAATTAATTGTTTACGTATACTTATCAACATCTGCCATCTGAAATTGTTCGCGCTCAGATTGTTTAGAGCTTGTTTAATAATAAATGTTGCCGGCAGGGTTGCATAGCTTGAGGAGATTTTTGTCATGAGACGAAGGAGCGTACTTGACGTACGCGACTGAGGAGCAGGGCAAAAAGCGCCCAAGAAATGCGAAGCAAAGGTAATTTTGAATTAATCAATCTCTTTCCAAAGGATATTAAAACAAATAAAACGATATCAATAAAATGAAAAAAATCAGCTCCCGACGGCCATTCGCCGGCATATTTCCGTCTGCTCTTCGGTCGTTATGGAACCCCATAACTCCCTCATCACATCCAAAAATCTGCACGGCGAATGACCGCCCTGCAGGTAACATTTATTTTTAAACAAGCTCTTATTCTCTCCCCATTAAAAAAGTACGGATCCGGCTCTTGTTGCTTATTGAGTCGGATCCGCTGCAAACGCTTGATCTATGTCGGCCGTTGTCTATGGCCTAAATCCGGAATTTATATCTTATTATTATACTTTTTCGAGAGCCTGATCGAGATCGGCGATGAGATCGTCGACATGCTCCGTACCGATCGACAGACGGACTGTGCCGGGATAGATGTGCTGCTCGGCAAGTTCGGTTTCGTTGAGCTGCGAGTGGGTGGTCGTCGCCGGATGGATGACAAGACTTTTGACGTCGGCGACATTGGCGAGAAGAGAAAATATTTCGAGCGAGTCGATAAAACGTTGCGCCGCCGGGCTGCCGCCTTCGAGTTCGACGGTAAATATCGAGCCGGCTCCGTTGGGAAAATACTGCTCGTAGAGGGCATGATCGGGATGATCGGGCAGCGACGGATGGTTGACTTTCTTTATCTTGGGATGGCGCGACAGATATTCGGCGATCTTAACGGCATTGGCCACATGACGCTCTACGCGCAGCGACAGCGTCTCGAGTCCCTGAAGCAGGAGAAATGCGTTAAGCGGGCTGATGCAGGCTCCGGTGTCGCGCAGCAGCACCGCCCTGACTCTCGCCACGAAGGCAGCCTCGCCGGCAGCCTCGGTGAAACGGGCGCCGTGATATGACGGATCAGGCTCTGAGAGGCGGGGAAATTTGCCTGAGGCCCCCCAGTCGAAACGACCCGAGTCGACGATCACGCCTCCGAGCGACGTGCCGTGACCTCCGATAAACTTGGTGGCGGAATGAACGACGATGTCGGCGCCGTGCTCGATCGGACGGAAAAGATATGGCGTGGCAAAAGTATTGTCGATGATCAGGGGCACTCCGTTTTCATGGGCGATCGCCGCCACGGCATCGACATCGATCAGACTCGAATTAGGATTACCGAAGGTCTCTATAAAAACAGCTTTGGTCTGAGGCCTGACAGCAGCTCTGAAATTATTTATATCGGACGGATCGACAAATGTTGCGTCAACGCCATATTCGGGCAAGGTATGGGCAAGCAGATTATAGGTGCCGCCGTAGATATTATTTGCAGCTACGATATGATCGCCTTTAGAGGCTACATTGAGCAGCGCATAAGTCACTGCCGCCGCTCCGCTCGCAACCGCCAGCGCAGCCACTCCCCCTTCGAGAGCCGCGATACGCCGCTCCAGAACATCCTGAGTCGGATTGGTCAGCCGACCGTAGATATTGCCCGGATCTTCAAGTGCAAAACGGGCGGTCGCCGCCGCACAGTTATCGAAAACATATGACGTTGTCTGATAGATCGGCACGGCGCGTGCGCCGGTCGACGGATCGGCCTCTTCCTGACCAACGTGGAGCTGAAGTGTCTCAAAATGCAGTTTGCTGTTATCTCTTGCCATAGGGGTATATTTAACACTGCAAAATTAGGACACAAAAGAACATTCACCATGCAAATAGTAGAATTTTAGAAAATAATCGTATATTTGCATACGATTGTAGAACATACAGTCATATTCACCCATAAAATACAGCAATAACAGTATATCTGTTCTGCCGGCTCCATTTCACTGTCATGACATCACAGACTCTCGATTCAATCGATCTCGACATACTCCGCGCCCTACAGGCAGACGCACGTCTCACAACCCGACAGCTCGCAGCCAAAGTCCACCGCTCGCCGACTCCGGTTTTTGAGCGCGTGCGCCGTCTTGAATCCCAGGGCTATATACGCCGCTACTCAGCCGTGCTCGACGCCGACAAGCTCGGACGCGGCTTCATGGTCATCTGCCAGGTAAAACTGCGCATCATCAACCGCGACATAGCCACAACCTTCGTCGATTATGTCAAAGATCTGCCTCAGGTCAGCGAATGCTACCATGTGTCGGGATCTTTTGACTATATATTAAAGGTGAGAGCGGCCTCAATGGCTGAGTACCGCGATTTCCTGCTCAACAAACTCGGCGCTATCGACTCTGTAGGCACCATCGAGTCGGCTTTCGTCATGACAGAAATCAAGAACGACAACACCCTCCCGATCTGAGTGTGCGTCTTTTTGTTCTTGATTACTGGTATTTTTGAGGTATTTAAGCATCCGAAATTCAAACTTCAGGTTTTTTTCGCTAAATTTGTGGCGACTAACCCGGTATAAAACACCATAAGGCAAGTGAACGCAAACGAAACTCCAACCAAGCGGCGTCGCGTAATCGCCGATCTCCTGAAATACATAATCCCGCTGATCATCAGTGTCGGACTATGCTATCTGCTGTTTACCGGCATCGATTTTAAAGAGATGATCGAGATAGTCAGACGCGACTGCGACTTCCGATGGATCGCGGCCGCGCTGGGTCTGTCGCTGTTCTCATATCTTTTCCGGGCACTCAGATGGAGCATACAGCTTCAGGCTCTCGGCATCAGAATGCCGCTGTTCTATCTGGTGCTGAGCATGTTCGGCACCTATGCCGTCAACCTTGTGTTTCCACGTCTCGGCGAGGTATGGAGGTCGGGATATGTAGCCCAGCGTCAGGACGCTCCTTTCACTGCTGTCTTCGGATCGATGGTAGCCGAACGTCTCGCCGACACGATCACTGTCGGTCTGATCACATTGCTGACCTTTGTCCTCGCATCAGGAGCCATATCGACATATCTTAGCGACAATGTAGAGACATTCAGTTCGATCAGACACATTCTGATGTCTCCATGGCTGTGGGGAGCAGCCATAGCTATGATAGCCGCGCTATGGTGGTTTCTCAGACACAAAACCCAAAACAAAACTGTCAGTAAAATCCAACGCGCATTCAAGGAACTGTGGCAAGGCTTCGCCGTTATCACGACTATGCCCGGCAAAGGCCGCTGGCTGCTGTGGACAGCATGTCTGTGGGGCTGTTATTTCACCCAGCTGCTCATCGCCTTTCTTGCCTTCCCGTCAACGACCGGCGCACTGCACGACCATGGCCTGACTGTGGCTCTCGTAGCGTTTGCCCTCTCAAGCATCTCGATGGGCGTCCCGTCAAACGGCGGCATCGGCCCCTGGCAGTGGTCTATCATATTCGCACTCGGCATCTACGGAGTCGACACGTCCAACTCCGGAGCGTTCGCTAATGTAGTGCTTGCATCGCAGACCCTGATGCAGATCATTCTCGGCATATTCACTTTTATAATGATAGCCGCAGACCGACGCCGTAAAAAGGCATCGAAAACCGTTATACATAACGACACAAAACAAAAAACAACGAAATAAGAAATGGCTAAAGTTATCATCATCGGAGCCGGCGGAGTCGGCACTGTCGTGGCGCACAAATGTGCGCAGAACCCACAAGTGTTCAACGAAATAGTTCTGGCATCGCGCACGAAATCAAAATGCGACGCTGTAGCCAAGGCTATCGGCGCACCAAACATAACCACCGATTCGGTCGACGCAGACTCTGTGCCACAGCTTGTCGAGCTTTTCAAAAAGCATAAACCCGACATAGTCATCAACGTCGCCCTGCCCTATCAGGATCTCACTATCATGGACGCGTGTCTCGAATGCGGCGTCAACTATCTCGATACCGCCAACTACGAGCCCAAGGACGTCGCTCACTTCGAATACTCATGGCAGTGGGCCTATCGCGAACGCTTCGAAAAAGCCGGACTGACAGCGATACTCGGCTGCGGCTTCGACCCCGGAGTGTCAGGCGTATTCACCGCCTACGCTGCAAAGCACTATTTCAGCGAGATGGAGTATCTCGACATCGTCGACTGCAACGCCGGCAACCACGGCAAAGCATTCGCCACCAACTTCAATCCGGAAATCAACATCCGCGAGATCACCCAGAACGGCCGCTACTACCGCGACGGCAAATGGATCACTACCAAGCCGCTTGAAGTACACATGGATCTCACATACCCCAATATCGGTCCGCGCGACTCCTATCTGCTCTATCACGAAGAACTCGAATCTCTCGTCCAGAACTATCCGACAATCAAACGCGCACGTTTCTGGATGACATTCGGCCAAGAATATCTGACTCACCTGCGCGTGATTCAGGATATAGGCATGGCCCGTATCGACGAAGTGGACTACAACGGTGTGAAGATCGTGCCGCTGCAGTTCCTTAAAGCCGTGCTGCCTAATCCTCAGGATCTCGGCAAGAACTACCACGGCGAGACTTCGATCGGCTGCCGCATCTCCGGCAAAGACAAAGAGGGCAAACCGATGACCTATTACATCTATAACAACTGCTCGCACGAAGAGGCCTACAAAGAGACCGGCATGCAGGCGGTCAGCTACACAACCGGCGTTCCGGCCATGACCGGAGCGATGATGTTCCTAACCGGCAAATGGGTGAAACCGGGCGTGCATAACGTCGAAGAGTTCGATCCGGATCCATTCCTCACCGAAGTGGCAAAACAGGGTCTCCCATGGCATGAAATCTTCAACGGCGACCTCGAAGTGGAACGCATCGACAACTGATCGCCGCAACGGATGATTTTCAACGACGATCATTCACACAGCCGCGACGGGTTGATAGCTTTCGATCCGTCGCGACATGTATATATCTTCGGCGACGAAGAGTTCGAATCTGTCACGACTGTCGTCGAAAACTGCTTCGCAAAGTTCGACGCCGCAGCATGGGCCGCAAAAAAACGGCCGGAGAATCCTCAGAGCCTTATTGATGAATGGGAAGCGAAAGGCAAAGAAGCCCGCAATCTCGGCACTCTGATGCACGACCGCATCGAGCGCCACTACCTCGGCCAGCCGCACGACGCCGACGCTCTCGCCGACGCGACTTTCGCCCGCTTTCTGCGCTTTGCGGCCGAGCGCCCGCTGACTCCTTACCGCACCGAATGGCGCATCTTCAGCGAGCGCTACAAAATAGCCGGTACGCTCGATTTTCTCGCGCTTGAGGATGACGGGAGCTTCTCGATCTACGACTGGAAACGCTCGACCAAAGTAGTCGACGCCGACGGCCACGTAATCGACAATTCCTACAGACGCACAGGCCGCTATCCGCTCCATTTTATAGCCGACACGACATTCAACCACTACGCCCTTCAGGTAAGCATCTATCGCTTCATACTCGCAGAGCATTACGGCATTGACGTGAGACGCGCGTTTCTGGGAGTATTCCATCCCGACATGCCCCGCCACTACTGCGTCAGCCTGCCCTATCTGCAAAAAGAAGTCGAAAATCTGCTTAACTATCGACTGCAATGACACTTCCGCGAGCTTTTATCGAAGAAATAGAATCTTACGGCGCGCCCTGTCTGTCGGGGCTGATTGAAACACTATCAACCTCGTCGCCCGAGACAAGCGTCAGAGTCAATCACCTCAAAGGTGCGCTGATTCCTGACGGTGCCGACCGCGTGGCGTGGTGCGACACGGGGTTTTATCTCGACCGGCGCCCGCAGTTCACTCTCGATCCTGCGCTGCATCAGGGACTATACTACGTCCAGGACGCATCGTCTATGGCGATAACCCATGCTATAAAGGCTATAACGGCCGAAGATCCGCGGCCGATGAAATATCTCGACGCATGTGCTGCGCCGGGAGGCAAAACCACTGCAGCCATTGCCTCGCTTCCGTCAGGCTCGCTCGTCGTTGCCAACGAATATGATTACAAGCGTGCAGCTGTTTTGTTGGAGAATATCGCAAAGTGGGGCTCGCCAGAAGTGATGGTGACGCGCGGCGACACACACCGCTTCACCGCTCTGCGTGAATGCTTCGACATCGTCGCGGCCGATGTGCCCTGCTCCGGCGAGGGCATGATGAGAAAAGACAGCGAAGCCGTCGCCCAATGGTCTCCTGCTCTGGTGTCCGAATGCGTCGCCCGTCAGCGCGAGATCGTCGGAAATCTCTGGGAGGCGTTGCGTCCGGGAGGATATATGATCTACAGCACCTGTACATTCAACCGTCACGAAAACGAAGAAATGGTCGAATATATCTGCAACGAATTGGGAGGGAGTACAGTCGACGTCGGACTGCTCGATTTCAGAGGAATTGCTCCGGCAATTGACAGCGATCTTTATTGCTACCGTTTCATTCCCGGCCGGATCCGGGGAGAAGGTCTTTTTATGAGCGTAATCCGTAAAGACGGAGACCGAGAGACGGTAAAACCCAGACCGGCAAAAAAGCCGCTGACGGCTTTCTCAAAGGCAGGGGCAGAATGTCAGCCGATCTCAAAATGGCTCACGGGTGATTACCGGCTCGTCAGAACAGACGAGAAAATTTTAGCACTTCCCGAAAGTCACTCACGCTGGATAACTGATGCCGCATCGGCGCTCGATGTCATCTCGGCCGGCGTCGCCGCCGCAACTATCAAAGGCCGCGACATAATTCCGCTCCAGTCCCTCGCTCTGTCAGCGGCGCTTGAAAGAAGTGCATTCCCGGCTGTAGAACTTGACTATCAGTCGGCTCTGTCGTATCTGCGCCGCGAAAGCATGGCCGTCGATGCCCCCAAAGGGTATGTCTTGCTTACCTGCGGCTGTTCGCCTCTCGGTTTTGTCAAAAATCTCGGCAACCGGGCCAACAATCTCTATCCGGCTGCATGGAGAATAATCTCTACAGAAATTCCGGCTGAAAAGCCGGCAATCGTCATGCAGCGATGATAAAATCACTACAGTCTCTCCGCGGCATCTTTGCCCTACTGATCCTGTTGTCTCATTACAAGATCGGTCCAGATGTGATATTACCTTGCGGAGGCGACTGCGGCGTGGCATTTTTCATTATGCTCAGCGGTTTCGTGCTGTCGGCAGGCTACAGCGACCGTTTAAGTCATCATGATCTCGGGTTCCGCACATTCATGTCTCGCCGACTGTTCAAAATTTACCCTCTCCACTTGCTGTGTTTCATTTGGGCGGTGTTTCTCTACCATTATTTCGACCCGCTCACCGCGGCGGCCAATCTGACGGCTACGCAGAGCTGGATCCCGTCATCATCATTCTATTTCTCTTACAACGCCGTAAGCTGGTTTATCTCCGACGCGCTGTTCTTTTACCTCATGTTTCCGTTGCTGCTGAAATGCGGCTTCGGATGCAGCCGTAATTCTATAATTGCCTTTGCCGCTGTCGCAGCCGGCTATGTCGCGACGACACATCTCATACCTGCAGATCTGGAGACGGCCATAATCTATGTCAATCCGCTCGCGCGCCTGATCGATTTCTGCATCGGAATGCTTCTCTACCGTCTGTTCGCATCCCGACAATTCTCCTGTCTCAAGTCAATGATTTCCGACCGTCTCGGGTTTACGATAAAATCGCTTATCGAACTTTCGGCCGTCGCCGCATTTACGGCAATGATCATTTATTATCCGGACATCGCCGGTTGCTATGCTCTGTCATCCTACTGGTGGGCTGTGATGGCTATGCTTATACTGATGTTCAGTGTCACTGACGGAAATGGAGGAGTTGTCACCCGTCTGCTCCGGCTTCGTCCGGCAGTAGCTTTCGGGTCAATAAGTTTCGGGTTCTATATGACTCATGTGCTTGTGATCGGCAGTTTTGGCAAGGCGGCAGCATTATCAGGCATAACACTCCCTGAGCCCGCACGGTTTGTCGCCGTTGTGGCGGTTACCGCAATGATCGCGACGGTCTACCACAGGTTAATCGAGCCCAAAATCAAAAAAATTCTATGCTGAATAAAATTTATGTGACAAAGTATACGTCGCCCTGCGGTAATCTCGTGCTTGGCGCCGTCAACGGATCACTCTGCCTCTGTGACTGGGATCTGCCGGCACGCCGGTCACTCGTTGACCGGCGGCTGCAACAAGATTTTAACGCTGAGATAGTTAATGAGCCGTGTGAAGTCACCTCACTGGCAGCCTGCGAACTCGACGAATATTTTTCGGGCAAAAGACAGACTTTCGACTGTCCTCTGATATTTGCCGGCTCCGACTTCCGCCACATTGTCTGGCATGAATTGCTGTCGGTGCCGTTCGGAGAGACGGCGAGTTATGCAGATATTGCCCGGCGGATCGGACGACCTGAGGCAGTCAGAGCCGTCGCATCAGCCATAGGCGACAATCCGTTGTCGATTTTCATTCCCTGTCACCGCATTATCGGCGCATCAGGGTCTCTGACGGGATATGCCGGAGGCCTTGAAGCAAAAAAATTCCTTCTCGATCTCGAGCGGCAGCTACGCTGATCACTTTCGGCCGAAGTCAGCCGGAATTTCACCCCACTTCTCAGTGTCCCACTTCAGTATGGGATTATGAATCCTGTTTGCGGCAAGCCATGCGTCGGCGCGGCGCAACAATTCTATCACTTTTGCATTCTCGGCCGTCGGTTTGACCGTTGTGTTGGATTTGCCGCGGCGCACCCATGACAGTGCTGTGCGCGAGTCTGTGTAGATTGGCGTAGTGAGGTCGCCGCGACGCGCCAGTAACGATGCGGCATGAATCAGAGCTATATATTCCCCGATATTGTTTGTACCTCCGGCCAGCGGTCCCATATGAAAAATTTCCTCGCCTGTCGCCACCGACACGCCGCGATATTCCATAGGGCCGGGATTTTTCGCACACGCTCCGTCGACAGCAATCGCATCGAGTCTTATTTCAGGAAATGCCGAGTAATTGACAATGTCGCGCGTTTTCGAGCCGATCAGCCTGAATAGCTCAAGCTCATTACTGCCGTCGCCACGAAAAGCCGCAACTGCATCTGCCTGCGAACCGAAACCCTTATATCTCGCGCCGGGATAGCCGCTGATCTGCGCCTCGCATTCTTCCCACGAGTCATAGACCCCGGGAGCACGACCTTCCCAGACAACGTAAAATTTACGCTTAGTAATTGCCATATGTTTTTTCAGGAGAACTGTAACAATAGATTGATATCGACCGCCCTCATGCCAAGAGACTTTGCCACATCAGGATTAACGGGTTTGCCGAGGAATGTATAAGCCGCACATCTCAGACCCGGCATCAGCCTGACTGCATTGAGAGCGGAGTCACACGCCACGATGTCGTCAAACAACGTCAGCAGCGTGTTGCTGAGTGCCATGGCCGCAGTGCGGGGCACAGCGCTTCCGGCATTGACATAACACACGCGCTGGACAACGTCGGGAGCGTTGTCACAGGGTGAAGCGAGTGCCAGATCGACCGCAGGCATCGACGGAAACATGGCCGCCGACAACCGGTCAAGATCAAATGTTATCACTCCGCGTTTCATTTCATCGACATCATCTGACGATATTTCGAAATGCCGTTTCAACGAACAGCCGATCACTATGTCGGCTGTCCGCAGAGCCGATTTCAGCACCCGGGGATGAAGAGCCGACGCTATGACTCCGCGGCCTATAGCCTCGCTTGCCTCGCGCAGACGATAGATGTCGTTGTCAAACAGTCTCACCACGGCGCCGAGTCCGAGCGCCGACCGGGCGGCAGCCATCGCTGCCAGATCGGCGCCGATTATTGTAAGCTCGCACGGTACGACACCCGCGATTCCGCCCAGCAGTATGCCTTTGCCGTGGACAGAATCGGCAAGTAAGGATGACGCGATAGCCACTGCAGCCCGTCCGTCGATCTCACGGAGTATGTCGGCAAAAGGATGCTTGCCGGAGTCATCGGAGATCGCGTCGAGAGCCACGGCTGTCACAGATTTCTGCAGCAAAATTTTGAGAGCGCGCGGAGAGCGGCTTTCGGCGTGGGCGAAACCAAACAGAAACGCACCATGTTTCAGCCGGTTAGCATCTGCGTCACTGACAGCGGGCAGATATACGACCATATCGCAGCGAAAAGCCTCGGCGCGGTCAACTATTTTAACGCCGTGACGGCTGTATACCTCGTCAGAGAAATGAATCGACATCGCCGCACCACTTTCCATCTTGACCGTGAAACCTCTGTCGACAAGCATTGCAGCGGCTTCGGGAGTCATAGGAAACCGTCGTTCCGAGGGAGACTGTGACGCCGGAAGACCTATTGTCGCCGAGCGTGGCACAACCGACTTCTTTACAAGCTGTTCGAGCGGTGTTGGTGCGTTCATATTTTTCTACATAGTTATGAGGTTAAAGATATTTATCAATAAAGAGTCTCACGCTTTCTGCTATCTCTTCTTCAGATTCAAGCTTCGAACTGTCGAAGCTTGCGGCAGCCCGATTGTAGTAGGGCGCGCGTCGCGCGATGTTTTCGCTGACAAAGCGCTCGAGTTCGCCTCCGGCAGCGAGTTTCGCGACAAGAGGCCGGGATGAACGCTCGGCCACAAGACGTCTGACTATCACGCTCTGCGGAGCTTCAAGCAGCACGGTGAGACCGCGGCCGTTCATCAGAGACATATTGTCTCCGAAGCAGGGTGTGCCTCCGCCGCACGCAATGATAACAGACGACCCGTTGCCATTGCCGGCCAGCCGCACGAGAGCCTCGGATTCGAGCCGGCGGAATTCAGGCTCGCCGTCATCGGCGAATATCTGAGTCACAGTCTTGCCTGCCAGTGACTCAATATATTCGTCAAGATCCACAAAACGGCGCCCCGTGGCCCGGGCAAGCGCACGGCCAAGAGTGGTCTTGCCAGAGGCCATATATCCGATCAGAAATACAGGGCGCTCGCGCTCACACCGTTCGTTCACTTCCGGTTCTGCTCTTTGAGCAGGTCTCGGATCTGCGTGAGAAGTTCTTCCTGTGTCGGACCCGCGGGAGCAGCCGGAGCCGGCTCTTCCTTCTTACGTTTAAGCTGGTTGATAGCCTTGACAGCCAAGAATATACAGAATGCAATAATGAGAAAATCGACCACTGTCTGCACAAATGATCCCCAGGTGATGGCCACTTCGGGTGTGATAACCTCCGTACCATCGGTCACACCTTTCTGGATAACGAACTTATAATCAGTAAAATTCAGACCTCCGGTAAGCACGCCTACACCTGGCATGATGATGTCATTTACAAGCGATGTGACAATCTTGCCGAACGCACCTCCGACAACTACACCGATAGCCATGTCAAGCACGTTGCCTTTCATGGCGAAGTCCTTAAACTCCTGGATAAATTTTCCCATAGTCTTTTATGTTAATTATTAATAATGTCAACAAATATAACCATTTTTCTCCTTTTATGGTTTTTGGCCGGTCTATTTGGCTGCAAGCGGAGTGATTTTTACAAATTTCACGCCGTGATATGGAACCTTCGTCCTGTAAGTGCCGGTCACTCCGCTTACCTCATCGGCATTGCGCCACAGATCACGGATTACGACCGGCCCGGCGAAGCCAAGTCCGGCGAGATCGACCTCAAACTCATAGTCACGCATCTGCATGGCCTCGCTGTCGTCCTGATCCCAGAGCACGAAATACGGATCCATGTTGAAGCAGCCGAGCGCTATCGATCCGTCGGCAAGAGGTTTGTACCATATCTGGCCGTTCTTTACTGTCTTTTTCACTGCCGGTGCGCAAAGTTCGTCCTGATCGACGGCTATTACCTCGCTGTTGGTCAGCAGCGAGAGTGTGAAGTCGTCGAGAGCCTCCACGTCGCAGCCGAGCAGCAGCGGAGCCGACAG
The DNA here is from genome assembly GCA_947573135.1 of uncultured Bacteroidales bacterium. Lineage (GTDB taxonomy): Bacteria > Bacteroidota > Bacteroidia > Bacteroidales > Muribaculaceae > CAG-873. The sequence continues at coordinate 18,001 of CANPDU010000014.1, read as the reverse complement.
TATCGCCCATAGCGAAACATGGGCATACTGTTCGTCAGGCGTAAGAAGCGTCGGATGCTTGGGTGCGCCCCAGCCGCCGCCGACTTCTCCGACAACCATCATGTCGGGATCGTTGAAACGTCCCGGTGCCGTAGCCGGAGCACAGACGTCCTGACAGTTGCCTATTGCCTGGACGACGTTCCAGTGGTCGGTTATGTCACATGTTGTGCGCCAGTGATTTCCGCCCGCATCAGGTCCCCAGATCCATACTCTCGGGGCTCCGTAGCCCACGCAGTAGACTATATCGCGGCCCGTGCTGTCGATCGCCTCGCGCATCAGATCATACGGCGCGCGTATCGAGCCTTCGCTGGAATCTTTCTCGACCTGTGTGTGACTGCAGTAGTCATATTTCAGATAGTCGACACCCCAGTCGGCCCATGTACGGGCATCTGTCATCTCGTGGCCGTAGGATGCGAGATAATTGCCGCATGTAGTCGGGCCGGGCGACGAGTAGATGCCGAATTTCATGCCTTTGGAGTGCATGTAATCAGTCAGAGACTTCATGTCGGGCCAGTTGGCGTTGCCGGGCAGCACACCGTCGGGTGTACGTTCCGACGCTTCCCAGCCGTCGTCGACGCTGACGTAGGTCCAGCCGTAGGGATGCAGTTTCTCATGCATTATGTCGGTCGTGCGCCGCAGTATCTCGTCGCTCGCGTCAAAACGCCAGCAGTTCCAGCTGCTCCACCCCATGATAGGCGTAAGCGATATGCGGTCGCCTATCTTTATCGTCACCTCTCTCTTGTCCGTGCCGAGACTGTTGGCTGCAGTAAGAGTGACCTTGTAATCTCCCTTCTTTGCCACCGATCCGGTTATCACGCCGGTTCTTTTGTCTATACTCAGGCCTTTCGGCAAACCTTTGGCACCATACGTCATCGGCTGCTGGCCGGATGCCATCACCGACCAGAGAAATTCCGCTCCCGGAGTGGCGCCGTAGACCTTCGGATTATTGATGCGCGGAGTGGCCGGCGCTGCCGGAGTCAGGATATACGGTTCTTTCTTCACCGGCTGTGGCCAGACAGGTATCGCCCGCACATCAGATCCGTCAGTGATAAACCTGACATCTGCCCAGTCAGCGTGGTCATACATGAATTCGTCGTCACACATATCTATGAGCAACAGCACTTTGTCGATGCCCGTAAGATCTACATCGAACGGCTTTGCCTTGTCGCCCCGCTGCATTACGCCGCTGCCCCAGAGCTCCTTGCCGTCGCCGACTATCTTGAATTCGAGCCTGGTCGTAAACAGGTTGGCGTCATCGGGACCGACCATGCCCGTGACCTTATGCGCTTTGCCGCCGAGATCAAAAAGCATACGGCTGATGGCATGACCGCCTATGCCGCGCTCAAACCGCTGTCCGGCTATGCTCAGGGGCGTTCCCGCGATCGAACGGTTGATCTGCGGCGAACCCCAGTCCTGCACATAATAACCCTGAGAATCTATCTCATCGAGCCATACCGTCCTGTCGCCGGTGTTGCTTCCCATGACTGTAACCGATAAGGCAACAGCTGAAAATAAAGCTGATATTTTTCTGATTGAACACATATCTACATTTCATTTTTCACAAAATTAAATAAATCTGCCAAATGTCGCAACAAAACTTTCGCTAAATCGGCTTCATAAACAGATACATGCAGTTCCGGCTTCATGCACCAGAATATTTTTCTGCAATAATATTTGCATTGTAATTATTTTTATTATAAATTTGCGCTATAATTCACTCATTAAACAATTATAAATATGAAAAACCAACTCTTATCAGCAACTGACTTCGTAGAAAATGTGAAAAACACAGTCTACATCTACCGCAAACTCTGGCGCGAAAACACAACGGCACTCATTCATGCACCGCAAAGTGTCGACAAAACCGCCAAAGCCCTCGAAATCGCTGCCGAAGCATCGGCTTCCGGGCGCAAAATCGTCTACATCAACGCAGCAAACACTCTCCACGACCACGCCGACGCCGTCAGACGCATCAGCGGACTCTCGATCTTTAACCCCCGCTACGAATCGGCCGACGACACCTCCGACTACGCCGACATCGTCATCGGCGCAATCGAAGAAATCGTGACCACGACCGACATACGCACTGTTATCGTCGATTCAGTGTCGCGCATCGCCGCCCTGTCGTTCGGCCGCAACTCATCAGCCGCCTATGTGATGAAGCGACTTACCGTTCTTCAGATCAGACTCGGCATCTCCATCCTTGTGATTGCCAACGACACGACTCGCGCCGCCGACCGCGCCCTCCTCAATCTCGCTGACTCAGAGATCCTCATGCTTCAGTCAGACGAGTCCGACCCGTCCGACATGTCAGCCCGGTCCGACAAGTCCGATCAGCCGGATCAGCCGGATCAGCCCGACCGGTCAGCCACGCGCCCCCCTCTATCGCGCCGCGACCGCCGAATCCTCCGTCGCCAGCAGCAATCACTCAAATCTCGCAAAAAATAATCATCTGATTATTCACTTGATATAAAATTAATTACTTATCTTTGTCGCAGAGCATATTATATGAGTGTAACTAACCATATAGTAAAGACAACATGATCGGAATATTTAGCATAGCTTTTTCATTGATCTGTCAAATGACATACAATTTGGGCTGCAGTTTAGACGCGCCCGAAGCATTTGCACGTTATTTGTATTCTACGTCCGTTAGCTACTTTCATATGGATAACTGGTATAACTCTCTCGGCATTAACTGTGAGGCAGAAGATTATCCGTTTATGAACTCTATTTGTTCATATATTGAAGAAAATATTGCTTCAGTAGCTCCCTTTACTGTCGACATTCTGAAAACAGGATATCTTAATATGCAAGTATGGAAATATGATGTAGATACAACTGACTTTCGTAATGAATTATCGGAAGTGATTAATGGTTATTCACTGCCATTTTGGGGCGACTTCGCTATAGATTTCGGACCGGATGACGATTATATAATCGAACTCAATTTTACCTTTTTAGGTGGTTTTTTTGAGGTGTTTAATTGGAAGTGCAATGGATTTCGTTTTTCCTCAATGGTATTCTTGAAACAATATTTCTATAAAATATCGGGAATAAGACAGAATGGCAGACCTCAATGCTTTGAATTATTAATACTCTCATTTCCTGATGTTTTCAAACAATCTGTCAGAGCTCTTTTTCAAGTAAAAAAAGGTAAAGTGATAAAGGCTTCATTGTATAAATGTGAATTAGACCTGTCTTACAACCACGACGACGCCATCCGAAAGTTTCTTGCCGACTGATTTCATCACTAAAAAACTTAACGTATTATTTGCAAGACAATGAAAACTTTAGCCATCGTATGAAAAATTTTGTAAAAGTCATATTAACGATATGTTTGTTCTCGGCATTGATATGTGATGCGAGACTCAAATATCAGGATATTCCGTCGGTCAAATACAAGGATTTGCATAAAAATGACACGATCTTGGTTAACGGTCGTATATATGTAGCGCAAGATGTGATCATCGGTGTAACAGATTTACCTTTATGTTACCCACGTATAAATGAGAGCGATGTAAAGAGTGAATTAGAAAAATGTCTTATCCGCGGATACATCTATCCTGAACAGGGACCCGATCATTTGGACAGACCGGCACTTCCTCTTCCAAAAGATCTGACAGCATTGCCATATTTTATCGACATGTATTCTTCTCCGGAATTAATACCCAAATTTTGTTATAGTTTGGGGAATTTTGATTATTTATACTTACTGTGTACAGAATTTATTGAAGATGAGCGCTTATTTAATCTCGGTTATAAGATAGCATTAAATTCTCATGGGAAAATCGGCTATTCTTTTGATCGAGGTTCGGTCGATAAAAATTACAAACAGGAGAAAGCGTTGATTGACGGGCACACTTATGGCGTTGACTCGCTTAGAGTCAGGGTTGTGGCTTATAATGATCGCGACGCATTGGAGAAACTTGAAAAATATTACCGGAATAAGGGCGATGATAAAGGTATTGCGATTTACTACAAAGTGATGCTCGGCTATAAGGGAAACGGTGATTTGGCTGAACGCTTCTGTCACGTACTTGAGCCGTATTTCGAAAAAACGCCTGAAATGAGATCTGTCGTTCGCAAAGTGCTTTTGCGTGCTGCTGTATGCGACCGCAACGAACGAGCCGTGGAACTCTGCGACTCGCTCGGTTTCTCGATATGCGACTACCGGCTACCTGTCCCCGACGGCACTTACTGAGAAATAGAGATTTGATTTATAAGTAGTGTTGCACGTGTAGATAAATAATTATTATATGACAAAATTTGAAACTATAGTAGCAAGACTTAAGACGGAACCATTTCTGAAAGAATTTTCATTCAGGAAAAGAGATTCGTCATTTATTATAAAATTTGATGGGGGATGGAAGAGTATAGAACCAACGAAGTTCATTTACAGCAGCCGTTCAAGGTGTAATGTTAGGCTTTGACGATGTGTATACATTTTATTCTGACCTCAGTAATTTTGACGAAGAATATCAAAAATTATCCGAAATGATCAGGAAATGTGCCTCATATGTTTTTACAAAATATGCTACCCCTAAGGATGTATATAATGATAAAATACTTCCTGTACTCAAAGGTATTAAAGAGCTACCCGATCTCGGTGCTGAATGGCTCTTTGAATATCTGGCTCTTTGTAAAGTGGTAGAGCCAGAGAATTATAATAAGCTTAAAGATTTGTCCTTAAAACGTGCCGAGTGGCTTATAAAACATTATAAATTTCCTGAGCCTAATATGGCCATGTACTACGATCGTCTTGATGAAATCCTTGGGTATTTGGAGAGCCTTTCAGTCGACGATCTAATGAAGACCAAATCTAAAAAGTAATAATTTATGAGGTAATTACTCTATGTATAAACAAAAATTAAGTGCGCTCTGCGCAGTGGTTATGGTGATAGTTTCAGCATGCGGCGGAAAACAAAGAAATGTGAGCAATCAGTCGGAAACTGCCTTGCAATCCGGAGATTATGAAGAAAACGTCATCGTTGCAATAAATGACACAATCTCGGACAATGAGGTTTTTACTGAATATGACACAATATTCATTCATGATGCGGCTGAAAAGGAATATGATACAATCTCTTGTCCGAGGATAATTGAGATTGATACATTGGCCTATCCTCAATTGCGTTTCAACTGTAAAGACAGAGGTGTCGCTTTTTTTATGCAAGACACTATTATGAATAACGTGTATATCAAATATGGCAATGCTCTATCACTCGATGATAGAAACCGCATTATCTTTTACCCTTTAGTATGGGATTCGCTAAAAGTCGAGAACAGATCCGAAGAACTCAAGCAATGCTTATTGGGCAATGCCGTATGTATGATGGTAGATCCGATAGACGGCAAAGATTTGATTTATCTTGACCGAAAGAAAACCATTGAAATATTGAAACTTAAACGTGATACTACATATTTCGCATCTCGGATAGATCAACTTTGTTTTGGTAACTTACGCTTTGACGGGATAAAAGGAGATACGATTATTTTTACTACATTTTTCGGCCTATATGATAGTGATTTCGGGTACGCTCTTAAGTTTAAAATTCTGAAAGAACAGGCTTCTACTCATCTATGGGTCACTGATATCTCTGATGAGATCGTTTGGGATTATTGAGATTATTGTGAAGCGATGGATCTGGATTATGGATGCGTATTTTTTAGTTCAGCAGTGATTGTCCTTTGTGAGCTTAGCGGGCTTTGCGCGAGTTCGTGGGATAAAATACGGAAGGCACTGGAATAAGAGTAAATAACAATACACTAAAGAAATAATGAAAATATACACATGGAATTACAGAGTAGTAAGAGCAAAAAAATAAGGTTATATACGGCATTTGTGATATGTCTGTTTTGTAGCATCAGCTTTAAGGCCGCGGCGGTAGAAAAAGGTAATAACACTACCGACATTGTGCCTCAGGCTGTAAGGGCATTGCCTGTTGCGGATAGTCTTTCAGATAATATAAAACCTCTTAATGTAAAACTTTCGACCTACGATCCGAAAAGGGACTCGGCCCCGACACCTGAAAGAAAAGAAGTCATAATTGCACCAAAATTTGAATTTTTTGGCGACAGCCTTTGGCATTGTCCGCTGATTGATTATAAATCAGATTATTTTGTCGTAGGTGCTTTTTATGCCCCTGATCCCATAGTATATGATGATAAAAATGCTTATTCTGCATTGGCTTTCACCAACGAAGATATAGATGAAATAAAGAAGCAAATCCCGGGAAATATAGAAAAACTTATAGAGAAAGGGTGGTTTCTTCGTTTTCCATTAGACCAGATAAGTATACAAATGAACGATGATAATCCAATAATTTATAACGTTGAAAAAAAATACCTTGTTGATCCGCCTATTTATCCGGTTACGGTTAAAGATGGTAAAAATTCCGAATATACGCCGGTCGGCAGATATTACAGGAAACCGGATGCTTATCTGTTAGTATTGATAAAATCTGATTATTTACGATCTATACATGAAGATCGTATTGGTTTAAAATTAAAACTGAAATCAAACGGAGCATACTACCCGGTTGTCTTTCCCCTACTCCTTAAGTCCGACAAAACTTCCGAAAATGAATAGCCCAGAAACAGATGCAAACACATCAATAATTATGCATGAACTTTGTAGTTGATAAAAAGTCAAATTGCAATAGGGGTGTATTGTGTGCTTTATTGTCGGGGCTGACAATGAGCGGCAATGTTGCGCTGCAGCCTACCTTTCCATGAGGACGCATGGGTCGGGGGGCTGTACTGACCGACCGGGCAGTGTCTCACGATGTTAATCCGCCTTTGTCAACGGTCTTTATCTATTTTTAGCATTGATTTATTGCGCAATAAGAAAAAATATTTGTAATTTTGTGTGCTCAAAACTATACGCCCGCAAGAGAGCGCTGGCACACAACGACATAACTAAATTTAACCCAAATATTTTTTATTACAACTATGACAAAAATTGGTATTAATGGTTTTGGCCGCATCGGACGTTTCGTATTCCGTGCCTCTACCAAACGCAACGACATCGAAGTTGTTGCTATCAACGACCTTCTCCCCGTTGATTACATGGCTTACATGCTCAAGTATGACACAATGCACGGTCACTTCGACGGCACTGTTGACTACGATCTCGAAAAGAGCCTTCTTATCGTAAACGGCAAAGCTATCCGCGTTACCGCTTGCCGCGACCCGAAAGAAATCGCATGGGGCGAAGTCGGCGCTGAATACGTTGTTGAATCAACCGGTCTCTTCCTTACCAAAGAAAAAGCTCAGGCTCACATCGAAGCCGGCGCTAAATATGTGGTTATGTCTGCTCCTTCAAAGGACGACACCCCCATGTTCGTTTGCGGTGTAAACGACAAGACTTATGTAAAGGGCACTCAGTTCGTTTCTAACGCTTCCTGCACAACCAACTGTCTCGCTCCTATCGCCAAGGTGCTCAACGACAAGTTCGGCATCGTTAACGGCCTTATGACTACAGTTCACTCTACTACAGCTACTCAGAAGACTGTCGACGGTCCCTCTATGAAAGACTGGCGCGGCGGCCGTGCTGCTTCGGGCAACATCATCCCCTCTTCAACCGGCGCTGCTAAGGCTGTAGGTAAAGTTATCCCCGAACTCAACGGCAAGCTCACCGGTATCTCGATGCGTGTCCCCACCCTCGACGTATCTGTTGTCGACCTTACTGTCAACCTCGCTAAACCCGCTACCAAAGAAGCTATCTGCGCTGCTATGAAAGAAGCTGCCGCAGGCGAACTCAAAGGTGTGCTCGGTTATACTGAAGACGCAGTCGTTTCAAGCGACTTCCTCGGCGACACCCGCACTTCTATCTTCGACGCTAACGCAGGCGTTTATCTGACCGACAACTTCGTAAAAGTTGTTTCTTGGTACGACAACGAAATCGGCTACTCTAACAAAGTGCTCGATCTCATCGCACGTATGGTTGAAATCAACGGCTAATCAGTCCATTCACAACCCTACATATATTGAAAAAGACCGGCAGCTGAATGCCGGTCTTTTTCTTTTTATCCGAGTTTTTAGGACAAAGCTTTGTCCGGTCGCAAAAAATTTGTAACTTTGCATCGGGTAAGTCCTACACGACCAGCTCCCTCAGAATCCCCCAGGTCTTGACCGAAGCAAGGGTATGAGGTTGTAGCGGTGCGATGTAGTAAGCTTACCCTTTTTTTATTCTACCTCCTTTATTTTCGACAAGGGAGCGACACCGTTCTCATTGAAGGCCTCGATTGCGAAATAATATTTCTGATCGGTCGACAGGCACTTCATAAGATGTTCGCATTTGTCACCGTAGACCATCCACGAGCTATAAAGTTTGTCAGGAGCCACGCCCCACATGATATTGTAGCCCTGAGCGCCTTTGACCGGCTCCCAGCTGAGGGTGATGTCACGGCGGTCGGTATGGCGGCGTGCCTCAAATTTTCTTACAGCCTGCGGAGCCTTGCCTTCGCCGCGGCCGAACACTCTGATCGCCGACAGCGAAAGATTTGGCATCGGCACCTCTATATTATTATAGCGGACGTAACGCACGCGGGCCGGAGTCTCGATCTCGACATAATCGTGAGGCGTGTCCCTGAAACTTTCCGAGCGGTCTACCAGACGCGTCCATGTTTTGCCGTCGAGAGAGCCGTCGATCGTGTAGCGGTGACGCAGACCGGGATAGCGGCCGTACATATCGCTCTCGTAGTCATTATAGTTAACCTGTACGGCATTGACTGTCGCAGGCTGCCCGAGATCTATTTCCACCCACTGCTTATCATCGTTTGCGCCGGCAAGCCAGAACGTTTTGCTGTTTTCGTCAGTCAGGCCGCCAGGCTCGTGACCGCTGACAGCCGACGACGCGGTGACGGGTCTGCCGTAGGAGAGCAGCATCCATCCGCGGAAATCGCCCTTCTTGCCCGGCACGGTCGGAGCATAGCGCGGATAATCGCCGAAACGGGTGTCGCAGTACATCACTCCGTCTTCGTCAAAATAGGTCGGGAACATGCACAGGCGACGCTCCCAGTTCATATTGATCGGCAGCGCCATCGATCCGAAATGCCAGTAGCGTCCGCCCGGGCCGAGAACCGTGCTGCCGTGACCGGCTCCGTTCATGTAGCCGCCCGGCTTGTATGATATGGGATTGTGAGCCTGATAGCGGTACGGTCCGAGAGGATTGTCGGCGACATAAACTCCGTCGGCATAGACATTGAACTCAGTTCCCGGAGCGGCATACTGCATATAATATTTGCCGTCATGCTTAGTCAGCCACGGGCCTTCGATATAACCGCCGAGGACCGTATCGGTATGATTTTCGCCGAAGCGCTCCCAGCCATGCCTGGCCGGATCAAGGTTGAACAGTTCGACCTTGTCGCCTTCAGGTATGAAACGATGGTCCTTGTTCAGTCTGATACCGCGGATGGGATAAACATTTGACGAGCCCCAGAACATGTAAGCGCTGCCGTCGTCATCAACAAAAAGATCAGGGTCCTGAAGATCGTGAAGGATGGCCGGAACAGCCTTCCAGTCACCTGACTTGGGGTCATCGGTATAAAGCACGCTCATCGCCCCCGAAGGATCGCCGCAGACATAAAGCACCGAATCTTTATAGTTATGGGCGGCCGGAGCGTTGCAGCCCTGAGGATACCAGTTTTTGCCCGGTTCGATATACTCCCAGTTCTGCAGATCGGTCGAATGCCAGTAGCCGTGAGAGCGGGTGACAAACATATAGTACTCGCCCCTGAACTCCACCACGGCGGGATCGGCGCCCGAGCGGTAGGAAATGTCTTTCGACGAATTGTAGATCATGTAGGTGTAATCGATGTTGAGCGGATTACAATAAGTGTCCATGCGCATATCCTGGCCGTGGAGCGTAGACACGGCCAGTGCGCCTGCGATTAACAGAACTAATTTTTTCATAAAATGTAAATGCTTGAATATGGTTGGTTACAGAAGTTTTCAGCGTGCCTGAATTTCGTCCACGAAAAGGATGCGCTTCCAGATGCCCGACGGCTCACAGGGAGTGACGACCAGACGGATCGCCTTAAGACTGACAGGGTCAAAGTTTATTTCGTGGAGATAGGCGCCGTTGGTCTGCGCGGGATCCTGCTCAGGATTGTCGAGAGTCGCGAGAAGCCTGAAGTTCTTGCCGTCGGCCGAGCCGTAGACCTCTGCTTTCCGGAACTCGAGAGCGCCTTCAGGCCATACGATACAGGTCTTGAACGCTACCTGAGAAACCGTCGCAGGCTCGCGGAACGTGATCGTGGCGTCGCAAGGATCACCGAGGAAACCGACCCACCGGCCGCTGCGGAAGTTATCGTTGCCGACAAGACCGTCGACAAGACCGTCGGCGCCACCGAACGCAAAGGGCGAATATGGTTCATACGCAAGTGTAATGTCGCCGAATGTAGGAGCGCTGACACGCAGAGTGTCGGACGTTACCGTGCCGCGCGTTCCGTCGGGAGCAAAAGCCGCAGCACTGACAATACAGTCGCTGCTGAGACTTACAGGTCCGTCGTACAGCGTCGAAGCCGTTGTCGGCTGTGAGCCGTCGAGAGTGTAACGCAGCGCGGAGCCGGGATAAACCGATGCTGACATCACGAGCGAACGGGAAGCGCGGTCAGGGATGAAATCAACATCAGTATCGAAGATATGACGGGCGTAGTTGTAGCCTTCACGCTCATAGTTGGCGATCAGACGCGGCATACGGCACTTGAAATCATGATAGTTTTTCTTTTCGGGAGCCGTCCACTGCACCTCGGCAAGCGCGGCCATGCGCGGCAGTTCCATATACTGAAGATGGGAGAATGTCGGGACATATTCGGTCCACAGATTGGCCTGAGGCCCCATGACAAGAGCTTTCTGAGCGTCGGTCATACCGTCGGAGAAGGGTTCGAACGAATATACCCTTTCGACCGGAACATAGCCTCCGATGGCAAGAGGTTCGGTATCCATATTGTCGGACTGATAATAGTCAAAATAGAGATAATCGTTGGGGGTCTGGATCACGCGGTGATTGCGGGCTGTGCCTTTGACAGCTCCGTCGATGCCGCGCCATGACATTACCACGGCGTCCTGCGGAATATCGTCGCACTCGAGTATTTCATCCCAGCCGATGATCGACTTGCCGTGGCGGCGCGCAACTTCGGCCGCATAACGGGTCACATAGCCCTGAAGCTGCGTTTCGGCCGACGCCTCGTCAGTGGCAACGATGCCCAGCTCGGCAATGCGCGCCTGACAGTCGGGACACTCTTTCCAACGGTCTTTGGGACACTCGTCACCGCCGATATGGATGAACTTCGAAGGGAATAGTTCCATTACTTCCGACAGCACATTCCCGATAAATTCCATAGTCTTATCCTTACCCGGACACAGCACGTCCTTGTAGCCGGCCCATGTGCAAAGCACCTCATACGGTCCGCCGGTGCAACCGAGTTCCGGATAGGAAGCAAGGGCAGCCATCATGTGCGACGGCAGGTCGATCTCGGGAATGATCTCAATATGCCGTTCGGCGGCATAAGCGATAATGTCGCGTATCTGATCCTGTGTGAAAAATCCTTCGACAGGAATCGAATCGATCTCCGTGCCGGCGCCATAGCGGCCGATGAGCGTGCCGGGACGCTTAGAGCCGACTTCTGTCAGCCGGGGATATTTCTTGATCTCGATACGCCAGCCCTGATCATCGGTCAGATGCCAGTGGAATTTATTGATATTGTGCAGCGCGAGCATGTCGATAAACGTTTTCACTTCATCAGCATTGAAAAAGTGCCGCACAACATCAAGATGCGCACCGCGATAGGCAAAGCGCGGAGCATCCGCAACCTCTCCGGCAGGCATTTCAACCGGTTGTGAAATATCTACGGGGAAAGATTTGCGCAGAGTCTGCACGCCGTAGAACACACCGGGCGCCGAAGCGCCTTCGACAATGATGCGCTTTGGGGTGACGGTTATGCGGTAGGCTTCGGGGTTGTCGGACTTCAGGCCGGTCTTAAGTTCGACCGTCCCTTTGGCTCCGGCCTTCGGAAGACGCGAGATACAGGAACGCAGAAAGTCGCCTTCGCGATCGAGGGCCTTTGTTGTGATAACCCTTGTATCAGAGCCGAGTAAAAACGGCTTTTGAGAATTATCGACCGCAACCGACTGCGGCAGCGGAACAACATTATAATCGGCTTTCGCAGCCTGAACATCAACCGAAGCAGCCAGGATGACCGCTAATATTGCTGCTGATAATTTCATGGTCAGGATATTTAAATGGTTACTTAATATTGCCGCCGGCGCGCATGCCGTCTTCGATTTCTTTCCAGAGGTTTGCGTTGATGATGTGGACAATGTCGAAGATCATCAGACCGTCGGAGGCGCGCAAGTTCATCTCGATCGCACGAGGCAGGCGCGATTTGTCGAAATAGAGCTGATCGACAAGCACTCCGCCGAGCACATCATTGTCGCCCATGATATCGCGCAGATGACGGCATGATCCCTCGACGCAGTACCATGAACCGCTGTGCCCCTCGCTGTCGGTCTCGTTCCATACAGTATTGGGATTGTTACGGCTTTCCTCGATGGTTATGTCGGTGTAGTAATTGCCTGTGGTGTAAAGATCGATCAGTTCGGCATAGCCGAGATCCTTGTAGGCCGGAGTCGCCCAGTCGAAATCTTTCGACGGATCGTAGGTGTTGCTGGCGAAGTTGACGCCGACCTCATAATATGAAGGATACCACGCGCCGGTATAGGTGGAGAATATCGCATCAGGCTTGAAGGCCTTGACTTCCCGGCGGGCACGTGCCATGAAATCGGTGATATTTTTAGTGCGCCATTCGAGCCATTTCAGATAATGTTTGCCCGGAATAACCTTGAATTTTCCATCGTCGCCGGTCTTTTCAAGCGAAAGGATGTCGTCGGGGAAACGCTTTACTTTCTGACCTATATACTTTTCGAACTCACGGCGCGAGAGATCGGAGAAATCGGCCGTGATGCCGTCGTAGCGCACTCGGTCGAGAATAATGCCGTCGACCTGAGGATATTTTGTGACTATCTCCTTCATCACAGAGATGATATAATCCTGATACTCGGGGTTAATAGGATTGACCATCGCGCCATACTTGTTTTTCTGCTGAGTGATGGGAATGATGCCACGGTCGACATCAAGCACCTGACTCGCCCACTCGGGATGGCCTTCGTAGACAAGACCCTTGTCAATAAAATTATGACCGGCACAGAATGTATTCATCGACGCCAGAACTTTAATGCCTCGACGATGAGCGGCCTCAATAAACTTGCCGAGATAATCGAAATCGACCTTCACGTCATCGTAGTTGCCGCGGTAAGGAGGAGCAAGCTCGCTGTCATAAAGAAGGTAGCCGGTAATGGGACGGATACAAACGGCTGCGTGAGTGAAACCGAGATCAGCGATCTTGTCGATATAATAATCAATTGAATCAGGATTACTGAAACGCTTGATATTGGCCTCGGCGTCAAACCACATCAGCGCCGGCTTCTTGCGTTTGGGCAGTTCGAGGCGGAACGGAGCGGCAGGGACACCGACATTGTTGAACAGTGAAGATTCGTAATAATTATGATAAGCGTAGCGGACCTCGACAGGATTTTTGACGGGGCTCGTCACCTTTACGCGGTCGTGGCCATAAATAACGGCCTCGGCCGGATATACTTCGCCAAAAGGATTGACCACTTCAAAACCGGAAAGCTGACGGCGTGTCGGAGTCAGGCCGGCCGACGAATTGTGGAATTCCACTATAACAGTCTTAGCGCTATCATTCTCAAAATATGCCGACTTTGCACAGGGAGCTTCGGCAAGGATGCCGTCGCGGCCATAAGTTTTTTCAAGCGCGAGACGCGCGAGGCGTTCGCCGACGGGTATTTTCTTCGGCGGGTGTATGAAAAGACTGTCACCGCAGTCGCCTATAGTAGCCATAGCCACATTGGGCATAAGATCAAGCAGTTCGTTCTGGACCTGACGGAAGCGCGCCCAGTTGTCGCCCTGAGCGCCGAACGGCGCGAGCTGAACATAATAGAACGGCATCCCGTCGTTGCGGAAAACTGTCTGCCAGTCTTTCACCATAGCCGGGAACAATTTCTTATATGGATCGGGATTCGGAGAGTTGGCCTCACCCTGATACCATACGGCGCCTGCTACAGGGAAGCCATCCCAGGGATTGACCATAGCATTATAGAGCAAGGTCGGTGTGCCTGTGAGCCAGCCGAATTCTGTCTGTCCGGCAACGGGAAGCTGTGTGTCGGGGAACTCGTTTTCAAAAGTCTCGCGAGCCATCCACGTTTCGATTTTGGAATTGCTCCAGCAGCACTGGATAAGGCCGACGGGAATATCGAGCGCCTCCTGAATATAATTACCGAACACATAACCGACGACACTGAAGTCGGCCACTGCTGCCGGCGTAGCAAGTGTCCATTCGCCACCGATGACAGTATCTTTGGGAGTCGTCGACCAGTCGCGGGGCTGCTTGAAGAGACGCAACTGCCGTGCGGGACGGGTCTTGGCTATAAGATCAGCGGTATTAGCGGAAGGCTGGCCGGCAAAACCTTTCACCGGCATTTCCATATTAGACTGTCCGCCGCACACCCAGACATCGCCGATGAGCACGTCGGAGAGCGTCAGCTCGCCGTCGCGGTCGGAAGCCGTTATGTTATAAGGGCCGCCGTAGGAAGGAGTGGGAAGTTCGATAGCCCAACGGCCCTCCCTGTCTGCCTTTGTTTTCAATTTCTTATTATCCCAACCGGCAGAAAGTTTAACTTCAGAATCCGGAGCAGCGATGCCATGAATTTTCACTACGGCATTCTGCTGTAAAACCATGTTGTCAGAAAAAATTCCGGCAAAACTGATTTTGGCCTGGGCAGCCGAGACGCCGGCAGCCAACAGAAAAGCAAATAACCCGGCCTTAAACAAATTAGTTTTCATTAAAAAGGATCTTATACGATTATTGTGCTAAGTTCGCAAAAAAATACGAAACAGGCAAAACAAGTCGCGAAAAGCCCTCAAAGCAGGGCGGACTTGCCGGACGGGTCGGACGGGTCGGAGTTGTCGGAAAAAAGATGCGGCGCTTGTGGCGCCGCATCGGGGTTAGGGATATATTGATGAGGGTTTAAGATCAGCGGAGCAGGCGGAAATCACGCCAAGAGTCGCCGAGACCGGCAGAAGATTTTACGCCGGGAGTCTGAGGCTTTTTGTTGACGACGACGGCCTGCTGTGAGACGTTTGACGACACATAGTCGGCGATTTCGCCGAGAGTAGCCTCGCCTTTGGACTCGTTGAGCTTCTTGATGAGATAGTAGGAGAAGAGTCCGTGGCCTTTCTCATGATAAGGGAAGGCTGTCTGGTCTCCTGAAGCGGCTGAAAGGACGACGAGGTTGCCTTCGGCGGGGATGTCGCGCGGCTTGATCTTGATGCCGCGGGCACTTGCAAGCATGCCGTCGCCGCGCAGCGAACCGCTGAAGCATGCGTCGATGAAAGCGACAACAGAGTTAGCTTTGAGCTCGCCGAGCTGGGCATAGAGGCGGCTGAGCGGATAGCAGGCTTCGGGCTGTGTGCCGGTTGCGTCGATCGGAATGATGAAGGCGTTGCGGTTGCTTTCGTCGGGCATGCCGTGACCGGCGTAGTAGAATATCACATTGACTTTTCCGTCAAAAGCATCGGTGATGTTTTTGATGTCGTCCATAGCGGCGAGTATGTCGCCGAAAGTGGCGTCGTAGTATGTGCGGATGTTTGACTCGGGTATGCCGAGAGTGCGCTCGCAGTATTTCGCGAAGATGCGGGCGTCGTTCATCGCATAATCGACATGAGCCACGCGCTGATAGTTCTCGTTGCCGATTATGACGGCGAAGGTCTTAGAGTTGTCAGCGTCAGATGACGGAATATCGATGTCGATGATGTCGGTATCGTAGGATCGCTGCTCTTCCTTGACCTCCGTGCGCTTAGCGGCTGCGAGCTCGTATTCGCGAACAGAAGCAAGCGGCACGATCGTGAGGGCGATGTCGGTGAAGTCGTCTTCGGCGTATGACGACGGCGACTTATAGGTTTTATCGCCGAGGATGAAGCTGCACGACAGTATGCCGACCGAGTTGTCGAGGATGCCGTAGACAGGCTCGATGCTTACTTTGTCCCAGTTGTCGGCGAAGTTTCTGGCCTCGTCGGCTGGAACGGCGGCGTAGACGTTGCCGAGTTCGCCGAGGAATACGGAGTAGAAACCATAGTCGGCGTTGTAGTCCTCAAGGACACCTTTGACCGCCATCGGAGCGAAGGTCTTGATGAACTCGGCGCGGGCTTCGGCTGTGGCCTCTTCGATCATGCGGCTGCGGTTGGCGTCAGTGACACGGGCTTCCCACTGAGCCATGGTCTCATACATCTTGCGGCGCTGCCATTCCTCGACCGGCTTTTTGATGTGGGCTACGGCGAAGTCGGCAAAATTAGAGTTGACCGTGGCGTTGCGCCGCTGCGAGTCGTCGAGACTGATGATCGTGTTGTAGGCCGGCACATCGGAGCAGTCAAAGAGGGCGTTGAGCAGGAAGTAGTCGGGATACATGCGCGTTGTGCCGCGGAGACGTTTCAGCGCTTTGCATCCATGAAATATGCCGTAACGGTCGTAGCCGTAGCTTCCTTTTGATATGTCAGCCTGACAGACGTCGGGCATGACGGCGCTTTCGAGAGCCTTGCAGTTCCAGAAGGCGGCCTCTCCGATAGTGTTGACAGAATTGGGGAGGATGACCGACCGCAGATTCTTACATCCTTTGAAGCCTTCTTTCTCAACCTCTGTGACAGCGTAAGGCAGACCGTCGACGGTTATTTTCGACGGAATAACGACGTCGACGAGCTTATTCTTATCGGCTGCCGCACAGCGGGCAGTGTTGTTGCCGAGGATGGTGTAGCGGATGCCGTCGACAGTCACTTCTTTGGCTGCGTGAGCGGCGACTGCCACAAGCAGCAGAAAGGTTATGGCAAATAGCTTTTTCATGCGATCAGAAGTCAATGCCTATGTTGAGACCGAGGTTGTAGCGAGTATAGCTTGCGCGGATATCGCTGTAGTTACTGCTATACGAATTTTCTTCGGTCTTATATTTCATAGGGAAGAGAGTAAGACCGAGGTTAAGGCCTACATGGTGGTGAAGCCGTATTCTGACACCAACAGTCGGCTGAAAGAAGAAACCGCTGTCGGCAAGAGATTCGCCGGAAGAACCGGGAATGTTGTATTCGCCATATTCCGAAATTCCATAAAGATAACCGGCTTTGAACGATATGAAGGGACTGACTTTACGGACGATGTTCAAATCATAGCGTGCGGCGAGATAGACGGGAACATAAAGATTGAGTTCGAAGCTCCCGTCTTCTATATTTCCGCCTCCTTTTTCTGAAGGTTCGGTTGTAGTTTTCCCAAGTATGAAACCGGCACCGGCACCAACGAAGAAATGGCGATTTATCTGAACGCCATGTGTTGTGCTGAAAAGAATTGAAAGATCGGCCGGCTTGTAATCAAGTTTGAGATCAGACGGAGAAACCGAACTGTAAGAAACAGCTATTGTCGGATCAAAGTCAACAAATCCACGATAAGAAGTGCGGGCTGATACTGTGAATGACATGGCTACGATGGCAGCGAAAGCGATGATTGATTTAAATAATTGTTTCATTTGTTATGTCTTTTGATTGGTTTGAAAGTTTGAAAATTTGCAATGTCTGGCGGGATCTGTTGCAATGCAGTCAACTGTTCAATCAAAAAAATAAGTCTGTGAAAGCGAGTGCCCGGTGGGAGTGTGTGTCGTTGATAAAGGGGAAATGATGATATTTATGAGTCGGGGGAGATGTGATGGAAGGGATCAATGTATTGACGCAACGCCTCCGCGAACGCTCGCGGCCGGTCAGGCTGAGACGGTTAGTAAGGCGTTATGTCGGGTCAGCGGATTTTTCCGGTTGGTGAGCGATGATGTCGGAGCATAGTGTTAT
>CANPDU010000013.1 GCA_947573135.1 uncultured Bacteroidales bacterium | reverse complement strand
TTACCGTACTTCTCGAAGATCTGTACTTTTTCTTCAGAATTTAAGTGCATTCTTACAGATTTTTGTTGGTTAATAAAATATTGATTAGCGGGTGCAAAGTTATTAAAAAGAATTCAATTGTTAAAATAAATCTGCACGTTTATTTGTTGGCTTATTACTTTGAGTTGACTGTCAGTCGATTGAGTTGCGCTCTTTAAGGGGGTTGCGGAAGAAAATCTTGTGGTCGACATACTCCTGAGCTGCGATGAGGGTAGGTTTCGGGAGCTTTTCGTAATAGCGCGAAATTTCAATCTGCTCGCGGTTTTCGGAAATTTCTTCGAGGTTATCGTTGAGCGATGCGAATTCCTGAAGCTTCTTTTCAAGATCGTGCTTCATTTCGCCTGCTATCTGATTTGCGCGTTTTGCGATTATGCAGACGGTTTCATAGACGTTGCCGGTGTCTTCGGAGAGTTTGATCATGTCACGGGTGACAGTGTTAAGAGGGGCATTGCTTTTCTTATAGTCCATGATTTTTTAAGTTTTGCGTTTGCTTATTTGTTGTGTATAATTTCGTTGTTGTAAGATCAGTCCTGAACGTATTTTGAAGCGATTTTAAAAATGTTTTCGGCCTCGCTGCGGTTGGGACTGTCGGGGTAGTTGTTGATAAATGAATAGTATTCGTCGATCACCTCTCTGAAACGGTCGGCTTTACGTTCGTCGACGCTGAGGTCAGCTTCCTGATAGCGCGATTTCAGTATGATGAGTTCAAGATCTTCCTTGTATTTTGAGTAGGGATAGTCTTTGATGGCGTTTCTCGCGACGATAACAGCGCTTTCGTAGTTGTTGCCCATATATGTCCCGAGATTGTAGTATAGCTGGGCATTCTGGAGCTGCTTGAGCGTCAGCTTGTCCTGAAGCTCGAATATGGCATTCTGCGCGATAGACACTTTATCGCTTCTCGGAAAGAAGTCAAGAAAACTCTGCAGTTCCTGGATGGCTTTGATTGTGCCGGTCTGGTCGAGCTGGGGATCAGGGCTGTCGAGGTAGTAACCGTAGCCGCAGTAGAAACGCGCAAGCTCGGCGTATTTGCCTTTCGGGTAGCGCGAATAATATGAGCGGAAATATGCGCCTGATGTTTCGTAATCGCGGTTCTCGTAGTTGCTCATTGCCAGAAGATAGAGCGACTCCTCGGCGCGTTCGTGACCCTTGAATATAGGAACAATCTCTTCGAGAATCGTTGCGGCCTGCACGTACTTCTTTTCTTCAAACGCGCGTTTGGCAAATTCGAATTTATAGTTGGGGTCAGTGCTTTTCTGCGCACGCTGGTATTCACCGCATGAGCATACGGCTGCCGATAGCATGACGACTGACAGTATCTTGTATATATGATTGCGCATATAAAGTTATAGGCTGAGTAATAATATGCAAAGTTACAACTTTTTTGGCGAGTTGCGATGCCTTTGGCTCTATTTTTGAACTGTAAGACGCCTAATTTAACTTTCCTTAGATTAAAAGGGGTGAACTTTCATGTTGTTTTGCAAAAAAAACGCAGACCCGCCGTTGATGCGGCGGGTCTGATGAAATATGTTTATGAAATATCACTGCTGATGTGCCGGCCGAAGCAGATCGTTGACTGTCTTGACCGGATTGAAGGTTTCGGCGGGTACCTCGATGAAGACAGTCGACCAGTCGCTCATCGCTCCGTTCCACAGTCCGGGCAGTTCGAGAGCTTTGAGTTCGCGGCCGGCATATGATTTTGACGAGATGAAGCCGGTGTTAGGATCGACATATTGCGGCAGATAGTAAGAACTTCCGTCGGGACGCTTTATGTAGCATACGAGGTCAACCGGGTTGAAATGAGTGGCGCTCTTCATCATAGACATTGCTTCGTCTGATGCCGGATCGATCTGAGTTGATTCCAAAATCTGAGGCGATGCTGATCCGTCGGCATTATATGCGATGAACGGGCCGCCGCCTGGTTCTCCTTCGTTACGGACCATTCCGCATACGCGCAGCGGACGGTTGAGCTTCTCCTTGATGAGTTCCGCGAGTGCTTTTCCTGTCAGGTTATCGAGTCTCGGATCAGAGATCGACAGTGTGTCGCGGAGGAAGTGTTTCATCTTGTCGAGATCAGAATCTGTGTAGCAACCCGTATGTATGGCGTCGAGATATTCAACGATTTTGTCATGGACGAGAATGAGTTCGCCTCCGATGATCTGTTTGTAGCGGATTGTCGGTTCGCGTCTGCTGTCGGGAACTACGTTGTCGATATTCTTTATGAATACAACGGCCGAGTCGATGTCGTTGAGGTTTTCGATGAGTGCGCCGTGACCGCCCGGACGGAATACAAGTCTGCCGTTGTCATCACGGAAAAGGCAGTTGTCGACAGTTGCTGCGACAGTATCGGTCGATGGTTTTTGTTCTGACAGGGAGATGTCGAATTTGAGCCCTGTGCGGTTTTCTACTGAAGGCAGAACTGATTTGATTTTTTCTTCGAAGAGCTTGCGGTGGTCGGCCGAGACTGTGAAATGAAGAGTGACTTTTCCGTTGACCGCAGCGGTCTGGGCTCCTTCGGCGAGTTGCTCCTCGAGCGATGTGCGTACTCCTCCGGGATATTTATGAAATGTAAGCAGGGCTTTGGGAAGCTGTCCGTAGTTGAGACCTTCGGGCCGGATAATAGCTGCTATGACGTCTTTGAATCTGTTGTCGGCGACAAGGCCGGCGGTGTCTGAACCGTGAAGTCTGCGGCATGCATCATTGAGTTCGGCGATAAACGGAGCTTCGTCCAGGCGGTTGATCAGTTCGGCTACCGGGCTGCCGGGAGCCGGCGTGTCCTCCTTGCCGTCAACAAAGCTGAACAGAGCTTTAAACATACGCGAAGCAGCGCCGGATGCAGGAACAAATTTTGTCACCTCGCCGCCGTCGGCAAGATATTTTTCCCAACGTGCGATTGCGGCTTCTTCCTGAGACGGAGTCAGTCGGGTAATACCGTGGCCGACTGTTGCCGATCCGGCAAGTCTGAGAAACGGGAAGCCCGTGCTGAAACGGTTCATCTGTGTTTCAACGGTTTCGGCGCTGATGCCTTTGGAGGCTATTTGCGCGAGATCATTTTGGTTTAGCATGGTTAAAAAAAGATTTGTTTTGTTAGTTTGAGATTCGTTTGATTAAGTTGTAGGCTCCGACTATGCCGAGTTCTCCGGCTTTGCTGAGATCTTCGATGCCGGCACGTTTGTTGCCGAGTTTTAGGTGTACGTATCCGCGGTTGAAGTATGCTTCACCCATGTCGGCTTTAAGATCGATGGCTTTTGTATAGGCGTCGATTGCGGCGCTGTAGTCCTGCAGCTCGACCAGAATGTTGCCTTTGTTGTACCAGGCCGGAGCCATGCGCGGAGATTGCGATAGGGCTTTGTTATAGCCGTCAAGCGCGTCATCGAGTAGCTTGCGGCGCATGGCCGGCCGTGACGATGCGTCGACAGGCACTCCGTCGGTGGTGAGTGATCCGCTTTTTGTCAGAAGTTCATAGCGGTGGTAATCAGCCTGCGCATTAAGAAGATGGGCGAGGGGATAGTCTGGTGTTAGTTCCAGAGCTTTGGCGAGGTCATCAGTCGCGGCGTCATAGTCTCTGACGGTGATGAAGTCCATCGCGCGGCCGATATAGTCGATGGCTCGCGGCTGATGAGTGGCAAGATACGAGTTGTAATATTCGATAGACTTGAAATGACGGTCATAGAGATCCTGATCAAGCACAGGCAGAGAACTTGTCACGACAATGACAAAGCGGAGCATGCGGCTTGAATTAAGATCGTCGACTTCCTTTATATAATATGTGCCCGGACGAAGTTCTGATGGTGACGAATAATATGATAATTCCATCAGCGGCTGAAGCTCAATGGCGAGTTTGTGGTCCTGAACGTGTCCGCGGATGGCGCTGTTGTTGTATTCTTCTTCGATCTGTGCGTTATTGTCAACGGTCAGGAGGCTGGCAAAGCGTTTTGATACCAGTTCTGACCGCACATCATTGTCTCCGTCAGTGTCGTCTTGACCGGCGTTTGAGGCTGCCGCTGACTCTGAATTGGGAGTGGCGGCTTTGGCAAGTGCGAGGGCTTTGTCAAAATCGTGTTTGGCCGAGTGTAGATTGCCTGACATTCTGGCAAATTCACCGCGCAGGTAAAATGCTGCCGGAAAGTCGGGGAAGGCTTCGATTACACGGTTGATGTCAGCCGTGCCGGCGGCATAGTCTCCTTTCTTTCCGTAAATTACCGCTCGGTTGTACAGCGCGCGATAATCATCAGGATTTAATTCGAGCACCTTTGAAAAATCGTTGAGCGCACGGTCGTTGGCGCTTACTTCGGTCAGCAGCAGGCCGCGGTTGAACAGGGCGGTCGCATTGAGCGGCTCCAGCTCGATGGCGTAATCATAATCGGCCATTGCCCCGAAATAATCGTCAAGATTATATCGCAAAAAGGCGCGGTTGATATAAAGTCCGGCCAGACGGGGCTGTAATTTGATGGCCTCGTTCATATCGGTGAGCGCTGATGAAAAATCGCGTTTTGAGTTTATGGCGATATCGGCGCGCATGATATATGCGTTGAGCGAATTGCGGTTCAGTTGCAAAGCCTTGTCTATGTCGGCGAGAGCAGCCGTCGTATCCGATTGCTGCAGCCGCAGTTGCGCGCGCCCCAGATATCCGTTGGCAAAGTTGGGATAGTAGCGGAGTAATTCTTTGAAAGTCGAATCCGCGTCTTCGAAATCCTTGACTTGCTGCTGAGCGATGGCCATGTTGTACATTATCTGGCGGTTGCGCGGCAAAAGAGTGAGAGCTTGTCGGTAATCGGCTATCGCATCCCTGTCTTTGCCGAGATTTTGTCGCGCTACGCCGCGGGCTTCCCATGCGTCGGTAAGAAATGGGTTCAGTTCGATTGCTTTGCCTGCATCGGCTTCTGCTCCTGCGTAGTCCTCAAGATTTAGCTTGGCCACTGATCTGAGAAAGTAAGGTCGCGCGAGGTATGGCTTAGACTGTATAGCCTGATTGAAATATTGGATAGAAAGCATATAGTCCTCAAAGTAGAGTGCATTCTGACCTACGCGCATCACTTGCTCGGTGTTGATCTGCCCTTTTGATGATGTGGCAAAAAGGATAAGGCAGATCAGCAGTGTGATTGGACGGATCGGGCGTATATGCATGATTGTTGCTCTCTTGAGGTTCTTTATTGGTGACAAATTTACTAATTATAGATAGTTAAAGCTCACAAAAAAGGTTAATCTTTGCCGTGATCTGCTTTTTTTGTGTGATAATAACGCCGGCGTTTGTTTGGCTTGTTATTTTCTTTGTCTTGCGCGGCGCTCGTGTCAGTAACTGTTTTTTCAGTTTTTGCAACGGCCGTCTTTCTGCGGTTCTGTGGGTGACGCTTATTGCGCTGAGCTCGGACTTTTCCGTCACGTTTGCCGCTGCTTTTGCGCCGGGGCTGATATTCCGGCGTCTCGCCGAGGCTTTCAGGCAATTGTTCTTTTCTGACCTCATGGCCGAGAAAATTTTCGATCATGCCGAAGCGTGCCTGATCGCGGTTGCCGATCAATGTCACCGCCTTGCCGCTTGTGCCGGCGCGTGCCGTTCGTCCTATACGGTGTACATAGTCTTCCGACTCGCGTGGCACATCATAATTGACAACCATGCTGATGTCGTCGATGTCGATGCCGCGGGCGACGATATCTGTGGCCACAAGGATGTCGATCCTGCCCGATTTGAAGTCGAGCATCACCTTTTCTCTCTCCGACTGGTCGAGGTCTGAGTGCATTTCTCCGGTTTTCCAGCCCGAACGCTTTAATTCTCTGGCCAGATCTTTTACATTGAGCTTTGACGCGGCAAATACAATGACTCGTTTGGAATGATACGTCTTGAAGAGATATTTTAATGCACCTGTTTTCTGAGTCTCATAGCAGACTATTGCCGACTGGTCGATATTGTCTGAGGGTTTTGACACTGCGATCTTGACTTCGACCGGATCGCGGAGTATGGTCTGAGCTAACTTTTGTATCTTCGGGGGCATTGTAGCCGAGAACAGCAGGGTCTGGCGATCGGCCGGCAGCTGTTTGGCGATCTGGAGTATATCGTCCGAAAAGCCCATGTCAAGCATCCGGTCTGCTTCATCAAGAACGAAAAATGATACTCTCGACAAATCGACATAACCCATTTTCATGTGTGCGAGCAGACGTCCGGGGGTGGCGATAACTATGTTGGCTCCCATTTTCAGCCCTCGTTGTTGACGTGCGAACTCCTTTCCGTCATTGCCCCCGTGAATCGCAAGACTCGTCACAGGCACAAAGTAAGAAAAACCCTCCATCTGTCTGTCGATCTGCTGGGCAAGTTCGTGAGTCGGAACCATTACTATACAGTTGATGGCGTCTTCAGGATATCCCCCGTCGTTGATCATGCTTATGATGGGAAGCAGGTAGGCGGCTGTCTTGCCGGTGCCGGTCTGGGCGCACGCTATCATATCGTGTCCGTCAAGAATTGGGGCTATGGATTTTTCCTGTATCGGTGTGCATTCCTCAAAGTGCATGGCGTCAAGAGCGTCAAGCACATCATATGCTAAATCGAATTCGTCGAATTTCATTAATTCTGTTTATCTCTCTTATGTTTTTTGCAAAATTACTAAAATTATAGGAAATAAGCTAAAAATGAGGCTTGAAACAAATGTTAAAGACTGATCGGCATGTTTTTTTGACTATTGGTATTGTATACTATGATAAATAGAGGATGTTTCTGTCGAAAAAAATTCGTAACTTTGTCCAATCTAATTGGAGTCAGTGATGAAAGAAGTGAAATACGAAGGCATGACTTTTGTGCCGTACATTTCGAGAGAAGAGATTGAAGCCCGTATCAAGGAGCTGGGCAATGAGATAACACGTGACTGTGCCGGCAAGGAGCCATTGTTCCTGTGTGTGCTCAACGGCGCGTTTCCGTTTGCTTCCGATCTGTTCAGGGCGGCCGAAGGTATAGACGGCGAGATCGCATTCATTCGCCTGAAAAGTTATGAGGGCACGGCATCGACAGGCAATGTGCGTCAGATGATGGGATGTGAAAAGGATCTTGAAGGACGTACTGTCATTATCGTGGAAGACATTGTCGATACAGGCAACACAATACACAATCTTATCGCTACTCTAAAGGAACGTAAACCGGCCGAAATCAAAATTGCGACCCTCCTGTTCAAGCCCGAAGCTCTCGAAAAGCCGGTGAAGCCCGACTATGTGGGCTTTTGCATTCCTAAAAAATTTATTATCGGTTTCGGCCTTGATATTAACGACAAAGCGCGTGACCTGAATGATATCTATGTTTTGAAAGATTGACAGACTCTAAATTACACATATACTAACTACATTACAAATGTTGAATATCGTTATTTTCGGTGCCCCGGGCAGCGGAAAAGGCACTCAGAGTGAGCGTCTCATCGAAGAATACGGGCTGCACCATATCTCTACCGGCGAGCTTTTGCGACGTCATATTGCCGAAGGAACTGAATTAGGAAATATCGCCAACACATATATATCTCAGGGTCATCTCATCCCTGATGATCTTATGGTGAGAGTCCTTGAGGATGTGCTCGAATCAAATCCCGAACTGACTTCAAAGGGTGTGATATTCGACGGATTCCCACGCACAATAGATCAGGCTAAATCATTGAACTCAATGCTTGAACGCCGAGGCACCAAAGTCCACGCCGTTGTCGGTCTTGAAGTAAATGAGGACGATCTGATAAAGCGTATGTTGCAGCGTGGTAAAGAATCCGGACGTTCTGATGACAATATCGATACAATACGCGAGCGCCTGAACGTATATCATAATCAGACTTCGCCTTTGCGCGATTTCTATATCCGCGAAGGCAAATATCATGCGATCGACGGTAACGGTTCTGTCGACAATGTTTTTGACACTATTAGAAAGTCTTTGAAAGAAAAATTGGGATAACCTTTTTTATTTTTACAAACCTGCATTCGCCTGACAACAATGCGATATGCAGGTTTGTTATTTTTATATTTGTTAAACCATGGACAGCATTATTAAGGAATATGCGGATTATCCTGATCTGCTTACCATTTATCAGAGGTCTTTTTCGGGTAACTTCACCCTCCCCGCGATAAGTGATTATAATGGAAGGACTCTGACTTACGGCCAGCTTGCCAAACGTATTGCAAGGCTGCATCTTTTTTATGAGAAAGCCGGCATCAGACCGGGTGATAAAGTTGCCTTGCTCGGTCGCAATTCGGTCAACTGGATTGTGATTTTTATGGGGACGATAACTTATGGGGCTGTCATCGTTCCTATTCTGCATGAGTTTAATCCTGTTGATGCGCGGAATATTATTAACCATTCCGATGCTGTCATACTCTTTATTAATGAAGGTATCTGGGAGAAACTGGATCTTGGAGAGTTGCCTCTGATCAATTGTGTCGTATCGCTCGAGACAAGGAAGGTCATCGCCGAGCGCCAGGAGCGTTTTATGGCCCCGGGTAAATTAAGATCTAACCCGCCGTCGCGTATAATCCATTCACTGACACGGGCGTTCGCTAAACGGTATCCTGACGGATTCAGCCCCGATGATATCTGCTATACCTCTCGCCCTGATGATGATACCGCAGTCATAAATTACACATCCGGCACTACCGGATTCTCAAAAGGTGTGATGCTGTCCTATCGTAATCTTTGGGGCAACGTCGTTTTCGGCATTAGGTCGAGGCTGCATTATGAAGGATCGCGTGCGTTATCGTTCCTCCCGTTGGCTCACGCGTATGCTTGTGCTTTCGACATGCTTGTACCTATGGCGACCGGTACCCACGTCACAGTTCTCGGTCGACAGCCGACACCTCAGCTGCTCATGGCCGCGCTCCACAAGGTCAGACCTTCGCTTGTGATCTGCGTTCCTCTTATTCTTGAAAAAATCTACAAAAAGGTGATCTTGCCGCTGATTTCCAAACCCTCTATCAGGTGGGTTCTGTCTGTACCCATGCTCGACAAGGCCGTCTACAGCCGAATACGCGCACGCCTTGTCGACGCGTTTGGCGGTTGCTTTGAAGAAGTCATTGTAGGTGGTGCGCCTCTCAACCCCGAGGTTGAGGCTTTTCTTATGAAGATACATTTCCCTCTTACTGTCGGTTATGGCATGACGGAGTGCGGTCCGCTGATAAGCTACAGTCCCTGGCGGCGTTTTGTCGGTGGTTCATCCGGACGTACGCTGCGCGGACTCATGAAAGCGCGCATCCTCCGTGACTCGGAAGCCGAACTCGGGGAGATCCTTGTCAAAGGTGTAAATGTGATGAAAGGTTATTACAAGAACCCCGACGCTACTGAAGCTGTACTTGAGACTGACGGCTGGCTCCATACCGGTGATATGGGCAAACTCGGAGATCCCGATGAACGCACAATATTCATACGCGGGCGTTACAAGACTATGATCCTTAGTGCTACTGGGCAGAATATATATCCCGAGGAGATCGAAGCCAAACTCAACAATATGCCTTATGTCAGCGAAAGTCTGATCGTGGAGCGTGGCAGCGGTCTTGTCGGTCTGATTTTACCTGATGTGGAGTCGGCGGCTGCCGACGGTATCGACGACGATGCATTGACTGCGCTGATGGAGGAAAATCGCATCGAACTAAACTCGCTTGTTGCCCCTTATGAGCATGTAGGTAAGGTTGAGATTGTTGACGTACCTTTTGAAAAGACACCCAAGCAATCGATAAAACGTTTTCTGTATAAGTGACATCATTGTTTTTTGATCCATAGTGTGAGGTGAAATATGTTTCATTGCGAAAGTTTCTGAGAAAAAACCGCAATACTACGCTTTTTTTTGCTAACTTTGTTGGTGAAAAATGATGCATTTAAATTACACAAACCATTAATATCATTGCAATGAAAAAGCATATTTTATGCATGGCAACTTTGCTCGCCGCTGTCATGAGCGTCAGTGCCGCGCCGACAAAAATTGTGGCTCACCGCGGCTATTGGACTGCTCCGGGATCGGCTCAGAATTCGATTCGCTCACTCGTCAAAGCCGACTCTGTGGGCGCCGACGCTTCCGAGTTTGACGTCTATATGACATCCGACGATGTGCTGGTGCTCAACCACGACGGACTTATCAACGGCCACTGGGTAACAAACACTCCTTCGTCGATCATCTGCGAGCAGACTCTCGAAAACGGTGAGAAACTTCCCACGCTGCGCCGGTTCCTTGATGTGGCCAAGGATCTTAAAATTGATCTCGTGCTCGAAATCAAAGGTCATTCTACTCCCGAGCGCGAACGTGAGGTTGCTAAAGCTTGTGTCGATATGATCAATGAGTTCGGTCTCGCCGACCGCACACAATATATCTCGTTCTCGACTGTCGTCTGCGAGGAGCTTCCCAAGTGGACCGACCGTCCCGTCTCTCATCTTTGGGGCGAAAAATGCAATCCCGATCAGGTGAAAGCTCTCGGAGCTACAGGCTGTGACTACAGTTATCCGGCTTGGGAAGCAAATCCTGACTTTTTTAATAAGTGCAAGGAACTTGGTCTCATCACCAATATTTGGACTGTCGATGACGAGACCCGCATGGTCAATGCGTTCAAGGACGGTTTCGACTATCTTACTACCAATTACCCCGAGATGGGTCTGAAATTGCGCAAGCAGACAGTCATCGATCTGCCAAAGGATGCTAAGCGTCCGCGCATCGTCGCTCACCGTGGCTACTGGCATGCTCCGGGCTCGGCTCAGAACTCTATCCGTTCGCTCGTCAAGGCTGACTCGATCGGTGCCGACGGTACCGAATTCGACGTCTGGATGTGTAACGACGGTGTGGTTGTACTCAACCACGACGGCGTGATCAACGGTCTGTCGGTTCAGAATTCTCCATCTGATCTTATCTGCAAGCAGAAACTTGAAAATGGCGAAAATGTTCCGACTCTCGAGGATTTTCTCAAGGAGGCCAAGAAACTGAAAGTAGATCTTGTGCTTGAGATCAAGTGCCACGAGACTCCTGAAAAAGAAAACAAGTGTATCGACGAGTGTCTCCGTCTGCTGAAGAAATATGGTCTGACAAAGCGCACTTATTTCATTTCATTCTCTCAGAATGTATGTCAGCAGCTCTCTAAGAAGACCGATCGCCCGATCCAGTTCCTCTGGGGACAGAAATGGACTCCCGAAGAGGCGCGGCAGAACGGTTGCACCGGATGCGACTACTCTTACGACGTCTGGAAGCAGAATCCCGATTATATGGACCGTTGCCGCAAACTCGGACTCGATATCAACATCTGGACTCTCGGCACTGAGCGCGGCATCATCGAGTCGATCAACAACGGTGTCGACTTCATGACCACCGACACTCCCGAGCTCGCTCAGGAACTTGTTGCAAAAGCTTATCCCAAATACAAAAAGAAATGTAAAAACAAACGCATTCGCGAAGAATAACTCTCCTCAAGGTTTCCATTACTATATAATCCGAAAGGTCGCCGGTCTGTCACAGTCGGCGGCCTTTCCTTATTATTAAAAAAGTTTTTAATTTTGCAAAAAAACTCAGTTTGATATGAAAAAAATTATATTGTCAGTCCTGCTGGCATTCGTGACTGTCCAGTTGCATTCCCGTGACTTTTTATGTGAGAACGATATTTCGTATACGCGAAACAATGACGCATATTCTGAAGAGCGTTGTCGTCTGGATGTATATTATCCCGCCGATACGACCCGACTTCCGGTTGTTGTATGGTTCCATGGCGGTGGACTCACCGGCGGAAACAAATACATCCCCGATGAGCTGAAAGACGGAAGCCAGGTTGTTGTTGCAGTAAATTATCGCCTGTTGCCACGGGTCGAAATTTCTGATTGTATCGACGACGCTGCCGCTGCCGTTGCCTGGACGTTCGACAGCATTGCACGGTATGGTGGCGACCGTGATAAAATTTTTGTAGCCGGCCATTCGGCCGGCGGATACCTTACCAGCATGATAGGACTTGATCGCCAATGGCTTGAAAAGTACGGCATTAATGCTGATTCAATTGCCGGACTGATTCCGTTCAGCGGCCAGGTTATAACTCATTTTGCCCATCGAAGGCTAATGGGGATGTCGGAGTCACAGCCTTTGGTCGATGCGTTTGCTCCGCTTTATCATGTCAGAGGAGATGCTGCGCCATATATAATTATTACAGGCGGCCGCGATGAAGAGTTGCTGGGACGTTATGAAGAGAATGCTTACATGTGGCGCATGATGAAACTTTCCGGTCATCCCTATGTCCGAATTTACGAACTCGACGGGCATAACCATGGCGAAATGGTTTCGCCGGCCTTCCTGATATTGAAAAAACACATGGCCGACATCCTGAAAGATAAACGATAGCAGTTTCCCGGGCTAACGTTTTGACGGAAAGACGATGGTGAAGCGTGTCAGTTCGTCGGGATCGGTGCGGAGACTGTAACTGCAGCCGTGGCGGCGCAGCACTTCGCGCACGAATGTCAGCCCGACACCCTGACCCGACGGTTTGTCGGTGTAGAAGGGCGTGAAGATCTTTATGTTTTTCTCCGGCGATATGCCTTCGCCGTTGTCTGTGACCGTGAGCGACAGTGATCCTGACGCCGAGCGGCACGTAGTGATTGTCACAACTCCCTGCCGCTCGGTCAGCGAAATGCTTTCCACTGCATTTTTGACTATATTGACCAGACTTTGTTCGATAAGCGGTGTGTCGGCCATACACGGCGGCGCATCTTCCGATAGATCGAAATCTAAGCGGCATCCTGCAGGCAGACAGAGACTTTCGAGAAATGGCCGGTTGCGCAGTATCAGGTCGTTGATCTGACATTGCTGCAACACCGGTTCGGGGATCTTGACCACATCGGCGAGACGCTGTACGAACGCACTCATTCCGAGCGCGCGTTCCGAACAGCTCTGCAGCAGCTGCGACACTTCGTCGCCCTGATCCATGATGTCAGTGATCACTCCTATTGCCGATGCGATGGGAGCCACGGTGTTATTGACTTCGTGGGCTATGATGCGGATGATTTTTTCGTAAGCGACACGTTCGGCGTCGGCCATTGCGTCGCCTACATCCTCGATCAGGAAAAATTTGTGAGCTATACCTTTGTCGACGAGATTGTAGCATGAGCATTTGAATGTCGAGCGGCCTCCGGTGCGCAGTATCCGCGACTCGGCGTTGCTCAGCGATGCGAGGCACTGTCCCAAGCTGCCCGGCAGTCGGCTGACGGGAGTTCCTGTCATGCTGTCGCCTGATGAGGCGAGCATACGTTTTGCGGCGTCGTTGGTGATGTAGACGCGTTCGTCGAAGTCAAGGATTATCACGCCGATAGGCGCGCGGGCGATCAGAAGATTGAGGAAATGCGACTGCTCTTCGAAGCGCAGACGCTGTTCTTTGAGCAGGGTGATCATTTTGTTGAACGTGTCGGCGATTTTGTCGACTTCCGGCTGGCCTATTTTGTTAAGTGACGAATTCCAGTCCTGACCTTTGAGCAGGTCGAGGCCGTCGGTAAGCGCCTGGATCGGCCGGTGCACTTTCCTGTAGAAGAAGATCAGATAGGCTATGTTGACTACGGTCAGCACCTCGAGGATATAGAATGATACACGGTTGCTTTCGTAGTCGAGTGAAAACATGAACGCCCATGTCGAGAGCTGGAGAACGGCTGATATGTAGAAAAGTATCTTGAGGTTCATGCGCTCAGTTTTTCTCGTTGAGACCGAATTTTTCTATGCGGCGGTAGAGAGCCTGGCGGCTGAGTCCGAGTTCGGTCGCGGCACGTGAGATATTGCCGTTGCAGCGGCGCAGTGCATCGGTTATTTCCTGACGTTCGAGATCTTCGAGACTCGACGGTTCGTCCGTCGGAAGTTCGCCGCTCCGTGATCGGCCGGCAAAATCGTCGGCTGTCAGCCGCTCTGAGCCGCTGACGAGTATGACGCGTTCGACCAGATTTTTAAGCTCGCGCAGATTGCCGGGGAAAGATCGTGTGGCGAGAAATTCTATTGCCGAGCGGTCGATTTCGGGAGTGAAGGCGAGACCGTGGCGTCTGGCAGCATCTTTTGCAAAATATGATGTCAGAGCCGCGAGATCGCCCCGGCGCTTGCGCAGAGGCGGCAGCTCGAGTGTGACGAGGTTGATGCGGTAGAACAGATCCTCGCGGAATGTCCGTTCGGCGACCATAGCCGGCAGGTCGGCGTTGGTCGCGCAGACCACGCGGATGTCGACTTTGCGCGGCTTGCTGCTGCCGAGGGGTTCGAAGCGCTGCTCCTGAAGCACACGCAGCAGCTTGACCTGACAACTCAGATCGAGTTCGCCTATCTCGTCAAGAAAGATTGTGCCTCCGTCGGCGGCTTCGAAGCGTCCCGTGCGGTTGGCGATGGCGTCGGTGAAGGCTCCCTTGCAGTGGCCGAACATCTCACTTTCGAAAAGCGACTGCGACATGCCGCCGAGATTGACTTTGACAAACGGTTTGTCGCGACGCAGGCTGTTGCGGTGGATGGCTTCGGCTATAAGCTCTTTGCCGGTGCCGCTTTCGCCGGTGATAAGTACGGTTGCGTTTGTCGGAGCTATACGTGCGACTGTGTTGAGGACATTGGTGAGCACCGGATCATTGCCGATTATGCCGCAACGGTCAAATTCCTCCTCCGTGTCAGGCTCGGGATCGATGCCGCGGCCTGAGTTGAGATCGATGGCGGTGCGGATGGTCTTGAGCACATGGTTGTTGTCCCACGGTTTTGTGATAAAGTCAAATGCTCCGGCTTTCATCCCGGCCACGGCAAGCTCTATGCTGCCCCAGGCCGTCATCAGTATCACCGGCGTTTCGGGGGCGAAAATTCTGATCTGGCGCAGCAGGGTGAGGCCTTCCTCGCCGGTAGTGAAGTGTGAGAAATTCATGTCGAGCATCACAAGGTCGGGCGCGCCGCGTCTGACTTCGCCGATTGCCTCCTGAGGGTTGGCGACGGCTTTGCATTTATAACCGGCGTGGGTCAGCAGCAGCGAGAGCGAGGCTCTGATAGCGGGATCGTCATCAACTATGAGTATCATATAGACAAAGGTACGAAACAATCATCACATTTTCAAGATTTTTTCAATATCGGTGTTGATCGGTGAGTCGGTCGGGAAGTCCCAGAGTGTCAGGCTGCGCAGCTGATAGTAATAATACCAGTAGTAGAAAAGTTCCGACAGATATTTCAGCCTTGCGCTGTCTTTGCTTGTCTGTGAGTCGTTTAGGTCGAGAGCCGAGATCTTGCCGATCATGAATGTCTCGACGCTGCTGTCATAGCGCTGCATCGCTATTTCGTCGGCGCGGCGCGCTATGTCGAGCTGAGCCTGCTGGTTGTTGAAGCGCTCGACGAGGATATAGAGGTTTTCGCTGAACTCGGCGCGCTCCTTGCGCATACGGCTGCTGACGAGGTCACGGTTGCTCTGCGCCACTTTGACGCGTCCGCGGCGTTTGCCCCAGTCGAGGATGGGAATCGACATGCCTATCTCGACGACCTGATTACTGTTGAGAGGGTCATAAGCTCCGTGGAAGTTACGGTCTGTGCCGGTGTAGCCTACCTGTGCGAAAAGGCTGATCTGACGTTGCGCGCCCTTGGCTGCCGCCACCTGATAGTCGGCTTCGAGCTGCCGGCGGCGTATGTTGTCGACAAAGGCGTTGTTTTCGAGAGCATAGCCGAGCGCGAGATCAAAGTCGACCTTGGTGTGGGGTATGATGTGGGGGATCTCAGGTTCGATCTCTACCGCTGTGTCGAGATCGAGGAAGGTGCGCAGACGGAACATGTCGCTCTTGACCTGACTTTCGCATGATGTCAGGGCCGACCGTGAGTTGAGCAGATTTAGCTCGATCTGCAGTACGTCGTTGGCGCTTATCCGTCCCATTTTGCGCTTTGCTATGGCGACTTCATAAAGCTTCTCGGCGTTGGTGACGTTCTGATGGGCCGAAGCCTCGTTCTGGCGCGACGACAGCAGATTGAAATAGTACTGTATGGCGGTCATGGCCACTTCCTCGGTCGAACTGATGAAATCGGCCTTGGCTTCGCGGTAGCGCGTCGGTTCGATCTTGCGGTTCCATTTCACGTCGTTGACTCCGAAGATCGGCTGGGTGAGACGCAGCGCCACGGGCACCGACATATAGCGGTTGCCGATCGTGCCGCTGAGCTGGCGCATGAAGTCGAGCGACGATGTCACCGAAATCGTGCCGCCCGTCAGCCATATGCGCTGTTCGAGCGAGAGTGATCCGGTCATCGACAGATTGTCGTTGTGGACGAAGCTGTACGATCCGTCGGCGTTCTGATAGCTCGAGTATTGTTTGCTGTAGCTTGGCACAGTTGCTTTGAACGTCACTTCGGGCAGCAGTCCGGCGCGGAAAGTCCTGTACTCCCAGTAGGCCGTCCGCAGGGTGTTGAGAGCCACCGCCGCATCCACGCTCCGTGTGCGGGCGAGAAGTATGGCGTCGTCGAGAGTCAGCTGCATTTTGTCGGCTCCCCACGAATTCAGGGTCGCCGCAGCGGCAAGTGTAAAGAATATTGATTTCAGTTTCATAATCGTGGAATGTTTGTATTTATTCGTCGCGCAGGGCGTCGACCGGTTCGATGCGGCTCACGTGGCGCGCCGGGAAGTAAGTGCCGATTATCACACATATAATGATAATGGCATAGACTATAGCAGAGATGATTGCAAAATGCGCGCCGAAATTATTGACCCACGACTCGGGAGCGATTATGCCGACATTACCCTCGTAGCCGACCGACAGACCTTCTTTAAGGGCATATTGCAGATAGATTATGCATCCGATGACGGCCGCAGCCGTGGCGAGCACGATACTCTCGCCCATAAGCATTTTTATAATCTGAGACCGCCGTGCGCCGTAAGAACGCAGTATGCCGAGCTCGGCGACTCTTTTGCCTGTCTGAAGCCAGACGCATCCCGTCACACCTACGATAAGGTTGATCAGAAACAGCGCGGCTATAAACAGGTTGAGATTGCGCTGCGACGTAATGCCCTTCTTGTTTTCGTATTCTCTGATCAGTCCTTTCTGGCTTACAATTGACTTGACATAAAAATTGCCTACCTGCAGTTCGTTCCGGATGGTCTTATCGTTGTCTTTTATATAAGTTTCCGGATCGATGCCGTCCTTTAGCCTTACTATCAGGTTTATAGTGTTGAAACTTTCATGATCCTCGATTTCATTCGGCCATAATTTGACGGCAGAGAGCTGTGAGTAGGAGAACGGTTTGAAATCTTTTATTATACCCACAACGTTCTCTACGAGTGTATCGCCCTGCGAGGTAAACATATAGAACTGTTTGTCTTTTATCCCTCTGCGGTCAGGCCAGTATGTACGGTCAAGTGATTCTGTTATGATGATATCGTTCCAGTTCAAAGATGCTGTTTCCAGTTGCTCGATACTTGGCGATCCTTCCGCGGCCTCAAGTCCGTAGGTGCTTAAGAACGGTTCCCCCTGTAAATAGTCCATTGTCATGCTGCTTCCGGCTATTGTGTCTATGGCGGGATTGCCCGAGTTAAAATGTCCGCTCATGTAGCTTCCGGCGTTGATGACGTCGCGGCTGACTGCGAATTTTTTAACATCAGGCATATGGCTGACTTTTGAACGGATGATGTTGAAATTATTCATTGCTGTTTCTGCATCATATCCGCTGACATCAAAATATTTTGAACCCGGTTCATAATTATTGATGCGTATGTTGATAATACGGTCGGCATCATATCCCGGATCTGAAGTGATGTCGTGCAGAATGATAACTGTAGGATCGATGATTACCCAGGTAAGGATCGAGACTATGATCAGTTCGGCAAAAAGCCATCCGTTCTGCTTCCGGCGGTTTCGGAGGTTATTAAATATTATCCTGAACATATTATTTGAGAGATTTTACAACGGGGTGGCGCAGGGCGTTCCATGCCGGAATTATAGCCGACATCAGATTGAGCACGACGCAGATAATAAATGAAAATATGAAAATTGCCGGAGCAAACATCATGTCAGGCGTCAGCCTTACGTTGACCGAACTGTCGATTGTCCCTGTCAGCGGTGCTCCGATGCTTGCGAATATGAATGTCGCGTCGGTCGACAGTATCAACCATGTCAGCGCGAGACCCGCCGCACCGCCGATGACAGTCAGAAACAGATTTTCCCACAGCACCTGACCGAGAAGAGCGCGCCGGTTGGCTCCAAACGATTTGCGTATTCCGATTTCCCCGCGTCTTGACTCCATGCGGCTTGCTATCAGACCGCTGAGATTGAGCGCCGGCACGATCAGCAGGGTGAGCAGTATGAGAGCGTTGAAGCGGATTATTTTCATAAGGTCGAATTCTGCCATAGGCTCCGGATTCAATGCGCTCACATAAGCCGGTCGCGGCTGATCGTGAAAATTAAATTCACGGCCGTCATGAGTCGCTTTGAATTTGCGGCAGTATTCGGCGAGTTCTTCCTTGACTCCTGACAGATTATCGCTAAGAATGATCAGTTTTAGCGGTCCTGCGTCCGGGTTATCTTTCGGGGCAAAATTTACAAAGCCTGAGGTGTTGAACGATACGAAAGCCTGAGCGTATGACAGCCGGTTTATGGCACTGCCTTCGACGAAGACTCCGCATATTTCATAATCCGTGAAGTCAATAGAGATTGTCTTGCCGACCGCTTCTTCGGGCGAGGGGAAAAAGCGTGATGCAATCTGATCGCTGACAGCAACTTTTTTGACGGCGTAGGTGTGATCGTCCTGACTGAACGGGCCACCGGCTAAAAAATCATAATCCATGATGCGGAAAAAGGCCGGATCGGTATAAGTCAGCATTACGCTTACTGACGTCGGTTTTTTGTCG
Source organism: uncultured Bacteroidales bacterium (assembly GCA_947573135.1). Lineage (GTDB taxonomy): Bacteria > Bacteroidota > Bacteroidia > Bacteroidales > Muribaculaceae > CAG-873. The sequence continues at coordinate 59,560 of CANPDU010000013.1, read as the reverse complement.
GCCGTTATGTCGCAAACGAAATTATTGAGATAGCCTGATACGTCCCTGACATTTTCAAACTTAGAAAAAACATTTTCCAGCGCTTGCCGTGACACCCCCGGAAAATTAGTATGAGAGCCTCTTTCTGTATCATAAGAGACACCTTCGACTGTCGAGATATTCTGCCGTTTAAATTCCGGATAGACCGGCGCGAGTCTGACGTAATAGATAACGGCGAAGATTGTAGTCGAGGCAATGGCGAGAGCTGTTCCGGTGATGTAGATCGTCGAGAACAGCTTGTTCTGCCTCAGCTGCTGCCATGCCTGTTTGAAATGAGTAGTTATCATTGTCGGTATGAATGAGGTTTTAAAAGTAATTATTCGTCACGCAGGGCGTCGACCGGTTCGATGCGGCTGACGTGACGCGCAGGGAAATAGGTGCCTATGACAGTGCAGATCAGAATTATAGCATAGACTATAGCCGAGATAATTGCAAAATGGGCTCCGAAACTGTTGACCCATGAGTTGTCGGGCATATACTCGCTATTATCTTCAAATCCGCAGGCAAGACCATGCGACAGAGCGTAGTTGAAATAGATGAAAATTCCGATCAGACAGGCAATCGTGGCAAGAACGGCGGACTCGCCGATAAGCAGACGCATGAGCTGTGATTTCCGGGCGCCAAACGACCGCAGCACACCCATTTCGGAAATGCGTTTTCCGGTCTGAAGCCATACGCAGCCCGTCACTCCGACAATCAGATTGATCAGGAACAGTGCGGCGACTAATATCATCAGATTGCGGTGTGAGCTTATGCCGTAAGAATATTCCTCCTCACCGATCATCTGCCGCTGGTTTTGGACAGAGCGTACATAGTAGTTGCCGGTGCGCAGTTGCGACGTGATTTGCGCGATATTGTCGCGGATATACTGATCGGCATCGATGCCGGGCTTCAGGCGCAAAATCAGAGTCGTTTTGTTGTAATATTCATTTTTATAGTGTTCCTTACCCTGAATGAAGGTCGCGCCGGAGCGAACAAACGATTTGTGGCGAAAATCCCTGACTATGCCGACAACATTGAGGCGGGTCGAATCACGCGAATAGGGTTCGATGAAATATTTGTCTTTGATCCCCCGGCGGTCGGGCCAGTAGTAACGGTCGATCGACTCGGTGATGATAAGATCGTTGGGGCCGAGCGGACGGGCTTCCAGCTCCTCGACCGAAGGCGAACCTTCGGCTGCTTCTATGCCGTAGACCGACAGCGGCTTTTCATCGCCTAAGAACCCGATCTTCGTGACCAGCGGGGCGATCGAGTCGATGGCCTGATCGCCGGTAAACATGGGCGTTGACATCCACATGTCGCCGTTGATGCCGCTATAGTTATGACACATTCGTTCGACTTCAGGCAGCGTCGAGGCTTTAAATAGCATGGTCTCAAACTGCTGCTTAGCGACTTCCGGGTCGTAAGCCGAGTTGTCGAACGTCGGAGCGTCGCGAGGGATACACTCCATAGTGATATTGATAATCCTGTCGGCGTCGTATCCGAGATCGGAATTGCTGTCGTGCAGACTGACCACAGCACTGTCGATAATTATCCACGATAATAAAGTCACTACGATAAGTTCGACTGTCAGCCACGCATTTTTTGATCGGCGGCTCCACAGATTTTTGAAAATTATCTTCAACATGGCTGATTATTTCATTGATTTCACAATAGGTTGACGGAGCGCGTGCCATGCCGGTATGAGCGCGGACATGAGATTGAGCACAACGCAGATGAGCAGCGCGCCGACGAACACGGCCGGGGCGAACATCATGTCGGGTGTCAGATGCATCTCGATAGCGCTGTCCATCCACATTTGTCCGGCGGCTCCTATGCTCGCCACGATGAAATCAGATGCGGCATACAGTGTCAGATATGTGAGACAGAGACCGATGATGCCGCCGGCAAGCGTCAGGAACATGTTCTCCCACAGCACCTGACTGAGCAGACGGCGTGACGTGGCTCCGAACGATTTTCTGACCGATAGTTCTTCGTTGCGGGCATCCATGCGGCCTGCGATCATGCCGCTGAGATTGAGCGCCGGAACGATGAGCAGGGTGAGCAGTATCAGGAAGTTGAGCCTGACTACTGACATGAGGTCGAAGTCTTCGTCGTTTCTGGGGTTAAGCGCGCGGATGACTGCCGAACGCGGCTGATTCGGGAAGACAAGTTCACGGCCCTCGTGGGTCGACTTGTATTTCTGATAGTAGTCTTCGATTTCGCTTGTCATTCCATCCGGATTGTCTGTCAGTATCAGGGCCTGATACCTTCCGCAGCACTCATCGTACGAACTGTTATAGTTTTCGTCGTCAGTGTAGGGCGTGATGACATGATTATATGACATCGAGTTGAGGGCGCTGCCCTCGCGAAAGACTCCGCAGATCTCATAGTCGGAAAAGTCGACGCTGACTGTCTTTCCTACTGCCGCTTCCGCCGAACCGAATATTTTTTCGGCCATGCGGTCGCTGACGACGAGTTTACGCGCGCCGCTTTCAAATTCAGCCTGACTGAAGGGTCTGCCGGCAATGAACTCATAGTCGATTATCTTGAAATATTTCGTATCCGTGCGGCGTTTCATCACCTCATAGACTTTTTCAGAGCCGGGAACGGTCAGCACCTTAAGACCGGGCTCAACGATATAGCCCGACACAGCCTCTGCATTGTCAAGTTTATAAAACAGATTGTCGAGCAGGTTGTAAGAGAAAGACGGAGATCCCATCAGCATTCCGTCAGTGTCTTCTACCTCGATGTTGGAGACGGTATAGATCTGATGCCGCTTGTACTCCGGGTAGACGGGCGCCAACTTCACATAATATATAATTGCGAAGATTGTAGTCGATGCAATAGCGAGAGCTGTTCCGACGATGTAGATCGTCGAGAACAGCTTGTTCTGCCTCAGCAGCTGCCATGCCTGTTTGAAATGAGTTGTTATCATTGTCTTAAATAATAATTATTCGTCGCGCAGGGCGTCGACGGGTTCGATGCGGCTCACGTGGCGAGCCGGGAAGTAGGTGCCTATGACAGCGCAGATCAGAATTATAGCGTAGACTATAGCCGAGATGATTGCAAAATGCTCTCCGAAATCAGTGATCCACGTTTCGGCAGGGATGTAGTATGCGTTGTTCTCGACGCCGTCTGAGAGCCCCTCTTTGAGCGCATACTGCAGATAAATAAGGTCTCCGATGATAAAGGCGGCTGTGGCAAGAACGGCCGACTCGCCGATGAGCATACGGACGATATTGCGGCGACGTGCGCCGTAAGAGCGAAGCACTCCGATTTCCTGCACGCGCTTGCCGGTCTGAAGCCACACGCATCCGACTACACCTATGATCAGGTTGACGAGAAACAGAGCGGCGACGAAGAAGTGGAGATTGCGCCGAGACGCTGCTCCGCTTGTAGTCTCGATTTTACTGATCTGCTGCCGCTGGGTAATGATGTCGCTGACATAATAATTGCCGATCTGCAGTTCCTTGGTGATTGCGTCGGTGTAGTCGCGGACATAGTCTTCGGCATCGACTCCGTCGGCGAGGCGCAGGGTCAGGTCAATGTACTCTTTTTCGAGAGGATAATTATACTTTCCCATGGAGACAGCACCTGTGCGTGTGGCGGCGTGGAAGCGGAAATCTTTGACGATTGCGATTACGTTACGCCAGGTCGTGTCGCCGTCCTTGGTGTAGGCTATAAACCTTTTGTCTTTCAGTCCGCGGCGGTCGGGCCAGAAAGCTTTGTCGACCGACTCGGTTATGATAAGATCGCGTTCGCCCAGAATCCCGGAGTCAAGAGTTTCGGCCGACGGCGATCCTTCGGTCGGCTCGATGCCATAGAGCGTGAAAAATTTTTCGCCCGGCACAATATTATATCCGTAGATAGCGCCGACGACGGTATCTACGGCTTCGTTACCGGTCTCTAAGCCATTGTTGATGGAGCTGTTGTCGTCTATTCCCATTGAGAGATATGAGACGGCTTCGACCTCAGGCAGTCGGTCGGCCTTTGCGCGAAGTGCCTCGTAGGCCTCGTCGGTCACAACCAGCGAGTCATATTGCTCTGCTTCTTCGGGATATGTCGCGACGCTTACTCTGACAATACGGTCGGCATCGTAGCCGAGCGGCGCATTGAGGTCATACAGCCCTACGACTGTCGGATCGACGATGATCCAGGTCAGAACTGTGACGATGATCAGTTCGGCAAAGAGCCACGCATTCTGACGGCGGCGCTGCCACAAGTTTTTGACTATCAGTTTAAACATAGACCATTATCATTTTAGAGATTTGACAATCGGGCGCCGCAGCGCGAGCCAGGCAGGGAGCGCGGCGGAGAGCAGGTTGAGCACGATGCAGACTCCGAAAGCGAAGAGGAATATAGCCGGCGCAAACATCATGTCGGGCGTCAGACGCACGGTCGCTGCCGAATTGAAGTCGAACCATTTCTCTCCGATGATCGACAGTACGAATGTCGCATCGGTCGACAGTGTGATCCACGTCAGGCCGAGGCCGATCGCTCCGCCGATGACGGTGAGGATGAGATTTTCCCACAGAACCTGACTCATCAGCGAACCGTCGGTAGCGCCAAACGATTTGCGGACACCTAACTCGCCGCTGCGCGACTCCATGCGTCCGGCGATCATGCCGCTCAAATTAAGGGCCGGAACGAGGAGAAGAGTGAGAAGCACCAGAAAGTTGTAACGGACAAATTTACCCAGATCGAAGTCTTCGTCGACCGGATCGATGCCGAGAGCGTCGATTGCCGCCGACTGCGGCTGGTTCCAAAAGTTGAGTTCCTTGCCGGGATGTGAGCTTTCATATTTGCGTTCCATCTCCTTTATCTCTGCCTGCACGGCCGGAAGGTCGTCGGTCAGCAGCAGGATCTTGTATTTCCCGGTGTAAGTATCGGGATCGTTATTTCCGGCATAGTTGTCAAACACAGTGTAGGGTATGATCACATCGGCGAACGAGTGACGGTTGATGGCGCTTCCTTCGCGTATCACACCGCAGACGTCATATTTCCTGAAATCAACAGTGACGGTTTTGCCGACGGCTTCATCGACCGATCCGAAAACTTCCTCGGCGAGGCGGTCGGAGATCACGGCTTTGCGCACTCCGCTTTCGAAGTCGACGTCGCTGAACGGCGCTCCGGCAAGGAAATCATAGTTGAAAATTTTGAAAAAAGCCGTGTCGGTCGGACGGAGAGTCACATTGCGGTCACGGCGACCGTCGTTGAAAGTCATTCGGTTGCCGCCCCAAAGTCTCTGATAAGCCGAGATGAGTTCCGCACTCTTGAGATTGTTTTTAAACTGACCAATCGAAGAGTAGGACAGAGAACTCTGCATCGAAGACCAGTCATCTTTCTGCTCGACACGGTCGATCGTCGCCATGCGGTAGCGGTTGGACTCGGGATAGACCGGAGTGAGCTTGACGTAGTAGATTATGGCGAAAATTGTAGTTGAGGCAATGGCGAGGGCCGTTCCGACAATATAGATCGTCGAGAACAGCTTGTTCTGGCGGAGCAGCTGCCAAGCCTGACGGATGTGGGTCGCTATCATTTTTTTTCGGCTGATTGGTGCTATTAAACAAGCTCTTATTCTACGCGTCGTCCGTCGAAGAAGTGGATGATACGGTCGGTGGCGCGGGCCTGATCCTCGTTGTGGGTCACCATCACGATTGTGCGTCCGTCCTCACGGTTGAGCGAGTGGAGCAGATCCATGATCTCGCCGCTCATTTTTGAGTCGAGGTTGCCGCAGGGTTCGTCGGCGAGGACGATCGAGGGGTTGCCGACGATGGCACGGGCGATGGCGACGCGCTGGGCCTGGCCGCCGGAGAGCTGCGAGGGCATATGGTGGACGCGGTGGCTAAGACCGACTTTGTCGAGGGCTTCGAGGGCGAGTTTGCGGTTGTTGCGCGATCCCGGGCGGTAGATCAGCGGCACGGTCACGTTGTCGAGAACCGACAGGGTGGGGATCAGATGGAAGCTCTGGAACACGAAGCCGAGAGTCTCGTTGCGCAGACGTGCGAGAGCCTTGTCTTTCAGGCCTTCGGCTGTGCGGCCGCAGAGTTCGACGGTGCCGGTGGTCGGTTTGTCGAGCAGACCGATAATGTTGAGCAGGGTCGATTTGCCGCAGCCCGACGGACCCATGATGCTGACAAACTCGCCGGTGTTGATGTCGAGGTTGACACTGTCGAGCGCCTGAGTCTCGATGGTTTTCGTACGGTAGATTTTTGAAACGTCGGTTAATTTGATGATTGTTGACATGACTTGTAGTTTTTTATGGTTAATTTTTATTGTTGATTTACGTTGTTGATTATTCGTCACGGAGAGCGTCGACAGGAGCGATTTTGCCGGCCCGATGCGCCGGGATCCATGTGCCGGCGACGACACACGCGATAATAATTGCCGCCACAATCGCTGACACAATAGCGAAATGGACACCGAACTCCGTTACCCAGGAGTGGTTTGTGATATATTGGCCGGCGCCCAGCTGAGAGTCGTAGAGGCCTTCTTTGAGGGCATACTGCAGATATATCAGCAGTCCGACAGCGACAGCGCACAAAGCCAGCAGGACATTCTCGCCCACGATCATCGATCGGATGTTGAATCTAAACGCGCCGAACGACCGGTGGATACCGATTTCCGAGATGCGGCGGCGCGTCTGAAGCCAGACGGTGCCGACAATACCCAGGATCAGATTGAGCAGAAACAGCGCAGCGAGCGAGACGCGCAGGTTGCGGTTTGCCGTAATTCCTTTTCGCTCTTCAAGTGTACGGTTGTTCTCGGCCACAGACACTATATCTGATACATAATAGTTGACTGTCGTGGCTGCGGCCTGCAGGAGCTCGCGGTTGTCGCTGATGTATTCTTCGGTATTTATGCCGTCTTTCAGTCTCACGATAAGAAGAGACGGCACACGGAAGTTTGAGTGATAGTTCTGAAACGCATATGCTGTATTGCGGTCAGTGTTTACGAGTCTTATGTCTTTCAGCACACCGACCACTTTGCATTCGATAAGATGGTCAGGCCCGACACGCTTTTTAAGGAATTTCTTATTGACCCCGCGGTGGTCGGGGAAATAGAAGCGGTCGGCGCTTTCGGTAAGGATAATGTCATTGTAGCCGAACGACATGTTTTCAAGTTCTTCAACTGACGGGCATCCGTCGGCAGCCTCGGCTCCGATAGTGCTGAAAATCTTGTCTTTTATCTCGAAAGCATCGTGCAATATGCTTTTGTTAAGGGAGTCAGTCTTTTCGTCGCCGCATTTATAGCTTTCGATGACTGCTATCATGTTTAAGGGTATTGCCGTGACTCCGACCGATTCAATCCCATCAATAGAGTTTAGCTTCATCACAATGCGGTCGATATCTTTTTCGCGGCTCTCATTGTTGTCGGCATTTTCATTATACAACGGCGATCCGGACGGCTGCTCGTTAAGCGAGATATAGAAAAGCCGGTCTTCGTCATAGCCGAGCGGCAGACAGCGGTCAGAGACTCTCACGACGACAGGATCGATGATGACCCAGGTCACGACAGTGACGACAACGAGCTCGATAAAGAGCCATATATTGGCCACGCGGCGGTGCCACAAATTTTTTATTATCAGTGATATCATGATCATTTGGAATTTATCGTTTCAACAATAGGCTTGCTGACAGCCAGTTTTGCCGGCAGCAGCGAGGACAGAAGGTTCAATATCAGGCACAGTGTGAAAGAGAACAGAAAGACGGCCGGCGCAAAAAGCATCTCCGGATTGATTCTTACATCGGCAGAACCGCTGATCGTGAAATCACCTATGCTGACGAAGATCCAGTTTCCGCCGAAACAGATTATCAGCCATGCGGCAACAAGCCCTATTATACCGCCAAAAAGCGTCAGGACAAGATTTTCCCATAATATCTGGCTGAGCATCCTGTTGCCGGTGGCGCCGAAAGATTTGCGCACACCGATCTCGCCGCGACGCTCTTCCATATGCCCTGCTATGATGCCGCTGAGATTGAGCGCCGGCACGATCAGCAGCACAATCAGTATGAGCAGGCATTTCCTGATGAGGGCATTAATTGAATTGTCGTCGCGTTCGAACAGACTGTCTCCTTCAAAAGCCATTGCAAAATTGTCTTTCAGGGTATTGTCGAAATAATAGGTCTCTTTGCCCTCTTCATCTCCGGGCTGACTGTTGAGGCGCCGCGCTATTTCATTCAGTTCCGACTGGAGGGCATCGGGGTCGTCGGTGAGGAAGATGAGTGTGTATGCACCTGTTATAAGCATTTTGCTCATGTCGGTCTTTTTTTCGTAATTAGGAATGACCGTGTAAGGTATGAATATCTCGGCGAATGAGTTGCGACAAAGCCGGGTGCCTTCTCTGAAGACTCCGGTGATCGTGTAGTCGGTATAGTTCAGCGAGATGTTTTTTCCCGTCAGACCCTCAGTTGTTCCGAAAACTTTTTCAGCGATCCTGTCGCTGATGGCAGCAACTCTTGTTCCGCCGTCAAATTCTGCCTGACTGAACGCTCTGCCAGAGATGAACTCGAAGGGAAACACCTCGAAATAAGCAGTGTTTACCGGTTTTACATTTACGCCGAGATTTGATTTGCCGTCGTTGTAGTTTATTCTTCCCGGCACGGCACGTGCCTCATAGTACATTGCGACCGCATCGGCGTTGTCGACCTTGCTCAGACAGCCGGTGGCCAGATCATAAGGTATGCCTGAACCGACAGTGTGTTCCGGATTGTAATAAACGGCGTTGAGCGTCGCGGTGCGCTGACGGTTGTACTCGGGGTAGACGGGTGCATATTTGATGTAGTAGACGATGGCAAACACTGTTGTCGAAGCGATCGCCAGCGCCGTACCTGCGATATAGATCGTCGAGAACAGGCGGTTTTGTCTGATCGACTGCAGGGCTTGTTTGAAGTGGGTCAGTATCATGTAATTTTAATCTGATGGTCTGTCGGGTGATGAATGATCCATGAGGCGGAGCCGGTATGTGATATCTTTAATACCTAAAATCGGATTCATGAACCATAGGTGGCCGGCTGCCGGCTCATGTCACATTCGTCGTTTTATTTATTAATCAAAAGCTATTTCTTTAATTTTATCGCCGGGGCTCCTTTGAAGCGACTCAGATCGTTTGTCACCACTTCCTCGCCTTCGCTGAGTCCGGAGATCACTTCGACGTAGTCGTAGCTGGCGAGTCCGAGCTGCACTCTGCGCAGTTCGATCTCATCGCCGTTTCTGACATAGAGATTGTAGACTCCGGGCTGGGTGTAGAATGGAGCGTTGTCGATGCGGAGCACATCGGAGCAAAGACCCGAATTGACATAGAGGTCGGCTTTGAGGCCTGGCCGAAGCACAGACACGCTGTCGCAGTCGGGCACGACGGTAAATGATATCATGCCGTTGGACGACGTAGGCGATATGCTGACGACTTTTCCGTCGATGTCGTTACCCTTGATTTTCATGTGAGTGCGGCATCCCAATGATATCTGATTGGCGTATCCGTCGGGTACATCGGCCGAGATTTTATAGTGGTCGAGGTCGGCGATGCGGGCGATCTGTGAGCCTGCTCCGATCTGTGAGCCTATCTGATCGCTGATCTCGGTGACAGTGGCGCGGCGCGGCACCCGGATCTCGGCGTCGGCAAGAGTGCGCCGCAGCATGGTCAGTTCTTTTTCGCTGATCTCGATTTCGAGCTGTTTCATTTTGATGTCGGTCTCGCACGCCATCTGTTCGTTGCTGTACTGCTGGCGCAGCTGCTCGAGCGACAGACGCTCTGAACTGAGGGCGAAATCGGCTTCGCGGACACGGTCGGTTGTTCCGCTGCCGATGCTGTCGAGGTAGCGTTCGCCGGCGAGTTCGGCTTCGAGGCGCTTGACCTTCATTTCTGTCACTTTGATGCGCATCTTGAGGTCGCTGAGCTTTGTACGGATGTTGCCTCTGAGCTGTTCGAGCTGCAGACGCGAAGCCGACAGGGCGTCGAGACGCTTTTCGTAGTCAGTGCGTGCGCTTTCGATGTCAAGCAGCAGCAGCGGTGTGCCGGCTTCGACCTCGTCGCCGGGGCGGTGGTAGACTTCGACGATGCGCGATGTGATCGGCGAAACGATTATTTCCTCAAATGCAGGCGTGATCTTGGCCGAAGCTGTAACTGTCGTCTCGATGTCGCCCCGGGTGACGGTGGTGATCTTGAGTTCCGAGAGCTTGACTGACGACCGCGACCATGCGAATACGGCCCATGCGGCTGCGATTATCGCGACAGCGACGATAACGTATTTTATTATTGTGCGTCGGAGCGATGCGCGACGTTCGGCTTTGGTGATTTGTCGGTCCATTGTAAGATATGTTTGTTTTTGCACATTATTGTATCGAAAACCGTGCCATATGGTTAATACGCTGTCAATCAGTAATGACCAAAAATGACGATTGTCCGTTTTCGGACAGATTTGTGCCCTAAATCGGACAGTCGGACAATCGCGGACACCTTGCCGTAACGCGATATTGCTATGAACGACGTCGGTGATGCGGTCTGACGTCTTAATTTTCGTCTTAATTGTTAAAAATTACGTTCAGCTAAAATTTTTTTTTGAGCAATCTGCTGAAGGACTTAAGATTAAATTCTTAATAAAGATTAAATCGGACAAACGTCCGATTTTGCTAAAAATACTGCGATTTTACTCTATAACTTTGCAGTAAACAAATTAATCATTCAAAATAACAAAAAATATGGAACACAAATTTATTAAAGCAAACAATTTTTTCTCGGAAGTAAAAAAATCAGTCTTTCTCTATGAAAACAAATGGAAAGAAGGCACGACGGCGCTGATCCACGGTCCGCGCGACATCGACAAGACAGCAAAAGCGTTCGCTATCGCGTCTGATCTTTCCCGGTCGGGCCGCGAGGTGCTCTATGTCAATGCCGCGGAGCATATCGATCAATATGCAGGCAAGACTGTCTACAGCGACAATTTCTATGTGTTTACTCCTGAATATGAGTCGATCGACGATACGGCCGATTATGCCGATCTGGTGTTCGAGGCTATCGAACAGGCGATACGGACAACTTCGATCCGCACGTTTGTGATCGATTCGGTCAACCGCATCGCGGCGCTGTCGTTCGGCCGCAATGCCTCGGTCGCATATATCATGAAACGCCTTGTCGCCCTGCAGGTGAAATGCCGGCTGTCGGTGCTCGTCGTGGCCGATGACACGACCAAAAGCGTCAATAACGCGCTGATCACTCTCGCGGCCTCAGAGATCTCAGAGAACTCCGAGCACTCTGAGGACTCTGAGCACTCAGAGATCTCAGAGGCTTCTGATCACACTGAACCTGCCGCTCCCGTGAGGCTGTCGAGAGCCGAGCGGCGCAGAGCCGAAAAGCTCGCCCGCAAACTCGCCCGTCGCGCTTAATCTTAGACCTGTTCGCGGATGAGGCCGCGGCGGTAGGCGGCGAGCAGTTTGTTTAGCTCGCAGACCTGGGCGGCAAGTTCATGGCCTTTGTCGGTGTCTCTCACTAAGAGTCTCCGGGCCTTGAACTCACTCAGAACTGTATTGGAAATAATGTCCTGGCCTTCTTCGATTGCCTTCTTGCGCGATTCGAAAGGTTCGTGCTGCACAAGCTGGAAACCGCGGCTGTGGTAGACAAGCGTATAACCGGCGATGCCCGTCGTCGACTGATAGGCTTTTGAAAATCCGCCGTCGATGACAAGCAGTTTGCCGTCGGCTTTGACCGGATTTTCGCCTTTAAGGGTCTTGACCGGCACATGGCCGTTGATTATATGCGAGCTCTCGGCCGGGAGTCCGAATTCGGCGAGTATCTTGTCGCACATGGCCGGGTCGTCGATAAAATTGTAATAGTTGCCTTTACCCTCGGCGTGGGTGGCTTTGTCGGCTATGAAATAGCGTTCGAAGGTCGCCATGCGGTCTTTGCCGAAAAGCGGAGAGTCGGGGCCGCACCAAAGATACCACATGTAGTCGACGGCCTGAGTGCGTTCCGGATCGTCGGAGTTGATGCGGCAGGCTATCTGCACGAGTTCGTCGAGGCGGTCGAGCAGACGTCGGCCGGCGTACGGGCGGCCGAGAACTGTCACCTGACGGAACGATCCGTCGGCTTCGAGAGGTATCGACGCGTGGTACATCAGATTATTGTTGCGGGCGAGATAAAATGATCCGTGACGCAGCAGACAGTAGACGTGCTTGCGCAGTTTCTCGCTGTTGACAAACGAGTGGTGGATGGTCTTGAGCAGAGCGGCTTCCTGCGGAGTAAGCTCGTAGGGATCGGTCGGATCGAGGGTCGGAAAATCGGTGTCGAGCATTTTGTAGACACGTCCGTCGGCAAGAGTGACTGTGCTGTCGGCACGGTTGATCTTGTCGAGCAGCAGACGGTCGGACATGGCGTATTCGGGATGCTCCTTTATCATGCGGCCTTCGAGTTTCCACTGTATGATGCTGATCGCCTTGTGCATCTTGGCAATGATCTTCAGCTCGGTGTCGGAGTAGACACGGCGCGAGTAGTTGATGCGTGGAGTGAATATGTCGCCGTTGAGTTCGGGGTAAACCTCCATTGCGAAAGTCGCCAGCGGCAGCAGGTTGATGCCGTAACCTTCTTCGAGAGTCTCGAGGTTGCCGTAGCGCAGTGCTATGCGCAGCACATTGGCGATACAGGCATCGTTGCCGGCGAAGGCTCCCATCCACAGTATGTCGTGGTTGCCCCACTGGATGTCAAAGTTGTGATAGTCGCAGATGGTGTCCATTATGATGTGAGCGCCTGGGCCGCGGTCGTAGATATCGCCTACGATGTGCAGACTGTCGATGGCGAGGCGCTGGATGAGATTGCACATCGCGATGATGAAAGCGTCTGCGCGCCGCGTCGAGATGATCGTCGAGATGATCTGATTGAAATAGGCGTGTTTGTTGGGATCGGCTTCGGTTTCGTGGAGAAGCTCCTGGATGATGTAGCTGAAGTCTTTAGGCAGAGCCTTGTTGACTTTCGAACGGGTATATTTCGACGATACGCTCTGGCAGACTTTGACCAGACGGTTGAGGGTGATCTCATACCATTCGCTCATGTCGGCTTCGTCGGCCTTGACGAGCTCGAGTTTCTCCTGAGGATAGTAGATCAGGGTGCACAGATCTTTTTTCTCCGACTCGCGGAGGCTGTTGCCGAAAATTTCGTTAACTTTGCGCTTGACTGTTCCCGAGGCGTTTTTCAGCACGTGCTGGAAAGCCTCGTATTCGCCGTGGATGTCGGTGAGAAAGTGTTCGGTGCCTTTTGGAAGGTTGAGTATGGCTTCGAGATTGATTATCTCCGTACTCGCCGCGGCGATTGTGGGGAATGAGCGCGAGAGAAGCTTGAGATATCGCAGATCGTTTTCAAGTTCGGCTGTGGAGTAATGTATATTGGCTGACATAGTGTTGGATCCGGGAAATAATTTATTTGAGAAAGAGACATGCGTCGCCGTAGCTGAGGAAGCGGTAGTCCGACGCGAGCGCGTGGTCATAGATTTCGCGCCACTGCGGCCCTATAAAGGCCGATACGAGCAGCAGCAGTGTCGACTGCGGCTGATGGAAATTGGTCACCATGCCGCCGACAATGCGGTATTCGTAGCCGGGGGCGATGATTATGCGTGTCGATGCCACAAGAGAAGTCAGGCCGCGGTTGCGCAGATATGCGGCGAGGGCTTTCAGCGCCCCGGCGGTTGTCAGTCCGGGATGGTTTTCGGAGTAGGGATACCATTGCGGCAGCTCGCCGTCCCAGTCGCCGGCTGACATCATGCAGCCTATATGGTAGAGGCTTTCGAGAGTGCGCACTGAGGTGGTGCCGACGGCGATAATCTTTTTCGAACAGTTCCCGGCAATGGCGGCGAGTTCGTCGATGAGATCGAGGCTGACGACGATAAACTCGCTGTGCATGTCGTGGTCGCCGATGAGTTCCGATTTCACGGGGCGGAATGTGCCGGCTCCGACGTGGAGCGTCACTTCACGGCGTCCGATGCCGCGGCGGTCGATGGCTTCGAGCACACTGTCGGTGAAATGCAGCCCGGCCGTCGGGGCGGCGACCGAACCTTCGACGCGGCTGTAGACGGTCTGATAGTCGTCGCGGTCGCTCTCCTCGGTCTCGCGGTTGAGGTAGGGCGGTATCGGTATCTCGCCGGCCGCCGAAATTATTTCCGAGAACGTGACGGCCGGATCGTCCCATTCGAATGCGACGATCGATTCGGCGTCTGTGCGCTCAGTCCTGACGGCTGTGAGTTTTATTGTATGTCCGTCGGCGAGAGTCACGGCGCCATCGAGCGGTCCGTCTTTCCAACGTTTTGAATTTCCGACGAGGCAGTGCCACGAGCAGCCCGATGTCGAGGCGAAGTTGAGGGCATAGTCTGACGGCGACGCCGGTTCGAGACAGAATATCTCGATCATGCCGCCTGTCGGTTTGCGGAAGCGCAGACGGGCGTTGATCACGCGGGTGTTGTTGTAGATCAGCAGTGCGTTGTCAGGCAGCAGTCCCGGCAGCTCGTCGAAGCGCCGGTCAGAGACCGAGGCATCGGCCGATCTGACGAGCAGGCGGCACGCATCGCGCTGTGCGAGCGGATGTTTGGCAATCTTTTCGTCAGGGAGAGGATAGTTGTAGTCTTTTATGTCGATATTACGGGGATCCATATTTATAACCGGTTGTTTGCGGCAAAATTACTCAAAAAAGCCATATAACGGTGATATGCACTATTAAAAAACGGCTTGCGCCGGGCTATGTTTTCATATCTCGGCCTTTTTTCGTAACTTTGTAAAGAATAAAACTATATGATTGATGAATATATTACAACGTTTATACTCAATTCCCTTTCTGCTGCCTGCGGTGATCTTCTTCTCGCTGGCAGCAGTATCATGCGGCGATAAAAATGACGAACCCGACAATCCTGTCAAACCTAAACCCGAACAGGTGTCGCGCACCGTGCTTGTCTACATGCTCTCGTCAAACAACGGCCTCGGGGCGTCGGATCCTTACGACTATGACATGCAGGACATACGCGAGATGCGCAAGGCCGCGGCGGCCGGTGATCTCGCCGGCGGACGGCTGATCGTCTTTCACTCGTCGTCGAACGGCCGTCAGATACTCAAAGAAATTAATTCGGAGGGCACGATCGACACTCTGAAGATTTATGACAGCGAAATCAGGCCTCAGTCTGCGGCCCGCATGACTGAAGTCCTCGACGACATGAACGAACTGTCGCCGGCGCGTGACTACGGTCTGATACTGTGGGGCCACGGCACGGGCTGGATCGAGGACGGCTTAGCCGAGGATGAGACCGGCGACGCCCAGACTTTTTCCTATGGCAGCGAAAACGACGGCAAGTACAAGATGAACATCACCACGATGGCCTCAGTGCTCGAAGGACGCGGTTTCAGTTTCATTTATTTCGATTGCTGCTACATGGCGTCGGTCGAAGTGATGTATCAGCTGCGTCACGCCGCTCCACGCATAGTTGCATATCCGACCGAGGTTCTGGCGTGGGGGATGCCATATGATCTCAATGTCAAACATTTCTTTGCTCCGGAGCCTGAACTAACCGAGGCCGCGCAGAACACATTCGACTTCTATCAGTCGATGACAAATCCGCGTTATCGCATGTGTACGGTTTCGGTGATCAACACTGCGGCTCTCGAAGATCTCGCGGCTGCGACGCGTGCAATCTACATTAATAATCCGACAGGTGTGCCGGCCGGTTATTCCCCTCAGTCATATACAACTTCGCGAGGTTACTATTACTGCGATTTCGGCGGCTATGTCGGTGCTCTTACGGCTGACAGTCAGCAGGCGGCTGCATACAAAGCGGCATTGGATGATGTCGTTGAACTTGAACTGGCTACCGACCGCATCTGGAATCAACTCCCGATCAATGAACATTCCGGCCTCTCAACGTTTATAATGAGTAGTGACAATGATGCGGCGCGGATGAACTACAGCCGTCTCGACTGGTTCAGGGATGTCGCCTCCGCATTGCTTGATTAATATTACGACGTTCAACTATGTTATTTGCTCAAGATCCTCTTAAAGTCCCGGTCGTTCCGGACTCTATTCCCGATCCCAAGGAAGAACTTCAGATGCTGAAATCGCTGCCTCTCGACGAATTGCTCGACAAAATGGTCAACGGTCTCGTGTCGCTTGCTATCAATGTGGCTATCGCGGTAGTAGTGTTCTACGTTGGCCGTTATATCATCAACAAGATCTATCGGGTGATATCGGGCATCCTTCTGCGCCGCAAGGTCGATGCGTCGCTGAGCACATTTGTGCTTAGTCTTGTCAGAATGCTGCTTTATTTCATTCTGATCGTAACCGTAATCGGTATCCTCGGCATCGAGACATCATCGTTTATCGCGATCTTTGCTTCGGCCGGCGTCGCTATCGGTATGGCTCTGAGCGGAACGCTCCAGAATTTTGCCGGCGGTGTGCTGATACTTTTACTCAAACCTTATAAAATAGGCGATTATATAGAAGCCGCAGGCTATGCCGGCACAGTCCGTGAAATACAAATTTTTCATACCGTAATATCGACTCCCGACAACAAACAGATCATAATACCCAACGGCGGTCTGTCGACCGGATCGGTCAATAATTATTCCAGGGCCGATTACAGACGTGTAGACTGGGCTGTCGGTATTTCCTACGGAGACAGCGTCGAGACCGCGCGCAAGGCTATTCTGGCTATACTCGACTCTGACGAACGCATAGTGAAAGGCTTTATCGAGGATGACCGTGACAAGCGTCAGCAGGAGCAGCTTGAAGCCATAGCCGATCTCGACGGTGACGGTATTCCCGATGCTCTTCCCGAACCCAAACGGACCTGGCTTCAGAAATTATTCCACAAGTCGCCGGTAAAGGCAAAGATACAGACATGGCAGGAGGCGCAGGCAGAAAAGGTGCGCAAGATGCTTCCCAAAACCGACGGGTCGCCGAAAGTCTATGTCGAGAATCTCGCTGACAGCGCCGTGCAGCTTAAAGTAAGAGCCTGGACCCGTAATTCTGACTATTGGGATGTGTTTTTTGAAATCAACGAGCGAATCTATAACGAGTTGCCGCAGTCAGGCGTAAACTTCCCGTTCCCGCAGATGGATGTGCATCTCGACGGTCGTCTGGATTCACGGGTCGTCCGGCCGGAGCAGCAATAAGGATTATATACGACTACTATTAAATAACCTTAAATAGCCAAAATTATCCGATAATTTTGGCTATTTTTGCATAACCGTCGGACAGAATTGTCCGTCTCTCTCTCACGGTGGCCGGTCTCCTCTGTTCCCTCTCTGTACAAGCGGCTGATGTGCCGCTCTTTGCTTCGATATATAAAAAAGAACAACATAAATGACAAGTAAATGGAATTATTTATCCCATTACACCGACGAACAGAGGCATGACGAACTTACGAGGCGCTTTGCGAATTGCGCTCCGGTGAGTGAATTGTTGCTGCAGAGAGGAATTACGACTCTCGGCGAGGCCGAGAAGTTTTTCCATCCGTCTTTGCGTGACCTTCACGATCCGTTTCTGATGCCTGACATGGATAAGGCGGTTGACCGTCTTAATCGTGCTATGGGATCTAAAGAAAAAATCATGGTCTACGGTGACTATGATGTCGACGGCACTACCGCTGTCGCACTCGTTTACCGTTACCTGCAGAATTTTTATTCTGAGATCGATTATTATATCCCGACCCGTTATGACGAGGGATACGGCATTTCGCGCCGCACGGTCGACATGGCTGTCGAGCAGGGCGTGAAGCTCATCATCATTCTTGACTGCGGCATAAAGGCTATCGACGAGATCGCCTATGCCAAAGAGCAGGGTATCGACTTCATCATCTGTGACCATCATGTGCCCGACGACGAGCTGCCTCCGGCTGTAGCGATCCTTAATCCGAAACTTGAAGGCTCGACTTATCCCTGCCAGCATCTTTCGGGCTGCGGCGTAGGCTACAAGTTCATGCAGGCATTCTCGATCAGCAACGGCATCGGCACCGCCGAGCTCGACGGTATGCTCGATCTTGTGGCTGTCAGCATCGCGGCCGACATCGTGCCTATGGTCGACGAAAACCGAGTGATGGCATATGTCGGGCTCAAACGCCTCAACTCGAATCCGAATATGGGACTCCGAGCCATTATCCGCACCTGCGGACTTGGCGGCAAGGAAATAACAATCAGCGACGTTATCTTCAAGATAGGGCCGCGCATCAATGCATCGGGTCGCATGCAGAGCGGTCGTGAGGCTGTCGAGCTCCTTGTCAGCCGCGACATGAAGGACGCGACCCGTCGCAGTCTGGCCATCGATCAGTATAACAAAGACCGCAAGGAACTCGACAAGCGCATCACCGAGGAGGCTAACGCTATCCTCACTTCACGTGGAGAGATGGACTCCGACAAGCGGTCGATCGTGATATATAACAAGGACTGGCACAAAGGCATCATCGGTATTGTCGCCTCGCGTCTGACCGAGCTTTATTATAAGCCCGCGGTAGTGCTGACCTTTGCCAACGGACTGGCTACAGGTTCGTCGCGCTCTGTCCAGGGTTTCGACGTCTACAAGGCTGTCGAGTCGACGCGCGATCTGCTTGAGAACTTCGGCGGACACACATACGCTGTCGGACTTTCGATGAAAGAAGAGAATATCGCGGAGTTCACGCGCCGGTTTGAAGAATACGTGGCGACCAACATACTCGAAGAGCAGCTCACGCCTCAGATCGATATCGACGCCGTGATCACATTCGGTCAGATCACGCCCGAGTTTGTGTCGACGCTCAGACTCTTCAATCCGTTCGGCCCCGGCAATCAGAAACCGACTTTCTGCGCCCATCGTGTGAAGGATTTCGGCACAAGCAAGCTTGTCGGCAAACAACTCGAACACATAAAGCTCGAGCTTGTCGACGATACGTCGGGCAAAGTGTTCAACGCCATAGCGTTCAATGCCGCGCAATATTTCGAGGCCATACACGCCGGACGCCATTTCGATATCTGCTTTACCATCGAGGAGAACAAGCACCGCAACGCGGCTTCGACCCTGCAGCTGCTCGTCAAACAGATCCATATCTGCGACGACTGACCGAGGTCGTCCGGCATTTGCGTCAAGGCAATGACACCCGTTGAGATACTGCGGCGATACTGGGGATATGATTCTTTCAGGCCCCTGCAGGCCGAGATCATAGACTCGCTGCTCTCCGGCCGCGACACGATCGGTCTTCTGCCGACCGGCGGCGGAAAGTCGCTGACGTTTCAGGTGCCGGCGATGATGTTCGACGGGCTTACAATAGTCGTGTCGCCACTGATCTCTCTGATGAAAGATCAGGTCGACAATCTCTATCAGCGCGGCATCAGGGCGGTCTATTTTCACTCCGGGCTGACACGCCGCGAGAGCCGTCTGGCGCTCGACCGCTGTCGTCTCGAGAAAGTAAAACTCGCCTATCTGTCGCCCGAGCGGCTGAAACAGAAAAATTTCACTGACGAACTGCGTCAGTGGCGCGTGTCGGCGATAGTCGTCGACGAAGCACACTGTATATCGCAGTGGGGTTATGATTTCAGGCCGTCGTATCTTGCAATAAAGGATCTTCGCGAAATGTTTCCCGATGTGCCGGTGCTTGCACTCACAGCGTCGGCCACTCCCGACGTCGTGGCCGACATCGCCGACAAACTCGCTCTCAGATCGCCTCAGATTTTCTCTAAAAGCTTTGCCCGCGACAACATCAGTTATATCGTGCGCCGCGACGAGCACAAGGAAGGACGTATGCTCAAGGTGCTCGCCAACACGTCGGGGTCGTCGATTGTCTATGTGCGCTCGCGCCGCCGCTGCCGCGAACTGTCTGACACCATCCGCGCTGCCGGTATCACTTCTGACTTCTATCATGCCGGTCTGTCGCCCGAAGAGAAAGCCGACCGTCAGGACCGTTGGAAGAGGGGAGAGATAAGGGTGATTGTGGCTACCAACGCTTTCGGCATGGGTATTGACAAGCATGATGTGAGAGTCGTGATCCATTATGATCTGCCGTCATCGCTTGAAGAGTATTATCAGGAGGCCGGACGTGCGGGGCGCGACGGACACCCGTCGTTTGCCGTGCTCCTCGTCGCCAAATCGGACAAGGCATTGCTGACCCGGCGACTCGGCGAGGCTTATCCGCCAAAGGAATACATTCTGCGTGTCTATGAACTGCTTGGCAATTTTCTCGACGTTGTGGTCGGAGGAGGCTACAATCATGTCTACGAATGTGACTTCAACCGTTTCTGTCTGCTTTTCAAACTCCAGCCGGCGGTGACGCGCAGCGCTCTGTCGATACTGAGCCGGGCAGGTTATATAGAGTATTCCGACGAGTCGCTGACAATGTCACGCATAATGATACTCGTCGACAAGTCGGATTTCTATGGACTTGAACTTGACGCGACGACCGAGGCGATATTCCAGGGAATACTCCGCATATATCCCGGCTTATTTTCGGACTATGTCACGATCAGCGAATCGCGCATAGCATCGACTATGGGCGTCAGCGAACTGGCGGTGACTACGGCGCTTGTCACACTGTCGCGTATGCACGTCATCCATTATATACCGCGCCGAATGACGCCTTATGTCTATTATCCGACGTCGCGCGAGCTGCCGAGATATCTTGTAATACCAAAGGCGGTTTACGAGGATCAGCGACAGCGTTTTGCCGCCCGGCTCGACGCGATAAAGCGTTTCGCTTTTTCCGACGACTGCTGCCGCTCGCGCATCCTTCTGGA
The DNA here is from genome assembly GCA_947573135.1 of uncultured Bacteroidales bacterium. GTDB lineage: Bacteria > Bacteroidota > Bacteroidia > Bacteroidales > Muribaculaceae > CAG-873. Next base: position 38,821 of record CANPDU010000013.1, on the reverse strand, counting down.
ATATTTCGGCCAGAAAGACGACATCCGCGACTGCGGCCACTGCGACATCTGCCGCAGCCGCGTAGTCCGTAACGAATACAGCGACACGGAAATCGACCGCTTTGCCAAGACTATAGAGACATATCTGTCAGCGAGACACAATATGACAGTTGAGGAACTGATGGTATTGTTCCCCACAGCTCGCAAGATCGTTGCAGAAGCGCTGCGTAAGCTTGCCGAAGATGGCATAATCAGTCTTGACGGCAACCGGATAGGCTATAATTGCTGAAACATAGGCCGTCAGTGGCTAATCTTTGCATAAATTAATCTCTTTTAGCGGGTTGGCGAGGGCTGTTAGAGAGCGTGAAACGTTATATAAACAAAGCGTAAAGACTTTTATAGAGACGCGCTCTAATATTCAGCATCCCTCGTCCTCCCCTCCGGGTTGTGAAACTGGGATCGGAGGCTCTCATAAATAAATAGTTGAAACGTGACCGTGAGTCGGGTTTATTGCCCGGCTCACGGTTTTTTTATTGTCAAAGACGGGGCGGACTTTTCGGACGGGGTCGGACAGGTCGGACTTTTCGGGCGGACATTGGGGATGGTGGTGATAAAAAAGCGCATTCCGGGGGATGTGCCGAAATGCGCTTGGGGGGTATTTGTGTGTTTGCCAGTGCCGTTATCTCATGTATATCTTTGTTGATTTATTGCCTTGGCGTCTTATATAGATGCCGGGTGTTACGTTGTCGCGATCTACTCTCACACCCTGAAGATTATAGAGTTCATAAGGAGTGTCGTCGTTATCGCAGATTATCTCTTCGATGCCGGAGAGGTCAGTGCCTTTGATCTTTATGAATTTGCCCCAGATTGCATGGAGATAATAGTCGAGTTCGCTGTCTTCGGGAACGACTAATTGGGCTGTGTCGTAGAGCGAAGCGTCGAACGATTCGTTGACGAGGGCCGGCGGCGTGGCGGGGAAGCAACTGATGGAGTCGATCGAAGTGCAGCCGCTGAATGCGCCAATGCCGATAGATTCAATTTCCTCGCTGATAGATACACTTCTTAAGTTGCTGCCCCCGGCAAACGAGTAGTCGTTGATACGTTGTATGCCTGCCGGTATAACAAGATTGATTACTTCTACGCTGTCGAGTACGAGACTATGGGCGGTCAGGAGAGGGTTGGCCTCGGCATTACTGAAAGTGATGTTGCACCATGCGGCCATATCAGATATATTGACAGACGAAAGCTTGTCGCACCGGCTGAATGCATTGTCCCTTATCTGCGTGACGGACGGCGGAATGATGACGGACTCTAATTCAGAGCAACCGCTGAACGCGGAGCGGTTCACAGCCGAAACTTTTTCAGGAATAGAATACTCACCAGCGAGATCGACAGGCGCAAAATATAAGGCAGTCGAATCTGCGCTGAATATCCAGCCGTTTTCGATAACAGAACCGGTTTTAGGATAAGCAACCGAAATGCCGTCGCTGAACGGATTGGCCAAGTTGTCGGGGTAGGCGCTTTTGATAAGACCCGAACAAGCGGTGAAAGGATTGCCGTAGAGCGAATTGACCGAATTAGGAATTATGACGCTTTTTAGCCCCGTGCACCAAGCAAAAGCATAGCTGGCAATAGTGTTGAGAGAAGAAGGGAACTCGATTTCGGTCAGAGACGAGCAACCGTTGAATGCGTTGCTCATTATCGAATTGACAGAGTTGGGAATTACAACAGATCTCAAACCCGTGCAAGCGGCGAAAGTCTCATCACTGACGGTAGTGATTGATTCGGGGATAATCAAAGAGTCGAGGCTTGTGCAGCTGCGGAAGGCTCCGGCTCCGATCGAGGTCACGGATTCGGGCAGAACGAGCTTTTCAAGAGACGAACAGTTTTGGAAAGCCTGAGAGCCGATAGTCACAAGGGATTCGGGTAAAGAGAGGTTCTTGATGCGGGAGCATGACTGGAAAGCCTGTGAGCCGATGAATGAAACTGATGCCGGGATTGTGATATCAGTCAGGCCGATACAACCGCTGAACGCGCTTGGGCCTATTTCGGTGATGCTTTCGCCGATTGTCAGGTGCCGGAGCGATTTGCAACCTGAGAATATCGCCGAGCTGACGGGGCGGTTGTAGACAACGCTGTCGATAGGCTGATTGAGCAGATAATTATCTGAACTGCATGATATGGCACCTTCGCCGGCTTCGAGAATTACTGTTTTCAGGCGGTTTCCTGCCAGAGCTGAGGATGCAATAGACTGCACCGTGCCGGGTATGGTAAGCGATTCGATGGCGTTGTTGCGGAGAGCGTTTTGGTCAAGAGCCGAGACAGACGGGAGCCGGACTTCGACAGGAGCGATAGCGTTGAACCAATAGCTGCCGAGACGGTCATCGGCAGTGTAATAATTGACACCGTCTAGCTGATAATAATATCGATCGGATGCCTCGACGGTGGCGTCGCTCATGTCGATAGACAAAAGATTCGGCATACGGTTGATCATGATGAGGTCGGCGCTGTTGATCGGTCCCGAGATCTTGAGGCTTACATATTTATCGAGTTTCGAGCGATCGATGCCTTTTATTAGATCGCCGGCTTTTTCGTTGATGACTTCGATGCTGTCGCCATCCTCGACGATACGGTTTTCAATGTTAATGAATTTTCCCCAGCCTTCGGCGTTAGCATAGGAGCCGCGAGATGCAGTAGAGACTTCGAGAGGGATTTTATCAAAAAGATTGGTAAAATTATCGCTGCCAAGCGTTGGCGGAACGGTCGGGAGCGCCTTAATGCTCGAAATAGAATCGCAATAGGCAAACGCATAATTTCCTATCTCTTTCAGTTCGGTCGGCACTGTGTATTCACCGGTCAAAGCAGAGGGGGCAAAATAGAGAACAGATTTATCGGGAGAATAAATCATGCCGCCGGACTCGATGCAATCATCAGGATAGGGGATACTGATGCGAGCCGGATCGGCGGCGTTATCCAATATTTTGGCAAACTTTTCCGGGAATGCGGTTTTCTTAATGAATGTCGTAAAGAATGAATTGTCTCCGGCTGTTAAAACGGATGGTGGAATTAGCATTTCAGCGAAATTACAATTTGCTAAGGCATAGTCGCCTATTTCTGTAACTGTACTCGGAATTATATAATCACCTTGGTATAGTGCATCAGCGAAATAAAGTTTTGTCTTGTCTGCGTCATAGATAACACCATTCTCAATAATTGCATTGCGAGGATATTGGATAGGCTTAATCCAGTTATCTCCCACTTCGTAATTTAGACCTTCGGGATAAGCAATCTTGACGTTGCCGTAATTTCCTGCTACATAATTTCCTATCTTGATGACAGACGGTGGAATAATCAGGCTTCTGAGACCACTATATGCAAATGCTTCTTCCCCAATATAGGTTACAGAATTGGGAATATTGATTTTAGATAGGGAACTGCAACTTCTGAATGCGTAGCTTCCGATTGTTGTGACAGAATTGGGAATGTTTATTTCAGAGAGGGAAGTACAAACGCCAAATGCCCAATCACCTATAGAAGTTACAGAGTTCGGAATGTTAATTTTAGATAGGGAACTACAACTATCGAATGCGCTGTTTCCGATTGAAGTGACAGAATTCGGGATGACGATTTCAGTAATCTTTTTACAGCCGTAAAATGCGCTAATGCCGATTTCTGTGATGGGGAGGCCGTTGTAGATTTCGGGGATTGTGAGGGCGCCTTCGAGGGTGGCTCCTTCTTTTTTGCGGACGGTGTAGCCGGTTCCATCATTGTTTAATGTAAATTCGAGCTGGTCGAGGGTGACATCGGCGAACGATGGCAACGAACACAACGCGACGAGCAGCAGGGTCAGGCAGGTCTTCGCTCTTAGATAAAAGGTCTTTACATACATAAGGATACAATTCGATCCACTATAGATTCTCCGAATTCATGGGGGTTACTATATGCAAAAAAGCGTGAGAATCTGTACTTTTTGTCCGCTCTGCTTGTTGAGGCCTTCGCATTGCCCATCTTCGTAGAACGGGCAAAAGAGCAGAAGCCTCACGCGGAATATGAATATAAGCTTGGCAACAGTGGGGACGCCACCGTGCTCGGGCGGATATACATATCCAACAAGGCATCTACCGTCTGCCGCATTCCTGACGAAGACTGAAGTTTGCGAAGTTTCAACAAGCCAAGAACGAGCGCCGAGTAAACGCTTTCAAAATTATGTAGTTGCAGATTTGGGTCTGCGATGCAAAGTTAGTGAAAATATTCGGGATTGGTGAAATTTTGGGGCAATAATCTCGCGGGGGCTTTTTCCCGGGGGACGAGTCGGAGAGGGTCGGACGGGTCGGACGGGTCGGACGGGTCGGACTTTTCGGACGAGTCGGACTTTTCGGACAGGGTCGGACAGGTTGGGCGAGGTGGAGTTTGGGGGACGGGGATTTGCTTTTTTGGAGGGTGGGGGTGGGTTGTGAGGGAAAAATGGATTATCTTTGCAGGGTGTTATGTGTTTTTTAGGACGATATATAAGGTTGGTGGCGGTCTGTGCCGTTCTGTTTTGTGGCACGGCGGATGTCTGCGGACAGGCTGATCTTCTTGATGATGCTATCGAGGAGGCTATCTGCGGGATGGATTTTGATGATGTGTCGGACGGTCTTTCGATATGCGGCGAGATGAGGGTCAGCGCTGAGATGATGACGGCTTTCGTGAGACGCCATAATCCGGATTTCGACCACTCGATAGCCGAGGCTTATGTCGAGATCGGGCGCATATATGGTGTGCGCGGCGATGTGGCATTCTGTCAGGCGATTGTCGAGACGGGGTGGTTCAGGTTCAACGGTGGCACGGCGATGACGGCCGACGATCATAATTACTGCGGGCTGGGAGTCGTGAAGTTAGGCCGCCGCGGAGCCAGTTTTCCGTCGGTCGGAGACGGCGTCAGGGCGCACCTGCAGCATCTCTATGCCTATGCGGTCGATTGTAAGAAAGGTCATATTGATCTGCCGGAAGGGGAGTCGCTTGTGGATCCGCGGTTCGGCGCGGTCAGACGCGGATCGGCGACGACGTGGCATGATCTCGCGGGGCGCTGGGCCCAGAATTCCCACTACGGGAAGCGAATACTGAAGCTCTACGAAATGTTGCTCGGCTTTTCAGACGAGTAAGCCGCGCAAGGAATCAAAATTGCTCCGCGCAGGGGCGGAGCAATCTTGCAGAATTATATAACATTCAACCATCTTGAAGAGGTCGGGAGCACCGCATCAATCACCGGTGCTTCGATGGCTAAACGAATTGAAGACGGTGAATGTTGAGCGTTTAATCGGAAAAAATGTTTAATTTTGCATGGTAAAATATGAATATTCCGGATAACAATAAATCAATAAACAGTTTGCGCCATATCAGCGTAAGAAACGGATTGCGGGCACTGTCGCCGATAGCGGTGTTTCTGGTGCTGTATCTTGTGGTGTCGTTATGTTCGGGCGACTTTTACGCTATGCCTATATCAGTGGCTTTCGTCGCGGCTTCGTTATGGGCGATAGTGACAGACAGCGGCAAGCCGCTGAGCGCGAGAATCGAAACGATGTCGAAGTCGGCCGGAAATCCGGGTATTATATATATGATATGGATATTTATCCTTGCCGGCGCCTTTGCAACGCTGGCCAAAGAGATCGGCGCTGTTGACGCGACGGTTAATGTAGTGCTCAACTATCTGCCTCACCAGCTTTTACTGCCGGGAATTTTTCTGGCGGCATGTCTGATATCACTTTCGATCGGAACGTCGGTCGGCACTGTGGTCGCTCTGACTCCGCTGGCCGTCGATCTTGCTAACACCGGAGGCGGCAACGGAGCAATGTTTGTCGCAGCGGTTCTCGGCGGCGCGTTTTTCGGTGACAATCTGTCGTTTATCTCGGATACGACAGTGGCGGCGACGCGGACTCAGGATGTGGCAATGAATGTCAAATTCAAGGCGAATCTGCGTGTCGCACTGCCGGCGGCCGTGGTCGCGCTTGCGGTCTATGCGCTGCTTGGCCTGACGGGCGCCGGGGGCGCGGCGGCCGAAACTGTGAGCAGCGGATCCGGCGAAACTTCAAGCGCACTCCTTCTTGTGCCTTATCTGCTTGTCATAGTTACGGCTATTGCCGGACTGAATGTACTGATAGTGCTCGTGCTGGGAATCGTATCGGCTCTGCTTATCGCCTGTCTCGCGGAAGGATATCAGCTGCTTGATCTGGCCGGATATATGGGCGAGGGGATTGACTCGATGGGCGAACTTATTATAGTGACGCTTCTCGCGGCCGGAATGCTCGGCATCATAAAGTCGACGGGAGGCATAGATTTTCTGCTGCAACAGCTTACTGGGCGGATTCACGGAGCGCGCGGCGCAAAAGTGTCGATAGCCGCTCTGGTGTCGGCAGTCAATGTGTGTACGGCAAACAATACGGTCGCGATCCTGACGGTCGGATCTCTGGCCAAGAAAATAGCAGATAAGTATGGTGTCAGCGGCGCGCGGACTGCGAGTCTGCTTGATACATGTTCGTGCATCACTCAGTGTCTGCTGCCATACGGCGCGCAGGCGCTTCTCGCCGCCGGGCTTGCAGAAATGTCGCCCGGCGATCCGTGGCCGTATCTCTATTATCCGTGGGCGCTTGCCGCCACGGTAGCGGCCGGGATAGCATTCACGTCACGCAAATAGGGTGCGGAAGGCTTCTTCGACTTTAGCCACTTCGTGTATTGTGATGGATTCGGGCGGGTTCTCCTCTCCCTTAAGATTTCCTTTGGGGATGATAATGTCGGTCATGCCGAGTTTTGCCGCCTCGGAAATGCGTCGGCTGATATGGGTGACAGGGCGAATCTCGCCTGTAAGTCCGACTTCGCCGGCCATGCAGAATCGGCGTCCGACAGCCATGTCGACATTGCTTGAAAGAATGGCGCAGATCACGGCAAGGTCGAGAGCGGGATCGTTGACTTTGAGACCTCCGGCAATGTTGAGGAACACGTCTTTCTGAGCGAGTTTGAAACCGACACGTTTTTCGAGGACAGCAAGCAGCATATTTAGGCGCCTGCTGTCGAAGCCGGTCACGGAGCGCTGCGGTGTGCCGTAGGCGGCTGTGCTGACAAGAGCCTGTATTTCGATGAGGAAAGGGCGGTTGCCTTCGACAGACACTCCGACCGACACACCTGACAGATCCTCGTCGCTGTGGGACATAAGCATCTCGGAAGGATTGGTCACTTCGCGCAGACCGCGGCGCCCCATTTCGTAGATGCCGAGTTCGGATGTGCTGCCAAAGCGGTTTTTGATGGCACGCAGAATGCGGTACATATATTGCCTGTCGCCCTCGAACTGAAGAACGGCGTCGACGATGTGTTCGAGCACTTTCGGACCGGCAAGTGAGCCGTCTTTAGTAATATGTCCGATCAGCAGTACGGGCACACCCGACGATTTTGCGTAGGCGAGAAGTCGGGCCGCGCATTCGCGGACCTGGCTGACGCTGCCGGCGGCTGACTCGAGAGCGTCGGAAGCAATGGTCTGAATGGAGTCAACGACGAGAATACCGGGGTTGAGTTCCTCGATATGAGCGAATATATTTTCGAGAGAAGTCTCACAGACGATGAAACAGTTGTCGCTGCCGCGTCCGATGCGGTCGGCGCGAAGCTTAAGCTGGGTTGCGCTTTCCTCGCCGGAGACGTAAAGGATAGTCTTAGACTTGATAGAAAGAAGGTTCTGGAGAACGAGGGTAGATTTTCCAATGCCCGGCTCACCTCCGAGAAGGACAAGAGATCCGGCCACAAGACCGCCTCCGAGAACACGGTTGAGCTCGGCCGACGGCATGATGACTCGCTGTTGGTCGAGCGGCTGAATGTCGTTGACGGCCTGAGCTTTGTCGCGACGTGCCGAAGCAACCGGCGACGGCGAACGTGACGGGCCGACTGCCACTTTCTCTTCGACCATAGTGTTCCATTGGCCGCATGAGGGGCATCGACCTTCCCATTTTGCGGACTCGGCTCCGCATTCGGAGCAAAACCACATAGATTTTATCTGTTTTTTTGCCATAATAAGCTCTTAGTTTCGTGATCGGAGCTGACGACAGCGGAACTGAGAGAGTGTTATCGCTGCCGCTGTCGCAACGTTGAGAGACTCAGATGTCGGCCGATCGGGGGGAAAAGAGGGAATGAAGAGGCGGTCGGTAACGCACGCCGCAACGTCTGACGATATGCCCTGACCTTCATTGCCGAACACAACGACGCCCGAGGCTCCGAGCTCGGCAGTATAAATGTTCGGAGCTGAAAGGAACGTGCCATAGACCGGTGCACCCCAGTCGCGTAGAACGGCCGGCAGATCGTCGCAGTAGATAACGCTGACTCTCGCAACAGCTCCCATAGTCGACTGAACGACCTTAGGCGACCAGACATCGGCAGTGTCGCGAGAGGCGAGAATGGCGGTGACTCCCATCCAGTCGCAGAGACGGATTATAGTGCCGAGATTGCCGGGATCCTGAATGCGGTCGAGAGCCACAACGAGCTGATCACGGAGATGCGACAAGCCGGACATATCTGCTTCGTCGGGTATCTGACAGACCGCTATGACCTGCGGGGCAGTTGAAAGCTGAGTCATGCGTTCGAGGTCAGCGGATGTAGCGTGAAATATTTCGGCATCGCCTAAGAGATTAATGACGGCGGGATTATCTTCGATCCATGAAGAGCGGGCAAAAAGGTATCGACACGTGAAATGCGAGGCAATGTCGCAGACGCATTTTGATCCTTCGACAACGAAAAGGCGATGTTCGCGCCGAGCTTTTGCGTCGCCTAAAGAGCGCACGAGTTTCCGCAGAGCATTGGTCAGTTGGGGCATGTCTAAAATGTATATCCGGCTTCGTCGATGAGTCTTTTGTCATCGGCGACAGTAGAGCCTAATGTTGTTAATAAATCTCCTACAATGCCGCCGTTAATGCCGATTTTCATCGCTTTGAGCTGTAAGTCGCGAGACAGGCGCTTGCGGCCGCCGGCAAAACGTAGCTGAGTGCGAGGATGGATGAAGCGGAACAGAGCGACAGTGTCGAGTATGTCGTCATCGCTGATGGCTTCCTGATGTTCGAGCGGAGTTCCGGGTATCGGTGACAGAATGTTGATGGGAATTGAATGAGGCTCGACTTCGCGGAGCTTTAACGCAAACTCAACACGCTGTCGCCGGGTCTCACCCATGCCGATAATGCCACCGGAGCAAACTTCGAAACCTATTTCCTTAGCCGCGCGGATAGTTTTTATTTTGTTGTCGATTGTGTGAGTGGTGCAAAGTTTCACGAAATGAGAGGGCGCAGTCTCAAGATTACAGTGATATCGCCGCACACCTGCATCCCAAAGCAACTGAAGATCGTCGCGGTCGAGAAGTCCGAGTGAGGCGCATGTGCTGATGCCGGTTGTTTCTTTAGCTTCGCGAAGGAGAGCACACATACTTTTAAGCGCATTGCCTTTGACGGCGCGTCCGCTGGCGACGAGCGAAAAGCGGCGGACGCCTTTGGAACGGTTGTCGCGTGCGGCAGCGAGGCATTCGTCGTGATCGATGAGGTCGTATGTCTCACAGGCTGTCGAATGATGTTTTGACTGAGCGCACCATTTACAATTTTCGCTGCAAAGTCCCGAACGTGCGTTGACAATTGAACAAGAGTCGAATGTACGACTACAGAGGCATGCTGTGATTTCAGCCGCGGCCTCGCGCAAAGCGTCGGCCGACTCGGGCAGAGTTTCAGCCAGAGCATAGGCTTCGTTATCGTCAATGTCTCCGCCATCAAGAATTTTTGACTTGAGACGGGAGATCAGAAAGTTAAAATCCATTGTAACGTGATAAATGATCGGCTCTAAGGCCGTTAATGTTGGTATAAATATCTTTTGATTGAACGCTTGGGCGTTTTTTCGAATTCCTCACTCATGATCTTATGGTCTGCTATCTGACTGAATGCCGGGAGTGCAGAGTTAAGGGCCGCAATATTCTGGCGCATTATGTCGGCAAGCTCGGAGTCGCTCATCTGCTGGCGCTTTGCGTTTTCGATGTCGGGGTATATGAGAGCGACAAGTCTACCGTTGCGCTCGACGATAAGAGATTCGCCGACATAGGGCATTGCGTTGAGCTGCATCTCGATTTCTTCGGGATATATGTTCTGACCTGAGGGGCCGAGAATCATGTTTTTATCACGGCCGCGGATATATAGGAAGCCGTCGGGATCGACTGTGCATATGTCGCCGGTGTTCATCCATCCGTCGTCGAAAACCGCTGCCGTGGCTTCGGGATTTTTGTAGTAACCCTGCATGACGTTGTCGCCTTTGACCCACAGTACGCCCGGCTTGTTGGCGGGATCGTCGGATGCAATTTTCATTTCCATACGGTCGACTATCCTGCCACAAGAACTTTGGCGCTGAATGTCCCATGGCGCGTAAGCTACGAGAGGTCCGCATTCGGTCATGCCATAACCGACAGTGTAGGGGAAATGGATGCGGCGAAGAAATTTCTCGACATCATTGTTGAGGCCTGCACCACCAATGATGATCTGCCTGAGGTTTCCGCCGAATACCTCGGTGAGCTTATTTTTAATCCGAGCAAAAAGTTTGTCGTCGATTACCGGAACATTGAGAAGAAGTTTCATCAAAGGTTTGTCGAGCATAGGGAATACGCGTGTGCGAATGATTTTCTCGATAATAAGCGGCACCGTGACTATGAGTTTTGGCTTTACACGGGCAAAAGCTTCCATGATGACTCTCGGCGATGGCGTGCGTGTGAGGAAAGACACGTGGCAACCTTTTACAAAAGGGTGCAACAGTTCGACCATCAGTCCGAACATGTGAGCAAGCGGAAGCATGCATACAAGACCGTCGTCCGGCATAAGAAAGTCGAGGCCGTCGATGCAGAACTGCACGTTAGACCAGAGATTGCCGTAAGACAACATCACGCCCTTTGAGAGACCGGTAGAACCAGAAGTGTAATTTATCAGAGCAAGCCTGTCGGGCGCAGGGGAGAAGTATTCGACATTATCAGCCGTGAAGCGTTCGGGATATTTCTCGCCGAACAGACGGTTCAGATTGTGGCGTGATGTGTCGAGTCGCTTGCTTCGGCTCAACAGAATTGAATAATCGTTGATTAGTAATGCGCCTTCGAGTAAAGTCATGTTGTCGGGATCAAGATTCTCCCAGATCGCCGCATCAACAAAGAGTAACTTAGACTCGCTGTGATTTACAAGATGATGGATATTGTCGGCCTTGAAATCATGAAGGATGGGAACGGCAACGGCACCATAAGTCACAACGGCGAGAAAAGCAATCGCCCATTGGGCGCTGTTGCGACCGCAAAGCGCGATTTTATCACCGGATTTAATGACTGTGTGATCAAACAGGATATGGAGTTTTGCGATTTTTCGCGCAACATCGCGATACTGGAATGAAGAACCGTCAAAATCAGTCAGCGCGAGGCTCTCCCAGTTTTCTTTAATGGCTTGAGCGATGTATTGGTTGATGTCGTCTTTACGAGTCATAGTTGAAATCATTTTTTGTTGTTATAACGCGAAAAGCAGAAAAGTGTTTGATTTAGAGCTTGTTTAAAAATAAATGTTATTGGCATGCCGGCGACCGGCCGTAGGCTGCTATTCTTTTTATAATACTTACATCTTTTCATTTCTTTTAAGATCTTTACGCAATAGATTTGATTAATTTAAAATTACCTTTGCTTTACATATCTTGGGAGCTTTTAGCCCTGCTCCTCAAGATATGCAACCCTGCCGGCAACATTTATTATTAAACAAGCTCTTAAAGTCACTAAGCCCCGACGCATCGGGGCTTAGCATATAAATCGGGGGGTGTGATCAAGATTTTTTGCGTCCATTGTCGGCTTTTTTCAGCCTGCGATGATGGATCATCAATTGTTGAGTGAATTTTCTTTCGGCACTTTTCAAAAGTATCAACTGACGAGGCTGAAGTATTTTTTTGAAGCGATCGAAATATTCGAGTTCAATCTTGCTTTCTTCGTTTTTAAGCTGGTATACGACCCTGGCTGCGGCATCAAGTTCGACATCGGTAGCATCAGGATCTGACAGGACTCGCTGAACGAGATCACGAGACTCGGAGTTGAGTTTTTCAACCCTATCTTCCATTTCGTCGTAAATGTCAAAGAATTCAGATTGTTGGCTTTTCGACAGGTCGAGTTCTTTAGCCAAAAATTCGTGTTTATAATTTCTAACTTCGCTTATCCATTTCTGACGGTCATTCTCGTCAGGCTGCTGAGCAAAAGATATAAAGGAAAACGAAGCAGCGACAAAAAATAATATAAAAGATAATGCTTTGTTCATACGTTAAAGATTTATTCAGCTACAGGCAGCGCTGCGGGATCAATAAAAGTCACATCAGAATCCGAAACAGCAATTTCTTCAAGAGAAGAACTGTCAAAACCATCTTCGATCATTTCGTCAATAATATCCCACTGATTGAGGTCATTGAAAATATAATCGTTGATAAAAACGTCGTTTTTAATAGCTTCGGCCAAAACCGGATTGCGATCAATCACATTGTTGGCGTCAGACGGAGAAATCATAAGCGAAAACATTTTCAACATGCACCATATGCCGGCAAACATCGCCGCAAGATAAACGTAAGGCCTTATGCGAGTCCAAAGGGTGTGTGGCGGCCGTATAATATTGGCCGGCATCTCAGCTTCTTCTCTGAAAGGCAAAGCCTCAGACAATTTTGCGGCAAAGGATTCGAAATATCCGTCAGGAACGGTCAGGCCGTCCTTGTGGTTTATTTCGGTGAGTATGTCGCGTTGATTTTTCATTTAAGTGATATTTTTAATCTCTATATCTATATATGATATTGACTTCAAAAAGTCAATAAAGTTTAATCAGTCTCAGAGAAAAAGCTCTCGATTTTTTTGACTGCAAGATGGTATGACGCTTTGAGAGCTCCGACACTTGTGCCGAGAATGTTGGACATGTCTTCGTATTTCATGTCGTCAAAGTATTTCATATTGAATACAAGTCTCTGCTTTTCAGGGAGTGATGCGATCGCGATTCTGAGTTTTCTCTGAAGCTCATCACCGTCAAAATGTGGGTCAGCTTCGATAGTTCGAGCGAGATCGGCTTCCTGATCGTCGATCGATATGCTGAGGCGTTTTCGTTCTCGATCCAAAAAAGTGATACTTTCGTTGATCGCAATTTTATATAGCCAGGTAGAGAGCTTTGCATCACCTCTGAAATTTTCGATCGAAGACCAAGCTTTCAGAAAAGTATTCTGAAGGACGTCGTTGGCATCGTCGTGTGACTGAACCATACGTCTGATCTGCCAATAAAGAGGCTCGGTGTAAGTCTTGATGACTTCACCGAAAGCTTCGCGGCACGTTTGAGGGTCGCGAAGTCGAGCAATGAGCAGGTTGTTTTCAGTCGGCAAATCGGCCATTTGGAATGCGTATGGTTGGTTTTGCGTTCAAATTTACTCATAATTTTTTAAAAAGATGCCTGAGGGAGAATCTATTTATGATTTTTTGATAATTATGATGTAAATTTGCAGTTGAAATGAAACATCTCATCATTATTATATCGTTGCTTTCATTCGCACTGAATATGTCGGGCGAGGTCACAGACACACTTGCCGGACGCCACAGAGAACTGAAAGGACTTGAAGTGGTCGGAGTCAAACAGGCTCCGGCAACCGAGCTCGCAGCCACAACGCGTATCGGAGCCGGTATGATACGCAGATATGGAATAACGGGGCTCAAGGATGTTAGCGAAATGGCTCCCAATTTTTATATTCCTGATTATGGATCGCGAATGACATCATCAATATATGTCAGAGGTCTGGGTGCGAGGATGGATCAGCCCATAATAGGTTTGAGCGTGGATAATGTGCCTATACTGAATAAAGACGCCTATGATTTCGATGTCGCCGATATTGAAAGCATAGAAGTGCTGAGAGGAGCCCAGTCGTTGCTTAACGGACGTAATACGATGGGAGGTCAGGTAAATATAAGAACTTTATCTCCATGGAGCTTTACGGGCTGGCGAGCTATGGCGAGCTATGGCCGTAATAATGATACAAGAGCCTCGATCGGATGGTATCATAAATTCTCAGAGAAGTGGGGGAGTGCGTTGAGCGCCCTATACAGTATGAATGACGGCTATTACAGCAATGAATACAATGGCCAGAAGACCGGGAGCGACCGTAACGGAGCAGTGAGATGGAAGCTTGCATGGCGTCCGCGCTCATGGTCTTCAGTAACAAATATAGCATCGTTTTCACACGGCAGGCAAAGCGGATATCCCTATGAATCGCTGTCGTCGGGCAAGATAGCATATAATGACACATGTTTTTATAAGCGGACGACCTTTGCTGACGGTCTGACTGTGGCGTGGGCAGGGAAAAGGGTTATAGTCACGTCTGTGACAACGGCCCAATATATCGATGACAATATGACTCTTGATCAGGATTTTCTGCCCGACGATTATTTCGCTCTGACACAAAAACGCCGTGAATGGTCTTTTACGGAGGATTTGTACACGAAGGGTTCGCGCGGTTCATATGACTGGCTTGGCGGCGTATTCGCGTTTTCCAAGTCAGGCGACATGGATGCACCGGTAACTTTTTTCGATACGGGAATTACAAAGCTTATAGAAAATCACAGAAATGAAATGAACCCCGATTATCCTATAAGGTGGGACGAACGCAGTTTTGTGCTCGGCAGTGATTTCAAACAGAAGTCGCGCGGTTTTGCTCTTTATCACGAGAGTACCTATCATCTTGACCGCTGGGAATTTCAGCTCGGGTTGCGGTGGGACAGCGAGTGGGTAAGTCTTGATCACCGCAGCCATTGCGATACAGGTTATGAGACTCTTGAAAAAACAGATGACGGTCAATTACGGCCATTCCGACACACGCCGCTTAAGATAAATGATTCAGGATCATTGAAAAATAATTATATGGAACTTCTGCCGAAAATGGCAGTGGCTTATCAGTTGCCTGATGTCAAAATATATGCCACTGTGAGTAAAGCATATAAATCAGGCGGCTATAATACGCAGATGTTCAGTGATGTGCTTCAGCAACGAATAATGCAGTATATGGGTCTGTCAATGACCTATAATTTAAGCGATATTGTGAGCTATAAGCCCGAAAAAAGCTGGAATTATGAATTAGGAGTAAAATCTGCGTGGCTTAACGGACGCTTATCGGCAGACGCAGCATTATTTTATATTGACTGCCGCGATCAGCAGCTGACAATGTTTCCGCCCGGCATGACTACGGGACGCATAATGACCAATGCGGGCCGAACCAAAAGCCGAGGAGCAGAAATTTCATTGACCTGGCACGTTACGGATGAGCTTGTGATAAGGTCGAGCTACGGATATACACATGCGACTTTCAGCCGCTTTGCAGACACTAAAGGAGATTACAGAGGCAAGCGTCTGCCTTATGCCCCGGCTCAGACATTATTTGCAGGAATCAACTGGTCGTTGCCTATTGAAATCGCAGGCACGAGGCCTTCGCTTAATGTGAATTTAAGAGGAGCCGGCGATATACACTGGGATGAAGCTAACAGTGTGCGGCAGCCGTTTTATGTGTTAATCGGCGCTTCGGCCGCTGTCGAGAAAGACAACTGGAGTGTCAGGCTCTGGGGCGAAAATCTGACATCGACGAAATATAACACATTTTACTTTGTGTCGATCGGCAACGCTTTTGTGCAACGGGGATTGCCCTGGCGTGTGGGAGCAACAGTAAGGCTGACGTTTGATGCGGCAGCGCAACTTAACAAATAGTATAACAAACATAAAATATATTAAATGACGCTCTTTGTCAGGCATATGTTTTGTCGGGCGGTCTATTTATGTGTAATTTTGCAAAAAAGATTAATCACATAATTACTTCAATGAGAAAGCATATAATCAAATTATTTTTCATAGCAATTGCAGCCGCAAGTTTGACTTCGTGTAAGAATGACACATCAGATCTCGTTAGTGATCAGACACTCGGCCACTGTTTGAGTGTTGCAAAGGATGTAACGACTCATGCGCAATGTACGAGCCGGATGTCGTTTTCGGCACAGTATAACTACAGCAACAATACTGTTGATCTGGCAATGACCGGCGTGGTGATTCCTCAGGCCGGTAGCACTACGGGTCTGAGATTCCCAAAAATGAGTTTTTCGTCTCTGCCGTGGAATTATAATGAAAGTGGCTGGAAAGTTGTAGAAATAGAGAATGTAAAACCTGAGATAACCGGGATCACGGCTGTTCCTGAGTTCAAGAAACTGAAATTTATGTTGCTTGATGCTTTTAACGGCAATACCTATGAGCCGGGCATCATGTATAAATTTGAAATAGAAGCCGACGGAACAGATGCTGAACTTGTCGGTTGCTGTATGACAGGAAAAACAGTTTCATCGGCAGGCGAAACGGTGTATGTTCCGGAAGAAGACACTTCGTTAGCAGAAGATAAGCGACCTATCTATTGGGTTGATTTCAATTTCAAGACATCGAAGGCCGATATTTATATTTTCAATGCGAAATTTCTAAACCGGATGCCGTCGCTGAACATGACATTTGAAAATGTCGATTTCACGATGTCGAATGGAGAGGTGACTCTCAGCTGCGATTCTCTTACTCCGAACTGTGAGGGAGTCCCATTCCCGAGTTTCCCTA
The DNA here is from genome assembly GCA_947573135.1 of uncultured Bacteroidales bacterium. Taxonomy (GTDB): domain Bacteria; phylum Bacteroidota; class Bacteroidia; order Bacteroidales; family Muribaculaceae; genus CAG-873. The sequence continues at coordinate 22,196 of CANPDU010000013.1, read as the reverse complement.
TTTCGAAACTTAAAGGTACGGTAAATTATTCCGAAGGAATGAAACTTGAGTTCCATTGTGACTACAGAGGAACAGATTATACGGTTAAGTTTGAGGGAAAATATTAGAACTTGTCTATTAAAAAATTGAGTGTTAATTTTTGCAATTGTTGAAATTGTGTTAAATTTGCATCCGAATATTGCCAATCCGGCTGTGTCACCCGTCTGCTTATGGCATATCTGATGAAATTAAGGAATTACGTAATTTACTCTATTATTATGAAAATAAAGCGCTTATTGCTATCCGGGCTGCTTTGCTGCGCTCTGTCGTGTTTTGCGATGACAGATCAGGAAGTCATAGCCTATGTCAAATCCGGAATTGCAGCCGGAAAATCTCAACAACAGATCGGTAAAGAATTGTTGGCCAAAGGAGTAACGCCAGAGCAAGCCGAACGTATAAAAGCGGCATATGAGGCTCAGGAAGGGTCAGATAAGGTTGTGACGACACAAAATGTCGCTGCTGCAAATCGGGAGCGCCGTCATAACGTAGCAAGCGATATTACGGCGGCTTCGTTGGACGACGTTAACCGTGCCGTGGAAGAAGGCCGAACGGGTGCTGTTTCTGCACGGCGTATATTCGGACACGATGTGTTCAATTCGCGTTCGCTCACTTTCGAGCCGAGTGACAATCTCGCAACTCCGCAGAATTACAGACTCGGTCCCGGCGATGAGGTGATAATCGATATATGGGGAACTTCGGAGGATCATCTTCGTAAAACCATATCTCCCGAAGGCAGTATTATGATCGATCAGGTTGGCCCGGTATATCTTAACGGCATGACCATAAACGATGCCAATCAGCATGTGAAAAGTGCTTTTTCAAAGAAATATGCGGGTGTCAACGACGCCGAGACTGATGTTCAGGTCACGTTAGGTCAGGTTCGCTCTATACAGATCGACCTTATGGGCGAAGTTGCGGTCCCCGGCACATACAGAATGTCGCCGTTCTCGTCGGTCTTCCATGCTCTGTACAGAGCCGGCGGTATCAATGATATCGGCACACTTCGTAACATACAGGTGCTCCGCAACGGTAAGAAGATTGCCGGTGTGGATATTTATGAATATCTGTTCGACGGTAAAACAGCCGGAAATATCCGTCTTCAGGAAGGAGACGTCATAATTGTTCCTCCTTATGAGACTTTAGTAAATATCAACGGCAATGTAAAGCGACCGATGTTCTATGAGGTAAAACCGAATGAGAGCATCAAGTCGCTGATAGATTATGCCGGCGGTTTCACCGGCGATGCATATTCGGATATGGTTCGCGTAGCGCGTCAGTCAGGAAGCGAGAACGAGTTGTTCAATGTCGGAGAGGCTGATTTTTCGACATATCGTCTTCAGGACGGAGACATTGTGACTGTCGGCACGATACTCGACCGCTATGCTAACAGAGTGGAACTGAAGGGAGCCGTTTACCGTCCGGGAATGTTTGCGATAAGTAATGATCTTCAGACGGTAAGCCAGCTGATATCGAAGGCTGACGGTCTGATGGATGATGCCTATACAGATCGCGTGCTCCTCTATCGTGAAGGCCCGAATCTCGAACTTCAGGTGCTTTCGTTCGACCTCGGAGCGATTATCGACGGGACTGCAAGCGATATTGAGCTGAAGCGTAATGATGTGCTGGTCGTTTCAAGTATCCACGAACTGCAGGAACGCGGCGCATTCACAATTGACGGTATGGTTGCGCGCCCCGGTACATACCCTTATGCAGAGCATTTCACTCTTGAGGATCTGATATTTGCTGCCGGCGGCCTGCTCGAAGGCGCTTCTACGGCTCGCGTGGATATATCTCGCAGAATTGTTGATCCGACTGCCACAGAGCAGAGTCAGCAGATTTCAAACGTGTTTTCTGTCTCAATAGAAAATGGCCTTGCTGTGGGAAAGGCTAAAGGATTTATGCTTGAACCCTATGATGTTGTCCATATCCGCAGGAGTCCGGGCTATGAGCCTCAGGAATCTGTGACAATCGATGGCGAAGTACTTTTCGGCGGTACCTATACTCTCCAGCGTCGCAACGAGAGAATAACCGATCTGTTGCGTCGTGCGGGCGGAATTGTCGACGGTGCTTATGTGAAGGGTGCGTATCTGACACGCCGTCTCTCTGATGATGAATACAATTCAAGAAGAGCAGCATTGCAGTTGGCTGTATCCAACAGTTCTGCCGGAATGGGAGACTCGATAGCCGTGAATAAGCTTGATATATCGCATGATTATAATGTAGGTATCGATTTGCAGCAGGCTATCGATAACCCCGGTTCTTCATATGATTTTATCCTTCAGCCCGGCGACAGACTCTTTATTCCGCAACAGCAGTCAACTGTCAAGATTGCAGGAGATGTGTTGTTCCCCAATACGGTTGTGTATGTTCCCGGTAAAAAACTTAAATATTATATCGAACAGGCAGGCGGTTATGGCCAGCGTGCTAAAAAAAACCATGCGTTTGTCGTGTATATGAACGGTACAGTGGCAAAAGCCAAAGGCAAGACGCCGATTGAACCGGGCTGCCAGATTATTGTGCCGTCGAAGTCAAAGACAGGCGGCGTTGACTGGGCTAAAATCCTTTCGATAACAACCGGCCTCACGTCAGTAGCTACAATGGCTGCGGCTATTTCAAGTATGACGAAATAAATTTCCAACTCAAACAATAGCTTTAACCATGCAGGAAGAAAATAAAACAATGGAGAAAGAGGGCGAAGAGAAGGAAATAGACGTAATGGAACTCGCCGTCAAACTGTGGAACCAGAGAAAGCGTGTGATCAGATGGTGTATATGGGGTGCGGTTATCGGTCTTGTAGTCGCTTTCAGCATACCGAAGGAGTATACGACAACTGTCAAACTTTCTCCTGAAATAACAGATCCGAAAGCATCAAGCGGCGGCCTTAGCGCGCTTGCGTCGATGGCCGGATTGTCATCGGGCGCTTCAGCCGGAATGGATGCGGTTTATCCTCAGTTGTATCCGGATGTAGTCGGATCGGTGCCTTTTCTGACCGGACTTTTCGATGTGAATGTAACGACGAAGAAAAATGGAGAAACATTCACAGTGGCACAATATCTTGAAGATGAGACCCACGGCCCGTGGTGGGGCTATGTGCTGGGACTTCCCGGCAAGATCATCGGACTTTTCAAGTCGTCGGATGAGGCCGGTGAAGGGCATGTGCTTGATAATTTCCAGCTGACATTTGACGAAGACCGTCTTGTTAAAGCACTCGGTGAGCGTGTGAGCGCGAGTGTAGATCAAAAAACTTCGGTTATAACTATAAACGTCATGATGCAGGATCCTCTTGTGTCGGCGATGCTTGCCGATACAGTTGTGTCAAGGCTTCAGGAATATATTACGGATTACCGCACTAATAAGGCACGCGGCGACTTGCGGTATGCCGAGTTGCTTAACGAAGAGGCACGAGCCAAATATTATGCTGCCCAGCAGAAATATGCGGAATACCTCGACCATAATCAGGGCATAGCTTTCCGTTCAGCACAAACTGAAAGTGAACGTCTGGCCAATGAGGCTCAGCTTGCATTCTCGCTTTACAATCAGACCGCCCAGCAGGTGCAGAAAGCACAGGCCAAGGTTCAGGAAGCGACTCCGGTCTATGCAATAATATCGCCGGCGACAGTTCCTATCCGCCAGACAAAACCTAAGAAAGCGATGATTTTGATCGGGTTTGTGTTTATGGCTTTTGTCGCTTGCTCGGCCTGGATTTTGTTCCTCTCGCCGATGCTTGACGATTACAAGGAGAAACTTGCGCAGTACAAAGATAAATCGAAGTAATACAGAAGCATAAATAAGATGTCGGGCGAAAGAGCTGCAGCGGTTTTGATCATAATAGCACTTGCAGGAAGCTTTTTTGTTTCGAAATCAGAAGATAATAACTCAATGGTCAGACTTATAGAGGCTGTCGGAAGTAAACCGGCGGCCTCTGTTGTTGTCGGCGATTCGTCGGCGCCATTGCGAAACGACAGTGTATGCGTGGCAGATCTTGTAGAATTTTTGTCCGGGTTAGGAGAATCAGAAGATGCGTCTCAAGAAGTCTCGAAATATAAGCAGTCGAATGATTCGGCTATATTTGTGCTTGATTATCTGGCCGATATATGTGACGGAACGGGTTTTTATGAATCCGGAAGCTGGGAGCCAAAGACGCGGTCGGTAAAGTATGAATTGCATGTGGGGCCTTTGCCTGAGTTTGACAAGTCTAAACTCAGAAGACCGGTGAAGGGTAGGGTGAATTCTCCGTTCGGCATAAGGCCCGAAAGCGGTAAAATGCATCTTGGTGTTGATTTTAAGGGAAAAAGAGGCGACACCGTCAGAGTGGCGCTACCCGGTCGCGTAGTCAGAAAAGGGTTTGACCGCAATGGCTACGGATGGTATGTATGCGTAGTCAATAATTGCGGTCTTGAGACCCGCTATGCTCACCTTGGGAAAGTATTAGTTGCGAAGGGGGATACAGTCGGCTGCAATATGCCGGTTGGACTTGTAGGCACTACGGGAAATTCCACAGGCCCTCATCTCCATTTCGAGGTCAGATACGGCGGTAAGGTTGTCGATCCTATGCTATTTTTGCCTTAATTCCAAAATAGATCGCAGTCATGTTCATTGTGTCACATTTTGGGTTTGGATAGCCATATGAACATATATCCGGAGCTATCATTTAGCTAAAAAGTTTTTAAGGAAACATTATGGTTTTTATGGAAAATTGACTACCTTTGCACTATATTATGGGTTTATAGGTCGTATTACGACAAAGTCTAATAAGCCATTCGAAAATTAACAGCTCGAAAAATCATTATAAATCAATATGATATCTTTAGACATTTTTGGTATTACGAACAATGGTCTGCTTGCTATCACGGCTTTGCTTACGGGTTTTGCGCTGGTAGCTCTTGCCATGTGGATTGCTAAGCTCATCTCGCCGCGTTCATTCAATCCTCAGAAAGGCGAAGCATATGAATGTGGTATTCCGACGCGCGGAAAAAGTATGTCGCAGTTTAGAGTCGGCTATTACCTCTTTGCAATTCTTTTTCTAATGTTTGATGTCGAAACTGTGTTTCTCTATCCCTGGGCAGTACGTATGCGCGAGCTCGGTGTGGATGGGCTGATCAGCATTGCAGTTTTCTTCGGCGTTTTGGTGCTCGGGCTTGTATATGCCTGGCGGAAAGGAGCTCTTGAATGGAAGTAACAACAAAAAGCATGCCTTACGAGGCATTTAAAGATAACGAGTATATCGAAAAACTCGTTCAGCAGCTAAAAGAGAACGGAACGAACGTTATTGTCGGCTCTCTTGATAAGCTGATCAACTGGGGGCGGTCTAACTCATTATGGCCACTCACTTTCGCCACCAGTTGCTGCGGTATCGAATTTGTGTCGCTTGGTGCGGCTCGTTTCGATATGGCTCGTTTTGGGTGGGAAGTTGCACGCGCTTCGCCCCGTCAGGCCGACTTTATCATGGTGGCCGGTACGATTGTAAACCGTATGGCACCTGTGCTCAGACGTCTGTATGACCAGCTCGCAGAACCTAAATATGTGATTGCATGTGGCAGTTGTGCGATTTCAGGCGGCCCGTTCCGTAAAAGCTATCACGTGGCCCGCGGTATTGAAGATATCGTGCCGGTCGACGTGTATGTGCCCGGTTGTCCTCCACGTCCTGAGGCTATGATTTATGGCATTATGCAGCTCTCACGTAAGATCAAGGTCGAGAAATTCTTCGGCGGTGTCAACCGTCAGGAAAAACAGCGCGAATTTCTGACAACACATCCGGTTGAAGGTGTTGAGGATTGAAAATAACCACTTTGTAAAACAAGCAAGTCAATAAAAATATATGGCTGATTTTCAAGAAAAGATTGCCAAACTCTTCCCTGATGCTCAGATCGGAAGTGAAGAGGTGCCCGTGATCAGTATCCCTGACAACCAGTGGCATGACCTCGCGATAGCGCTGCGTGATGACGAGGATTGTAAGATGGATTATCTGGTAACGGTAGTTGGTATGGACTGGACCGATTCTCTCGGTGCGATCTATTATCTTATGTCAAGCAAATACAATACGATGTGCGGCGTAAAGGTGACCACATCCGACCGTGAGCGTCCGATGCTTCACTCCGCAGCCGACGTATGGAAAGTCGCTTGTCTCTATGAACGAGAAGTGTATGACTTCTTCGGTATCATATTTATCGGTAATCCGGATATGCGCCGCCTGTTCCTCAGCATCGACTGGAAAGGATATCCGCTCCGCAAGGATTATGCCGAGGTTAACGAAGTTTCGGTTGAAAACGAGCGTCAGAGCGATACCACAGATACGTATATAGAATTGCCTGACGGAAAGGTAGAGAAAAAAGAAGTCGCTGTATTCGAACCCGGTGAGTTCGTAGTGAATATAGGTCCGCAGCACCCGGCAACTCATGGAGTTTTGCGTTTCCGCACGGCTGTTGACGGTGAAGAGATCAAGAAGATCGATGTATATATGGGCTACATCCACCGCGGCATCGAAAAACTTTGTGAAGATCTTACGTATCCTCAGACTTTGCCTTTTATGGACCGAATGGACTATTTCTCGGCTCACAACTATCATCACGGTCTCTGTCTGGCGATCGAAAAGGCGGCAGGCATTCAGATTTCGCGCCGCGCCGAGGTGATTCGCGTCATGATGGACGAACTCTCGCGTATCGCATCCCACTGTCTCTTTATCGGCACATATTGCATGGACCTCGGAGCAACGACGATGTTGTTCTACACTTTGCGCGTGAGGGAGCAGATACTTGATATCATGGAGAAAACCTGCGGTGCCCGTATGACATTCAACTATGATTGCATCGGCGGTGTGATGCAGGATATTGCTCCTGATTTCCAGAAGGATGTCAAGGCGCTTCTTGAAGTCTTGCCAAAGAATATTAAGGAATATAACAAGATTTTCACGGGCAACGTCATCGCCAAGAACCGTATGGAAGGTGTAGGTTATCTGTCGCGTGAAGACGCTATATCATATGCTGTTACAGGCCCGTCAGGACGCGCTTCGGGCTGGGCTTGCGATATGCGTAAATTACATCCTTACAGTATCTACTCCGAACTTGATTTTGAAGAGATCACAGCTACTGAAGGCGACTCGATGGCTCGTTTCAAGGTCCGTATGCGCGAAATGGAAGAGTCTGCCAAGATACTCGCGCAACTCGTCGACAATATCCCCGAAGGCGAATATTGCGTAAAGGTTCCGAAGGTTCTGAAACTGCCTGTGGGACGTTGGTTTACAGTCGTCGAAGGGTGCCGCGGAGCATTCGGCATATATATCGAAAGCGACGGTTCGACGAAGCCTTATCGCCTCAAGCTGGCACCTCCGTGTCTGCCGCTTGCCGGTGTTGTTGATCATATAACACGCGGTTCGAAGATCGCAGACCTGATCACAATCGGCGGTTCGCTTGATTATATCGTGCCGGACATGGACCGATGATGTCGATTGATACAGAAGTGAAAATATAGTAATTACATAACGTTATGCAAGATTTTTCAACTATAACCGACGCTATCCACAGCTTCCTTCTCTCATTTATGCCGGGATGGCTGACAACCACTGTAGAGTGTGTCCTCATCGGTGTCGGTCTTTTGCTCGTATACTCGCTGCTGGCTCTTTTCTATATTTATTATGAAAGAAAGGTGTGTGCAGCATTCCAGTGCCGTATCGGTCCCAACAGGGTGGGCCCCTGGGGGCTTTTACAGAGTTTCGCAGATATGTTTAAGATTCTCATCAAGGAGCTTATCCATCTTGATCACATCGACAAATTTCTCTTTGCGCTGGCTCCGTATCTTGTAATAATTGCGTCAATGCTCGCTTTTGCGGTGTTGCCGTGGGGCAACGGCCTTCAGGTCATCGATTTCAATATCGGCATATTTTTCCTTGTAGCCGTATCGTCGATCGGAGTGCTTGGCATACTTCTTGCCGGCTGGTCGAGTAACAATAAGTTTACGCTTATAGGCGCGTTGCGTTCCGGAGCTCAGATGGTCAGCTATGAACTTTCAATAGGTCTTAGTGTGCTGACGATGGTCTGTCTGGCGGGTACGATGTCTGTCGGCGGTATCGTTGACGAACAGGCTGATCTTTGGTTTATATTCAAAGGCCACGTGCCGGCTCTGATTGCGTTTGTCATATATATGATCGCAGGCACGGCCGAAACTAACCGTGGCCCGTTTGACCTTCCTGAAGCGGAAAGTGAGCTGACGGCAGGTTATCATACAGAATACTCCGGTATTCATTTCGGCTTCTTCTATCTTGCTGAATATCTTAACCTGTTTATTGTAGCAGGAGTTGCGTCTTTGCTTTTCTTCGGAGGCTGGATGCCTCTGCATATTCCCGGTTGGGACGCATTCAATCATATAATGGACTATATTCCTTCTGTTGTATGGTTTATCGGAAAAGCGATTGTACTCTCGTTCGTAATAATCTGGTTTAAATGGACCTTCCCGCGTCTCCGTATCGACCAGTTGCTTTCTCTTGAATGGAAATATCTGCTGCCTATCAATCTTTTCAATCTTGCCCTGATGGTTTGTATCATCATTTTCGGCTGGCATTTCTAATCAGAGACAGTAATATTCCAATATCAGAATTCGAATTAATCAACAAGCATCCGTAAAAGGATAACAAACAGATCTAAAAATGAGCGATAAATACGGTAAAGTTGCCCAAGTGATCGGCCCGGTAGTCGATGTTATTTTCGAAGGTGACGACAATATTATTCCGCCTATCTACACCGCATTGAAAATTGACCGCCCCGACGGTTCGATGCTGATTCTCGAAGTCGAACAGCATATCGGAGAAGATACTGTCCGCTGTGTCGCGATGGAGAGTACCGACGGTCTTCGCCGCGGTCTCAGAGTCGATAGCCTCGAGCGTCCGATAGCGGTGCCGACCGGCGATCAGGTCAAAGGACGCCTTCTCAATGTTATCGGTAACGCCATCGATAATCTGCCGCAGCTAAACCGCGACAATGTGCGCTCTATCCATCAGCCGGCTCCCGAATTTGAGGATCTTACGATCGGTACTGAAATTCTTTCGACCGGCATCAAGGTAATCGACCTCCTCGAGCCTTACAGTAAAGGTGGAAAGATCGGTCTGTTCGGTGGTGCCGGTGTGGGCAAGACCGTGCTGATTATGGAACTTATAAACAATATTGCCAAGGGGCATGATGGTTTCTCTGTGTTTACAGGCGTCGGTGAACGTACTCGTGAAGGCAATGACCTTCTTCGCGAGATGATCGAGAGCGGCGTAATGAAATATGGTGATAAGTTCAAAGAGGGCATGGATCGCGGTGAGTGGAATCTTGCCGATGTCGATGTCGAGCATTTGAAAGACTCCCAGGCTACGCTTGTGTTCGGCCAGATGAATGAACCACCGGGTGCACGTCTGCGTGTCGCTCTTTCAGGTCTTACTGTGGCAGAGCAGTTCCGCGATCAGGGTGCCGGAGGTAAGGATGTGCTGCTCTTTATCGACAATATCTTCCGTTTCACTCAGGCCGGTTCTGAGGTGTCGGCTCTTCTTGGCCGTATGCCTTCGGCTGTGGGCTATCAGCCGACACTTGCATCTGAAATGGGTATGCTGCAGGAGCGTATCACGTCAACCAAGAACGGTTCGATCACATCTGTTCAGGCAATATATGTGCCGGCCGATGACTTGACTGACCCGGCTCCGGCTACAACGTTCAGCTTCCTTGATGCGACGACAGTACTTAGCCGTAAGATTGCCGAACTTGGAATTTATCCGGCCGTCGATCCTCTTGAATCAACATCTCGAATTCTCGATCCGAATATCATCGGTGAAGATCATTACAACACTGCTCAGGCAGTCAAGCAGCTTCTTCAGAAGTATAATGAGCTTCAGGATATTATAGCGATCCTCGGTGTGGATGAATTGTCCGACGAAGATAAACTTGTCGTTTCTCGCGCCCGTCGTGCGCAGCGTTTCCTTTCTCAGCCGTTCCACGTCGCCGAGCAGTTTACCGGTCTTCCGGGTGTTATGGTGCCTCTCAGCGAGACAATCCGTGGCTTTAAGATGATTCTTAGCGGAGAGATGGATGAATATCCCGAGCAGGCGTTCCTCAATGTCGGAACGATTGATGAAGCTATCGAGAAGGGTAAAAAACTCCTCAACGAAGTAAATTGAAACCGACTTTTGAGCTAATCAAAATCATCGACAAATGAAACTTAAAGTCATATCTCCCGAAGCTGTTGTTTTTGAAGGCGATGTCGATTCCGTGACGTTGCCGGGTGCGGTCGGCGCTTTTACAGTGCTGAAAAACCATGCGTCCATAATATCGACTCTTGTCAAGGGAACAATGATTTATAGGATCATTGGCTCGAATGAAGAGAGCCGTCAGGAAATTGATGGCGGTATTGTCGATGTTGATAATAATATAATATCGGTTTGCCTTTATTGACTTATGAAGAAGTTAATCGTTATATTTACCGCTTTCATCAGCGCTTTGATTTTGACGCCGGCTGTAATGGCGAACGATGATTCGCATGGTGATGGCAAACTCGATCCAAAGGAGATCATATTTGAGCATCTCGGTGACGGCTACGGCTGGGAGGTGCCGTTTAATCATCATAAGCGTATCCCCCTTCCCGTAATAGTTTTCGGAAGTGACGGCTTGCATATTTTCTCTTCGTCACATATTACCGGCGGTAAAGAATATATCGACGGCAATACGACTTTCAAGCTTGCGGGAAAGGATAGTGATTTTAAAGGCAAGGTTATTGAAATTGTCGATGGTAAAGAAGTGCGCCCATTCGATATTTCGATAACCAAGAATGTCTGCGGCATTTTTATTGCCGTCATGATCGTAATCGGCCTGATGCTCTGGCTCAGATCATTCATTAAAAAACACGGGTATAAGGCGCCTCGTAAGGGACTTGGTTTCCTTGAACTTCTGGTTGATTTTATTTATGACTCTGTGATCAAGTCGACCCTCGGCAAGAAGTCTGCGAAATTCGCGCCATATCTGCTCACGGTGTTCTTCTTCATATTTGTGATGAACCTTCTGGGGCTTATCGTCATATTTCCCGGCGGAGCCAATCTTACAGGCAACATTGCCGTGACATTGGTGCTTGCTGTCCTTACGTTCATGGTGACCAATCTTTTTGCGACTCGTCATTACTGGAAAGAAATTTTTTGGCCTGAGGTGCCGCTTTGGCTTAAGTTCCCGCTGCCGATTATGCCCGCAATAGAAATTTTCGGCATGTTCACAAAACCGGCCGCTCTCACTGTGCGTCTTTTTGCAAATATGATGGGAGGCCATATGATCGTCATAGTGCTGACTCTCCTCATCTTCATATTCGCGGCTGTAAGTCCGGTTGCCGGTGGTGCTACAACGGTGATATCTGTACTTTTCTCTATCTTCATGCTCCTTATTGATGTGCTTGTCAGCTTCATTCAGGCATATGTATTCACAATGCTGTCAACGATTTTCATTTCGTTAGCCCAGGTTGAGGAGGAGCATCACGCGGAAGAGGCCCACAAAAACGAACTCAAAATTACAACTCAATCAGAATAAACAAAATCAAAATAATTCAAACTCTTAAAAACTTAAGATTATGTTAGGACTTTTAGCAGAACTTTCACTCACAGGTTTAGGCGCCAGCATCGGCGCAGCTATCGCAGCAATCGGCGCTGGTATCGGTATCGGTAAAATCGGTGCTGCTGCCATGGAAGCTATCGCACGTCAGCCGGAAGCGGCAGGTGACATCCGTAGTAACATGATTGTTATCGCTGCTCTTGTCGAAGGTGTTGCTCTTTTCGCTGTTATCGTTTGCGTACTCGCACTTTTCGTTTAATCTCCAAACAAATTTAAATGGAATTATTCACGCCTGATTTCGGCTTGATATTTTGGATGTTCGTCGCTTTCGCGGTGCTCTTCTTCGTGTTGTGGAAGTTCGCATGGCCCGTCATCCTGAAAAATGTCGACAGCCGTGCCGACCTTATCGACAAAGGTGTGGAGTATGCTCAGAATGCCAAGCTGCAGCTTGACAATGCCCGTCAGCAGGCTGAAGAATATGTGGCCGAGGCACGTCGTCAGCAGGCCGATATGATGAGAGATGCAGATCGTATCAAGACTCAGATTATCGAAGAGGCACGCTCGGCTGCTCAGGTTGAGGCTCAGAAAGTGATGGACTCCGCCAAGGTGCAGATCCAGCAGCAGCAGAAAGAGGCCGAGAAGCAGTTCCGCAATCAGGTCAGCGAATTTGCGCTCGACATTGCCGAGAAAGTTGTCAAAAATCAGATGGCCGACAAGCAGGCTCAGACAAAATTGGTCAACTCTCTTTTAGACGAGATCGAAAGTAAAAATTAATACATCGTAATGAACGAAGGACTCATACCACGCCGATACGCAAAGGCACTCTACAAAGTCGCTGTCGAACGCGGCGATGCAGATTTGCTTTACGCGGTGATGAACCGGCTCAACGACGCATGTGCCGCTCAGCCGTCGCTGGCGGCTGTTGTTGCAAATCCGTTTGTGTCCGTTAAAGACAAAAGTGGTCTTGTGACTACTGCAGCCGGAGAAGGTTCAGACAATCCGACCTTTGCAGATTTCATCAAATTGCTTGCCGCCAACAGGCGTCTTGACATGATTTTTGCGATTGCCCGTGAATATTCAGCGCTTTATCGGCAGGAGAAAGGTATCTACAAAGTTGACGTCGTTTCCGCAGCTCCGCTGTCTGACAATGACGAAAAGCGTCTGAAGGATCTTATCGAAAAGAACCTTCAGGGTGGAACCATGGAGTATTCGAGCCGTGTGAATCCTGATCTTATCGGTGGTTTTACTGTGACCATTGACAACCGTAAGCTCGATGCGTCGGTAAGCAATGAGTTAAAACAATTGCGTGTTAACCTTTTAAAGTAATTATTAATTAGCCTTTAAGCATATACAATGATAAATCCAAGCGAGATTTCGGAAGTACTGAAACAACAGCTCGAGAGTGTCAATTCGAAAGTTTCTTTCGAGGAAGTAGGCTCTGTGCTCGAAGTTGGCGATGGCGTGGCTCACGTCTATGGCCTCGACAACGTATGCGCCAATGAATTGGTCGAATTCGAAAATGGTGTTAAAGGTGTGGCGCTCAACCTTGAAGAGAGCAACGTCGGTGTGATTTTGCTCAACAGCGTTAATAAAGTTTCAGAAGGCATGAGCGTGCGCCGAACGGGTGAGATCGCTTCCATTCCTGTTGGCGAAGGTCTCCTTGGCCGAGTTATCAATGTGCTTGGCGAGCCGATAGACGGCCGCGGCCCAATTGACGGCAAACTGATAAATTTGCCGCTCGAGCGCAAGGCTCCCGGTGTAATATATCGTCAGCCGGTCAATCAGCCGTTGCAGACCGGTATTAAGGCGGTGGATTCAATGGTTCCCATCGGCCGCGGACAGCGTGAGCTTATCATCGGCGACCGTCAGATCGGTAAGACTGCTATTGCAATCGATACTATCATAAACCAGCGCAAGAACTTCGAAGAAGGCAAGCCCGTCTATTGTATTTATGTGGCTATCGGTCAGAAAGCATCGTCGGTTGCCGCAACCGTAGACACTCTCCGTCGTTTCGGCGCTCTCGATTATACGGTTGTTGTTGCTGCTACGGCTTCTGACTCAGCTGCCATGCGCTATTATTCCCCCTTCGCGGGAGTTGCTATCGGCGAATATTTCCGCGACACCGGCCGCGACGCACTTATTGTATACGATGATCTCTCTAAGCAAGCCGTGGCTTATCGTGAAATTTCTCTTATTCTTAAACGTCCTTCCGGACGCGAAGCATATCCAGGTGATATATTCTATCTCCACTCGCGTCTGCTCGAACGTGCTGCAAAGATCATCGATAATCAGGAAGTAGCTTCGACAATGAACGATCTTCCCGATGTTCTAAAACCCATCGTCAGGGGTGGCGGATCGCTAACCGCGCTTCCGATCATCGAGACTCAGGCCGGAGACGTCTCCGCTTACATCCCTACTAACGTTATTTCGATCACTGACGGTCAGATCTTCCTTGAGACTGCATTGTTCAACCGCGGTATCCGTCCGGCTATCAATGTCGGCATTTCAGTGTCGCGTGTCGGTGGTAATGCCCAGATCAAATCAATGAAGAAAGTCGCCGGTACTCTCAAAATCGATCAGGCTCAGTTCCGCGAGCTGGAATCTTTTACCAAGTTCGGTGGTGATATCGACCCCGTCACTGCACGTGTGATCGACAAAGGTCGCAAAAACGAGCGTCTTCTCATTCAGCCGCAGTACCATCCAGTGGCGGTAGAAAATGAAGTCGCACTTATTTTCTGCGGTGTCAACGGTCTGCTTGAGAATGTGCCGATTGATAAGGTCGGTGAATTTGAAAGACAGTTGCTTCAGCTTCTCGAGGCTAAATATCGTGCCGATGTCCTTGATCCTATCAGAGCCGGCAAGCTGACCGACGATGTGACTTCAAAACTTACAGAAGCTGCTTCTCAGATTGCGGGACAATTTTAATAAGTTTATCACTACGCGATGGCAACATTAAGAGAACTTAAAGGCCGCATAGGTTCAGTAGCCTCATCCGGAAAAATCACCGGCGCGATGAAGATGATTTCATCGGCAAAGATGCACAAGGCCGAAGGCGCCTTGCGCAGACTTGTGCCTTATCGTTCGCAGATCGAGGCCGTCATTGCCAACTTGCTGAGTGCTGACGCGACTTTTGCATCGCCGCTTGTCGAGTCCCGTTCAGAAGTCAGACGCGTGGCTATTGTGATTTTGGGCAGTGATGACGGCTTGTGCGGTGCTTATAATGTTAATCTTGCAAAACGTCTGACAGCACGAATTGTCGAATTGCGTGAAGCATATGGCACCGGTGTGGGTATTGACATCTATCCGGTTGGCCGTAAAATGGTCAAGATAGTTTCGCGCATAAAAGATAATTCACTTAATATAGTAGCGTGCGGCGACGATATCAATTCAAAAAGCGAGGGCTCCGCAGTCAAGAGATTTATTAGTTATCTCGAACAGGAGTTTATTCAGGCCAATGTTGATATGGTCGATTGTCTGTATATGCATTATCACTCTGCGGGACGTCAGACTGTCAGATTAGAAAAAATACTGCCTGTCGACAGTTCTACTTTCTCAGCCGAAGGTGTGAAGCCTACTTCCGGCAGACCTTATATTTTCGAGCCCGACCCTGAAACCATATTCAGATCGGTTCTTCCGTTATTTCTTTTGTCCGTAATGCAGGAGATATTTGCCCAGAACCGGGCTTCCGAACAGGCTGCAAGAGTTATGGCAATGCAAAGCGCAAACGACAATGCTAAGAAATTGCTCGAGCAGTTGCAGCTTGAATTTAATAAATTGCGTCAACAGAGTATCACGACCGAACTCCTCGATATCGTCGGCGGACAGGTTCGTGATTGATTATACTGATAATATTTAACCGATTTTATAACGACATTTTTCAATGGGTAGTGTAAAAGATTATTTCTCATCGTTAGGCTCTGGCATCGTAAGCCTTCTCAAGGGCATGCAGGTGACCGGCAAGGAATTTGTTACGCCTAAGATTACCGAACGTTATCCTGAGGATCGTGATACAAGGCATGTGCCCGAACGTTTTCGCGCCATCCTTGAACTCGTTTACGATAAAGACGGCAACCACAAGTGTATTGCCTGCGGAACCTGTGAACGTGTTTGCCCCAATGGCACGATTTCTCTTGAAACTAAAAAGGTCGACACTCCGGCCGGTACAAAAAAGAAGAAACTCGACAAGTACTTCTATGATCTCGGCAGTTGTACGTTCTGTTCACTGTGTGTCACTAACTGTCCGACCAATGCGCTTGCATTCTCAAATGATTTCGAACAGGCTGTCTTTACGCGCGACAAACTCGTGAAGAAACTCAATTACCTTCCCGAAAAAGAGGAACCGGCGTTGTCGCCCGAGGAACTTGCAAAGGCAGCTGCCGAACGCGAGGCCAAGATTGCAGCCGCAAAGGCTAAAGCTGCTGCTCTGAAAGCTGCCCGCGAGGCCGAGGCTGCCGGTGCTGCGAATGCTTCTGAGACTGCAAAGGCTCCTGAAGACGATAATACTGAAAATAAAAATCAATAAACCAATATGGAATCAGTAGGAAGTATCATCACTTACGTGATCGTCGTTCTGGCGATGATCCTTTTCTCGGTACTCGCTGTGACCACTCGCAAAATCTTGCGTGCGGCCACTTACCTGCTTTTTACGCTCTTTGCTGCTGCGGCCATCTACTTTATGCTCGACTATGAGTTCCTTGGCGCTGTCCAGATTGCAGTTTATGCAGGTGGTATTGTTGTGTTGTTTGTCTTCTCAATTCTTCTGACAAGCAAGCCCGGCGACAATTCCGAGAAACTAACTTCTAAATCTCGAGCGCTCGGGCTTGTGGCTTCTGTGGCGATGCTCGGCGTTGCAGGATGGGCGTTGGTGGCCCGTTGTGCTAATTATGCTGTGCGTCCGGCTATGGAAGCTCCGTTGATGAGTGATCTCGGCACAACATTAATGGGTACCGGCGACGGACAGTATCTTCTCCCGTTCGAAGCTGTCAGTGTCCTTTTGTTGGCATGTATAATCGGTGGCGTTGTAATCGCCCGCAGACGTTAATGGAAATATGGAAATAACAGCTATATACTATCTTATCCCCAGCCTGATAATGTTCTGCTGCGGAGTCTACGGTTTCATTACACGTAAAAATATGATCGCAATGCTCATTTCTCTTGAACTGATGCTTAACGCTGTCGATGTGAACTTTGTGGTGTTCAACCGATTCCTCTTCCCCGGACAGATGGAAGGCATGTTCTTCACTTTGTTTGCTATTGCCATTGCCGCCGCTGAGACTGCTCTTGCAATCGCGATTATAATCAATATTTTCCGTGCGACCAAGAATGTCGACGTACGCGGACTTAACGAAATGAAATTCTGATCGCTATGGATATTACAATACCTTTGTTGATATTGGCCATACCATTGTTTATGTTCATTTTCCTCGGATTGCTTGGAGGTAAGATGACTCATAAACTTGCCGGTACTCTCGGCACTCTCGGTATGGGAGTTACTCTTGTGCTGGCATATATGACAGCATTTACCTATTTCTTCAGCGGTTCGGCTGACTTCATCACCGAGGCCGGCGACCGTCTGCAATACCTTGTTTTCAATCACACTTGGCTTGCTTTCACCAAGTCGCTTGTGATCAAGCTCGGTTTTATTCTCGATCCGATCTCGGCCATGATGCTTGTTGTGATCACTACAATATCGTTCATGGTTCATCTTTATAGTCTCGGTTACATGCGTGACCATCACGGTGTCTACGAGCGCGGTTTCCAGCGTTTCTACGCTTTCCTGTCGCTCTTCAGCTTCTCGATGCTCGGTCTTGTTGTGGCTACTAACATTTTCCAGATGTATATTTTCTGGGAGCTTGTTGGAGCTTCGTCCTACTTGCTGATCGGTTTCTATTATACAAAACCGTCAGCTGTATCCGCATCAAAGAAAGCATTCATAGTGACGCGTTTCGCCGACCTCGGCTTCCTTATCGGTATTCTTATCCTGTCATATTATACAGGAACATTCGATTTCACCCAGCTGACATCTGTTCCCGTCGAAGGCCTCAATGACGTTTATCGCGTCAGCACAGAGACAGCCGACAGCATCCGCAACATTTTCCAGAACAGCGCGGCTCCCGTCTTCCTCGGCGGTTCGGTGCTGACATGGGCTCTGGTGCTCATCTTCATGGGCGGCATGGGTAAATCGGCAATGCTTCCTCTTCACATCTGGCTCCCCGACGCTATGGAAGGCCCGACCCCTGTATCGGCTCTTATCCATGCAGCTACTATGGTCGTTGCCGGTGTCTATCTTGTAGCCCGCCTCTTCCCGCTTTATCTGATGGAGGAATGTGCGCTTGAGATCATAACCGTTGTCGGTGCGCTGACTGCCTTCTATGCTGCGATGGTTGCTTGTACACAGATCGACATCAAACGCGTTCTGGCGTTCTCGACTATTTCACAGATCGCATTTATGATGGTTTCTCTCGGTGTCGCCCGTCCTGAGATCCACGAAGGTCTCGGCTATATGGCGTCGATGTTCCATCTTTTCACTCACGCAATGTTCAAGGCACTTCTATTCCTCGGCGCAGGTGCGCTCATCCATGCTATCGGTTCTAACGATTACACAGCGATGCACGGTCTGCGCAAATACATGCCTGTCACTCATTGGACATTCCTTATCGGCTGTCTAGCTATCGCCGGTATCATTCCCTTCTCAGGTTTCTTCTCGAAAGACGAGATCCTCAGCGCATGCGCCGGTTACGACTGGCTCGCTTATGCATGGATGTCGATGGTTGCCGGTCTCACGGCGTTCTATATGTTCCGTCTCTACTACCTTATTTTCTGGTGGAAGGAACATAAGATCCCCGAAGGCCATCATGCTCCTCACGATCAGCCCTGGACAATGTCACTGCCGCTTATCATCCTCGCCGCGGTCTCATGTGTCGCAGGATTTATTCCCTTCGGCAAACTCGTAAGTTGGAATGGAGAACCTTATGACTTCATGGCTCACTTCGACTGGTCTGTCGCCGGCGTCAGCCTTACTGTAGCTGTCCTTGCCATTTTACTCGCTACCGTGATGTATCGCAAGGAAAACAGCCTTCCCGAAAAATTCAGACAGGCTGTACCCGCTCTGTGGCGCTGGTGTTTCCACCGCTTCTATTGGGACGAACTTTACATGTTCATCACTCACAAGATTATTTTCAATGGCGTTTGTCGTCCGATAGCCTGGTTTGACCGTCACATCATCGACGGAACCATGGATTCGTTCGCTGCTATTACCAATAAGGCTTCAGAGCTTATACGTCCTCTCCAGTCAGGCCAGATCCAGTATTATGTCTGGGTTTACCTCATCGGAGCTCTCTTGCTTGGTGTTATCACAGCGTTATGTCTGATCTGATCCTTGAGTCGTAAACTTTAAAATACAGTAACTATAATGTTTTCCAATATACTGATCTATTTCGTCGTGATCCCGCTGTTGATGCTGGCGGGTATTGCGCTCTGCCGAAATATAAGGCAGATCCGCGCGGTGGCTGTTGTTGGTTCTGTCGCGTTGATTGCTCTTTCGGTCTATCTGTTGGTTGAGTATCTCGGTCTGCGTGCTGCCGGTGAAACGGCTCCCATGCTCTACACCGGCTCCTGGCAGTGGTTTGGTCCTCTTAACATCAATCTTGCTGTCGGTGTCGACGGCATTTCGATAGCAATGCTTCTGCTTTCGTCAATCATTGTTTTTGCCGGATCGTTCGCATCATGGACAATTGCCCAGCCAAAAGAATTCTTCCTCTGGCTCATTCTTCTTTCGACAGGTGTGTTCGGTTTCTTTATCTCGATCGACCTGTTCACAATGTTCATGTTCTATGAGGTAGCTCTTATTCCGATGTACCTTCTTATCGGTGTCTGGGGATCGGGCAACAAGAATTATTCAGCCATGAAGCTGACTCTCATGCTCATGGGCGGATCTGCGTTCCTGATGCTCGGCCTTATCGGCATCTACTACCATTCGGCTCCCGAAGGCGGCACACTTACATGGAATATCCTTGAGATTGCCGAAAACGCCTCGATCGACCGTGGCTGGCAGTATTTCCTCTTCCCGATGACATTTGTCGGCTTCGGTGTGCTTGGTGCCATGTTCCCCTTCCACACTTGGTCGCCCGACGGTCACGCTTCGGCACCGACTGCTGTGTCG
This sequence comes from uncultured Bacteroidales bacterium, assembly GCA_947573135.1. Taxonomy (GTDB): domain Bacteria; phylum Bacteroidota; class Bacteroidia; order Bacteroidales; family Muribaculaceae; genus CAG-873. Next base: position 2,444 of record CANPDU010000013.1, on the reverse strand, counting down.
ATGCTTCATGCCGGAGTCCTTATGAAACTTGGCGGTTACGGTTGCTTCCGCGTCGCAATTTTCCTGATGCCTGAGGCTGCCAACGAACTCGCATGGATATTCCTTATCCTGACCGGTATCTCGGTCGTTTACGGTGCATTCAGCGCGTGTGTGCAGACAGACCTCAAATATATCAACGCTTATTCATCCGTGTCTCACTGCGGTCTGGTGCTCTTCGCCATCCTCATGCTCAACACTACAGCGATGACCGGTGCCATCATGCAGATGCTCTCTCACGGTCTTATGACTGCTCTCTTCTTCGCATTGATCGGTATGATCTACGGCCGTACACACACTCGTGATATCCGTCAGATGGGCGGTCTGATGCGCATCATGCCTTATCTTGCCGTCTGCTATGTCATCGCAGGTATGGCCTCTCTCGGCCTTCCCGGTCTCAGCGGTTTCGTTGCGGAAATGACGATCTTTGTGGGTTCGTTCGAACAGGGCATGACCGACTATCTTGCCGGCGCCGGTTCGCTGCGCCTCGTGTTTACGATCATCGCATGTTGCTCCATCGTTATCACAGCCGTGTATATTCTCCGTGTTGTCGGTAAGCTCCTTTTTGGCCCGGTTCAGGACAAACACCATCTCGAGCTTACTGATGCTACATGGTGGGAACGTCTCTCGACCGCAACACTCATCATCTGTGTAGCCGGCATCGGTTGTTTCCCCAACTTCTTCAATAATTTGATCAACTTCACATTCTCCCCCGAAATCTTCAAAGTGCTCGGCCTGAACTAATAAGATAGACAAAATGGATTATTCACAGTTTTTAGCAATGAAACAGGAGATCGGTCTGCTGATCGTCTTCCTGCTCGTCTTCCTCTACGATATGTTCATGCCGCGTCGCTCTCTGCGCGCGCTTCCGGGCTTCACTGCCGTGCTGATGCTTATCTTCACTGTCGGATGCATTTTCTGCTGCTGTGCTCACGGTTCGGCTACAACTGCATTCGCCGGCATGTATGAGACATCTCCGGTCATCGCAGCGATCAAGAATGTGCTTAATGTAGGCGTGTTCATCGTGCTTGTACAATCGATTAAATGGGCTAATTCGGAGCCTATGCACTATCGCCGCGGTGAATTCTATGAACTTCTCCTTGTGACCCTCTTCGGCATGTATCTTATGATTTCAGCCCGTCACTTCCTCTTGTTCATCATAGGTCTCGAAGCTGCCTCGCTGCCTCTCGCTGCTATGGTCGCTCTCGACAAGAACCGCTACGAAAGTCACGAGGCTGCTGTCAAGTATATGCTTACTGCCGTTTTCTCTTCTGCTGTATTCATGATGGGACTCTCTTTTGTATATGGTCTGACCGGCTCGCTCTATTTTGAGAAGATATATTTTGCGCTGACCTCGCAATTCAGTTTAATGCTTGTCATGGCAGTTGCGTTTGTCATCGCCGGTATCGGTTTCAAACTCTCGCTCGTTCCGTTCCATCTTTGGACAGCCGACGTTTATCAGGGCGCTCCGACTTCGGTTACTTCCTACCTTTCGGTTATATCAAAGGGTGCGGCTGCGTTTGCGTTCATGGTTATTCTCGCGCAGGTCTTCGGATCGGTTTACAGCCGTGTATGGGAATGGATGCTTTACGCTCTCATTATCCTTACTATTACCGTAGGTAACCTTTTTGCTATCCGTCAGCGCAACATGAAACGCTTCCTTGCTTTCTCTTCCGTTTCGCAGGCCGGTTACATAATGCTCGGCATCATTGCTTTCAACACTATGGGTGTTGCGGCTATGATCTATTATATCCTCGTCTACATCTTCTCCAACCTTGCAGCCTTCGGAGTTATCGGAGCCATCGAGAATGCCACAGGACGCGTATCGATGGACGACTACCGCGGTCTCTACAAGACCAACCCGCGCCTGTCGTTCACTATGATGCTCGCGATGTTCTCTCTTGCCGGTATTCCGCCTTTCGCAGGTTTCTTCTCGAAATTCTTCATCTTCACTTCAGCCATCAACCAGGGCTCGACAGCGATCTATGTTCTTGTGCTGATCGCATTGATCAACACGATCATCTCGCTGTACTATTATCTGCTTGTTGTAAAGGCAATGTTTATCAGTGAGGACGAATGTCAGATCGCCAATTTCCGTTCGTCTTGCAGCGAGCGTCTCGGCATGTGGATCGCAGTGGCCGGTATCCTGCTTCTCGGTATCGTAAGCTGTGTCTACAGCGGCTTGCTCGACATGTCGGCGGTGAGCGGTCTTGCAGCATACTTTGTATAACATTCATCACATCATCTTTTGGTTTGGCCGTGGATCTTCGCGATCTGCGGCCAAATTTTTTTTGAACTTATCAGAGTCTGGGCTGTTTATCTTATAGCAAGCTGATTTTGGATCTTACTTCATTTATCATTAGTGTCCACTAAAAAATCATAAGAGTTCTTTGAAATTATTGAAATTC
>CANPDU010000012.1 GCA_947573135.1 uncultured Bacteroidales bacterium | reverse complement strand
ATAACACTATGCTCCGACATCATCGCTCACCAACCGGAAAAATCCGCTGACCCCATATCCCATTGTATGATGTTGCCAACCACCCTGCGTAATAAATTTTCATTTAAGGAACTCCCTCGGGGTGTCATCTCTTGTGATATTTACATTGACCCCACAAAAGCATGAACACAGGGGGCGCACACTGGTGGCTGAAACGAGTTGGCGCGGAGTTGTGTTCAGATTTGTGTTCAAAGTAAAAGAAAAAGCAGTTGCGACTTGATTCGTAACTGCTTGATTTTTAAGGAGTGGTCCCACTTGGGCTTGAACCAAGGACTCCCTGATTATGAGTCAGGTGCTCTGACCAACTGAGCTATAGGACCAAGTCAGGGTCTATTTCCCGGCTTTGCGAGTGCAAATTTAGCCTATTTTTTTTGTTTGTGCAAGTGCATAATGATTTTTTTTGTAGTCTATAAGCAAACGTTAAAATAGTTTAATTCATAGTTCTTTGTATTGCATAGTACTATGAAAAAGTATACCTTTGCATCGTCTACATATCTATACGACTCGTTAACAACAATTATGTTCAATGGCAACAAACATCGACAATCTAAAATCACAAATGCGCAAAGGGATGCTCGAATTCTGCGTTCTGCTTCTGCTCAGCCGCAACGACGCTTATGTGTCGGAAATCATCGCGCGTATGAAAGAAGCACATCTGATTGTAGTCGAGGGTACACTTTACCCTCTTCTTACGCGTCTAAAGAATGACGGCTTGCTGAGTTACCGCTGGGAGGAATCTCCTTCCGGACCTCCGCGCAAATACTACTCGCTGACTCCGTTGGGAAGCCAGTTTCTCGGTGAGCTACACCGATCCTGGAATGAAATTCAACAGACTGTTACACATATCATCAACGAAAACTCATAAATTACACCATAAAAATGAAAAAAACCTTTCCAGTCAACATCAACGGTAAAGTCTTCTATATCGATGAAGACGCCTACCAATTGTTGCTTAATTATCTTGACCAATTAAGGTCGGCATTTTCCGGAGTCGAAGGCGACGAAATTGTGGCCGATATCGAAAGTCGCATTTCCGAACTATTTGACGAACGCATTGCTGCCGGAGCCCACGCCATCGTCTACGCAGATGTCAACAATGTAATCGAGATCATGGGCAAACCGTCGGACATCAGCGACGAAGCCTTACATGCCGAAACTTCCGAAACGGCTGAAAGATCCGAGGCACAAGAAGCTGCATCCAAATCAGATGCCTCGAACGAAAAACAGAGAGAAACTACAATTCAGAAAAAACTGTTCCGCAATCTAAACGACAAGATGCTCGGCGGAGTATTAGGAGGCCTTGCCACATATCTCGACTGGAATGTAAATATAATGCGCGTACTTTATTTTCTATTGACCGTCATCACTCAAGTATGGCCCCTGACGATAATCTATCTGATCGCCTGGATGATCATGCCTCCGGCCAACACTCCGCGCCGCATACTCGAAATGCAGGGCGTGCCCGTGACCGTCGACACTATCGGCCAGAATGTACTCTCGTCAACTCCACCACCCTACAATGGCTCAGTCATCAAAGATGACTCCAACTTTCTGAGTTCGATATTTTCCATGATAGGAAAATTCATCATGGGTTTTCTGGGACTGACAGGTGTATGCGGAGCTCTCATTTCCACCGGATTTTTCCTGTTTTTCATAATTGCATTGATCGCATACACTTGCTTCGGCAGTCTTACATTGATCAGCGAATTCGACTATAATGCAGTTGCCCCCGCTATCGCTTGCGCAGCATATATGTGCGTCGCTTTGTCATTCCTGATCCCGTCGATCGCATTGGCTTGGACTTCGGCTTCTGTTCTTTTCAATGCCAAAGGTGCTACAAAAACAACCATCGTTTTTGCTCTGGCATTTGAAATTATCGTTGTTGTCGCGACAATCGTATTGATGTTATTCTGGAATGAGGTGCGATACCATCCTCATTTTTCCCTCTGATAATCTACAATTTAAAAGCATCTAATATCTAAAAGATAAGCTTATCACTATATTAAGATCTCAAAAACGGTCAACAAATAATCTACCGATTTCCCTCTGATAATCTACAACACACAATAGGTATTAAGATTGATTTTTTTGTAAAAGCCTCCGGCCTCGAGATGAAGCCGGAGGCCAATTTAATTATTGCCGGATCGCCATTTTTTCGTAAATTTACGACCATGAAACTAATAATCAAGAATATGGTCTGCAACCATTGTGTTGCTGCTGTTCGCACCGCTCTTGCTGACTGCGGTCTAACGCCGATAAGCGTCGAGCTCGGTCGTGCCGAGATCTCGGGACAATTGAGCGACAATGAGCTTCACGACATTGCGAAGCGTCTTGAGGAGTCGGGCTTCGAACTCATAACCGATCCGGCCAAAGACCTCGTAGAGACTATCAAACGAGAAATCATCATGATGGTTCGTGCAGACGAACCGCAAACTCTCAAGCTCTCTGAGTATCTCTCATCACGCATCGGTCGTGATTACCGTACACTCAGCCGTGTATTCTCGGATGCTGAAGGCCGTACAATCGAAAACTATCTCATACTTCAGAAGATCGAACGGGTCAAAGAACTTCTTGTTGACGGCCAGCTGACCGTATCGGAAATCGCATGGCTCACCGACTATTCGAGTGTCGGCCACCTCTCACGCCAGTTCAAAGCCATAACCGGCATGACTCCATCGGAGTTCCGCATCAGTGGCCGACGTATCCCTCTAAACGAGGTATAGCGATCGTTAGCGCCAAATGCAATTTATTTGCCGAATTGTGTAACGCTTCGCGAGACGCATATTCGTAATTTTGCAGTACAAATTACGATAAATATGAGTGTCTTAAATTCAATAATTAGTATGACGTGCGAGATGGCACCATACATCCTGCTTGGTCTTTTCATAGCCGGTATTCTGCATGCCTTCGTCACACCTCAGACGATGAGCCGCCATCTTGCGCGGCCCGGGTGGCGATCAGTCGTCAAAGCGTCGCTGATCGGCGTGCCACTGCCGCTTTGTTCATGCGGTGTATTGCCGACCGCCGTCGCCATGCACCGCAACGGAGCTTCGAAGTCTGCCACATCGGCATTTCTTATATCAACGCCCCAGACAGGGGTCGACAGCATTGCGGCAACTTGGTCGCTTCTCGGTCCGGCGTTCGCCATTCTTCGACCGATAGCCGCGATGACAACTGCATTTTTCGGAGGAATTGCCGTAAGCAAAACAGAAACACAACAGATACAAGAAGCAGAAGAAAAGTGCGCATCATCATGTCAGACCGAAGTTCCACGCCATTTTATCACAAAACTCGCCGACGCGTTGCAATACGGGTTCTACGACATGGTCCGCAGCATCGGTGGCTGGCTTGTGGGTGGCCTGCTTATCGCCGCGCTGATAACCGAATTCATTCCGACAGATTTCTTTGCATCGCTGGCTGAATATCCTCTGCTCGCCATGCTCGCCGTTGTTGCCGTTGCAGTTCCGATGTACGTCTGCGCGACCGGGTCAATTCCAATAGCACTTTCACTGATGCTCAAAGGACTGTCACCCGGGACTGCGTTAGTTCTTCTAATGGCTGGTCCGGCCGCCAATTTTGCCTCTGTGACACTGTTGTCGCGGGAACTCGGCCGTCGCGCCGCCGCAATCTACATAGCTTCTATCGTCGCAGGAGCCATTCTGTTCGGGCTCGCAGCAGACTATCTAATGCCGCGGTCATGGTTTCCGATGCCGGCATCATTATCCGACACATCATGTCACGACACCGCTGGCGCACCAGGTCTGCTTTCCTCAATATGTGCCGCAATTCTCGCCATCTTGCTTGCCATAGCTTTGATTTCTCGCTTTTTCTCACCACACAAACACAATCATCCAACATTTAACAATATGTCAAAACAATATCAGATCAAGGGCATGAACTGCCCCCATTGTCAGGAAAGTGTACGCAAAGCCATTGCCGCTGTAGATGGCGTGCAGTCAGTAACAGTTAACCTTCACTCGGGCATAGCCACTGTCGAAGGCGACCCTGACGACCGTAGTGTCTGCGACGCCGTAAGTGCGGCAGGCTTCAACGCTGTCAGAAGTTAAAAGCCGAAACTAAAAAAGTGAGTCCGGAATGTCGATGATATTTCGGACTCATTTTTTTTAATATTTAATAGATGTATTCTCTTTTACACTTTAAAATGCTCGCGGTAACGATTATAGAGATTGCCTGCCTGTGAATACGCTGAATTTGGACTCATGAAGTGAGAATACTCAAAAGTTATGATATCTTCCATTCCCGCGCGGCGCGCTGCATCAAGTTTGTAAAGAAGTTTTTCCCATTTGATTGGCAGAAAGCGGATAGGCATGTCGCGGTCAAAAGATTCGACATTCGACCAGCAGCGCATACCGTATTTGTCAGCCAAAGCTTTGTTGACTCTCAGATAGTCATACAGCTCGCCATAATTCACCTGGCCGTCCTGAAACGCTAGAATATCAACCGCACCCTGAATGTTTGACAATATCTCATTCCATTCCTTTTCATGTTCTTCGACCGTCGTAGCCTGATCACCACTCATCACCTGGTCAGTCTTCACTCCGTGGATATAGGGCGAGATCATTGTCGGCAGGTTGCCTGACACCTCTTTGGCATGACGGCCATCTCGGCGAAGATACTCGATATGTTGCGTGTGCGACGGCTGACTTCCTGCGACAGATACCATCCTGCAAATGATTTGTGATGACCGTATTTCTCCCACACTTCATCGATCAGAGCAAGGTTGACATCGATTTCTTTCTGATATTCCCCGATATGCCAGAAATAACCGGAATCATACATCCCGAAAAAGAATTTCATATCGTGCTTGTCTGAAAGTGTCAGAAACATTTCGACCAGATCGAGGGGCGGATACATTATATCGTCGCGACACGCCATTACAGACTCGAATGGCGCGGCAATCCAACTGCCCAAACCGGCACGGATAAGCACGACTGTATTGATGCCCATGCGCTTCATGCTTGCAAAATCGCGATCCCACTCCACAGGTCCCCAGTTCTGATGAGGAATGTCCCAGCTTACTTCATCAAGAAAAGTTGCGTGGATAGGCATACCCTGAAGACATTTCGGCGTCACAAACTTTCCGGCAAGACTGAGATCGGCTTCATCGGCAGCTTTAGCCTGTGTGCATCCGGTAAGATATTTAGCACATGCGGCAAGTCCGAGCGTACCGGCAACTTGCTTTAAAAATCGTCTGCGATTGTTTTTCATGTCTTAAAAACAGAAATAAAATTAGTTTACCACGATAACTGACATATCATTTGATACTAGTTGTATCGATTTACATGCCCTTGCGAAACTGCGGATGAACGCAAGCGTCGACTTACTCGGTCCGATAGATTCAGTAGATTCAAATGTTGACACTGCGGCTTCCTGTCGCTTTAAAGATGGAGTAGAAATTTTCTTCATAGGCAACCTGCTTTATGATTAATAATAGTTTTGTTCTATCAACGGGATTTAATTCTGTTTTATTGCTTCGGGAGCTTATTTGAACCAAAAAAAATTATTGCATATTTCGGGTTAAAAAAACAAAAATTACCATTCGTTTTATTGCATATGTCGTAGTTTGTACATAAATTTGCATAAGAGAGTAAGAAAAAGATCAGTCTTTCTCTCATAGACCAAATCATTATTCGACAATCAGTCTGATCATTTTTCAAACTAAAAACCTCATCTGCCTATAGCTATACTTCTACTCTAAAACAAAAAAGAAGATTAGTAATGCAAAATTTCGACAAGCATACCGACGATCAGTTGGTAGCTGCCTATGCAAATGGCAATAATGAGGCTTTCGACGCTTTGTTGCAGCGTCATCAGTCTCGAGTTTATAACTATATTTATCAGATGGTCAGAGAACGTGATTCAGCTGAAGATATTTTTCAGGAAACTTTCGTCAAAGCCATCACCACAATCCGTCAGGGACGATATACCGAAAACGGTAAATTTGCCGCATGGATCAACCGTATCGCCCGAAATCTCGTCATTGACTCTTTCCGTCAGGAGAAAGTTGAGGCGTCCGTATCATCCGATGACGAGAACTTCGATATACTCAACCGCAAAGAACTCAGCGACGATACAATCGAAGATCTTATGATCGACAGACAGATCCGCGACGATCTCCGCAAACTCATACGTCACCTGCCTAAAAGCCAGCGTCAGGTTCTCGTAATGCGATATTACCGCAATCTCAGTTTCAAAGAGATCGCCGAGGCTACCGGAGTGAGCATCAACACCGCGCTCGGCCGCATGCGCTACGCGATTCTCAATATCCGCCGCATCGCCAACGAAAATGCCATCGCACTCACACGCTGAACATGCTCCTCTCCGCCGACATCAGTTCGTCAATCGCCGCAGTCGCTGAAATCGTCTGCGGCTATCCTCTGTTTTTTCTCCTGATCGGCGGCGGTCTCTATCTTTTCATCTCCTCTGGAATGGTCTCGCTGAGGATGCTGCCCTATGCCGTGCGCGAGATTCGCACGAAACAGGCGCATGGCGAAGGGCAGATTTCGTCTGCCCAGGCACTAGCCTCTGTCGTGGCCGCCACGATAGGCATGGGTAACATAGCCGGCGTCGCGATAGCTCTTGTCATGGGTGGTCCCGGAGCGATATTCTGGATGTGGATTAGCGCCATTGTCGGTATGACGACCAAATATCACGAAGGTACGCTCGCCAACATGTTCCGCGGCCGTGACGACACCGGTCGTCCTCAGGGCGGCACGATGCACATCATCGAGCACGGTCTCGGCTCAAAATGGAGCCCGGCGGCCAAATTCTTTGCCATTGCCGGTCTTTTCGGCACCTTAGGTATCATGAACGCCAACCAGCTAACTGAAGCATTCATGTCAGTGTTCACCACCCCTGAAGGCCTTGCGGCGAGCCCATTTCTCTCGTCGGCTGGCTCTGTGCTCGGTATGACGAACACCTCGGTCTACAAACTTCTTTTCGGATGCGCGGTCGCCACGATTGTGGCCGTCGTCATACTCGGAGGTATCCGCCGCATTGCCAATGTCGCATCGGTAATGGTTCCCTTTATGGTCGCTGTCTACTTCGTTATGGTACTGTATATCATCGCGACGCATTTTGCTGATGTTCCTGCTGTCTTTTCGCGTATTTTCTCAGAGGCATTCAACCTGCGCGCCGGATTTGGTGCATTTGCGGGCATAGCCATCATCGGCGCACGCCGCGCCGCCTTTGTCAACGACGCTGGCATAGGCACAGCCACGATCATGCACGGCGCCTCGGCCAACGACCGTCCGGCGCGCGAAGGCCTGTTTGCCATGCTAGGCCCGGCCATCGACTCCGGCCTTGTCTGCACACTCACAGCCTTAGCGATACTGCTCTGCGGCGACACGTCGACCGAAGGCCTCAAGGGGCTTGAAATCGCCATGAACACTTTCCGCGCGGCAATACCCGGCGGAGAGTACATGCTGATGCTTGTCGTACTCTGCTTCGCGATGTCATCGCTGTTCAGCTACTCGTTCTACGGCACAACCTGCGCGACCTACCTTTTCGGCACACGCCGCGGACGACACTACCGCCTCTTTTTCGTCCTCACTATAGTCATCTTCGCAGTCGTTCCGCTTGAGGCCGCTGTCGGGCTCTGCGACTTCTTCTACGCCATGATGGCATTACCGACCATGCTTACTGTCCTTGCGCTCAGCGGCAAAGTACGTGCCGCGACCCGCAGCTATATATCAGAACAACGTCAATCAACCGAAACAATCAAAGAAAATGCTTAACTACATTGTCTGGGATGCCAATCCTGTAATAATAGATTCTTTTGTCACAGTCCGATGGTACGGCCTTATGTTCGCTATCGGTTTCTGGATAGGCTTCAACATCGTTGCCCGGATGTTCAGACACGAAGGTGCGCCCGAACGCTGGATGGGCATCCTTCTAATCTGGGTAGGCATCGGCACTGTCGTAGGCGCACGCCTCGGCCATGTATTTTTTTATGCGTGGGATTATTATTCCCAGCATCCGTGGAAGATACTTGCCACCTGGGAAGGCGGCCTCGCAAGTCACGGCGGAGCCATCGGTGTGATCATCGCTGTCATCCTCTTTTCAATCTTCACGACAAAACGAAATCCGCTGTGGACTTTCGACCGTCTCGTGCCGGCAATCGCTCTTGTCGGAGCTCTTATACGCATCGGCAATCTTATGAATTCTGAGATTTTCGGCCATGCCACCGATCTGCCGTGGGGCTTCATGTTCGTGCGCTCTCCCGAATGGCATGCAATGTATGAAGGCGTAGCCTGTCATCCGACTCAGATATATGAAGCACTATGCTATCTGGCACTCTTCGGCCTGCTGATGTGGATGTACTGGAAGAAAAACGCCGAAGCCCGTCCGGGTCTGATATTCGGCACATTCCTTGTCGGGATCTTCTTGCCGCGTTTCCTGATCGAGTTTATCAAAAACGACCAGGAAGCCTTCGAGGCAACCATGACACTAAACATGGGACAGTGTCTCAGTATTCCTTTCGTACTTCTCGGCGTAGGTCTTATCATCTACGCCATGACCCATCCAAAGCAGAAACTCAGTTTTCCAGACCGTTTTGCTGACGAGAAGAAAAAGTAAATCAGCACTTTTGACGAGAAAAGCCTGTCGGCAAAATTTTACCGACAGGCCTTTTTATATTGTATAGAGTTGAAGACCGGCGTGACTATTCGGCGTACACTTCGCGATGGAAACTCGGTTCGATCAGTTCGTCGGCCGCGCGGTTGGGAAAATCTCCTTCAGTTGAGATAAACACCCAGTCGATGTCGTCGATGCGGTTAAGCAGACTGACGAAATAAGCCTCCGAATCCTGACCGGCGACAACGATCACACGCCCTACTCCGGCCTTGCGTGCTGCCGTAAGCGTGTCGGCAAACGTTTTAAGCGCCAGATCGTTATGAGCGACATCAAGCAGGTTGTCATCGTATGTAAGTATAACCGATCCGTAGCTGGCAAAAGCCGAGCGCATGTCGTCCTCGTCATAAAAGTCCATACGGCTGACTGTAAGATCACTGTCGTCAACCATCACATGCTCGGGAAAGTCGACCATTGCGTTAACGGCCACATCGCGGGCCAGAAGCACTGACAGTACGTCGGCAAACACCTTATTGTTTGTTCCGACCAAAGCTATTTCTTTCATAATTGATGTATAGTTTAATTGAATATCGTTCTGACTATATAACAGACAACGCGGAAATTCGTTTACTGTGACGGTTGCCAACTTCATTTATTTTGGCTAATTTTGCACCGTAATTTTCCAATAAGTCTGTTTTCACCCATCATATTAAGTCAAACGTGGCTACACTCAACGAAGAAATACAACGGCGTCGCACATTTGCGATTATCTCTCACCCTGACGCAGGCAAAACAACTCTGACCGAAAAACTGCTCCTTTTCGGCGGCGCTATCCATATCGCCGGCGCAGTAAAGTCAAACAAGATCAAGAAAACGGCGACCAGCGACTGGATGGAAATTGAAAAGCAGCGCGGCATCTCGGTAGCCACTTCCGTGATGGGTTTCAACTACGGCGATTACAAGATCAACATTCTCGACACCCCGGGCCACCAGGACTTCGCCGAAGACACCTACCGCACACTCACGGCCGTCGACAGCGTCATTATTGTGGTCGACGTGGCCAAAGGCGTCGAGCAGCAGACCCGCAAACTGATGGAAGTCTGCCGTATGCGCAACACCCCCGTCATCATCTTTGTCAACAAACTCGACCGCGAAGGCCGCGATCCGTTCGAGATACTCGACGAACTCGAAGCCGAATTGAAGATCAAAGTGCGCCCCCTGTCGTGGCCTATCAACATAGGCGCGAAATTCAAAGGCGTCTACAACATCTACGAAAACTCACTCGACCTCTTTACGCCCGACAAACAGAAAGTGTCGGAGCGCGTCGAGATCGACGATGTCAACGATCCCCGTGTCGACGAGGCCGTCGGCGAAACCGATGCCTCCAAGCTCCGCGAAGACCTCGAGCTCATTGAAGGAGTCTATCCCGAATTCGATGTCGAGGAATATCTTGCCGGGCAGACGGCTCCCGTATTTTTCGGATCGGCGCTCAACACCTTCGGCGTCAAGGAGCTCCTCGACTGCTTCGTCAAGATCGCACCCTCTCCGCGTCCCGTCAGCACCGTTGAGCGCGAAGTGCGCCCCGACGAACCGGCCTTCAGCGGCTTCGTGTTCAAGATCCACGCCAACATGGACCCCAACCACCGCAGCTGTATCGCCTTTGTGAAAGTCTGCTCCGGACGCTTCGAACGCAACGCCAACTACAAGCACATCCGCTCGGGCAAAATGATGAAATTTTCATCGCCTACCGCCTTCATGGCTCAGAAAAAGAACATAGTCGACGAAGCGTTTCCCGGTGATATCGTCGGCATCCCCGACACGGGCAACTTCAAGATCGGCGACACACTCACCGAAGGCGAAAACATCCACTTCAAAGGCCTGCCGAGCTTCTCGCCCGAGATGTTCAAATACATCGAGAACACCGACCCCATGAAGTCAAAGCAGCTCGAAAAAGGCATTCAGCAGCTCATGGACGAAGGTGTGGCACAGCTGTTTGTCAACCAGTTCAACGGCCGCAAGATCATCGGCACCGTCGGCCAGCTGCAGTTTGAAGTCATACAGTACCGCCTGCTCCATGAGTACGGAGCGCAATGCCGCTGGGAGCCGATTTCACTCTACAAAGCCTGCTGGATCGAAAGCGACGACGAAGACGCCCTCGCAGCCTTCAAGAAACGCAAGCACCAGTTCATGGCCGTCGACCGCGAAGGACGCGACGTATTCCTCGCCGACTCAAACTACGTGCTCCAGATGGCCCAGACCGACTTCCCCAAAATCCGCTTCCACTTCTCGAGCGAATTCTGATCGCCGCAACAATCGCGCATTTCCCACAAACTGCATAAGGACGCACACTCCCGTGCGCCCTGCATCTATATACCCCACCCCCAATCACAACCCCATCGAAAATCCGTCGAAAACATTCACAGCCAACAGCCAAATTCTCACAAGAAATAATTAACTTTGTGATTGGAGGAACCCGAACCATCTGAAAAGGCCAAAGAGATAAACCCAAACGGCTTCCAAAGCCTTAAACCGACCAAATCACCAAACTCCACTCGCAGTAGTTTCCCCCCGGCTCACTTCAGATAACTGCCTAAAGAGTTTTTAGTTTATAATGACATGAAATTTCAATTTGAGAAAGGAGACATAGTAAAATTCATTGACGAGGCGAATGTTCGTCCCGACTATCTTCACAATATTGAAAATATCTATCAGATAGTTTCGATAGAAGGGTCGTCGGTAAAGCTATCTCGCTCATTCTCTCCGATTATAGAGACTGATTTGACTACAATAACGGCGGTAAAAATGGACGGTCAAGAAGACAAATATATTTACTTTGACCCAATTATTATGGCATCTATCGTTTGGCCCGGAGACCCAGTCCCCGTCCATCATAAAAATTACACATACTATCTCGATGCTAATGCTACTTTCAACCACGATAAAACCATGCGTGATTTTATTGCCGAAAATGGTTTTAAGTATGTTCATGAACTTCAGCATTACCTCCGCAAGCACTACCACTCGGACGATTTGAAAATCAACATTTAGGAACGCGATGGCTAAGAAAACCAAATCATATTCACAGGTTCAGGCTACCGATGAACTGGAGCAGCTTGGTAAGCGCGGAACATCGGCGACGGAGTTCATTTATGATCTCCTGCGCATCTTCGCCGGGTATGGAGACGGGCAGATACGCCGCACGAAAGATGGGCCCGGTAATCTTGCCAAGGACGGTGAAATCACCCTTATCAAAAATCTTATCGCATATCGACCGGCGGCTGTCAATACTCTTGACGGCAATTGCTCTACCATGTATGATATAATCAACGCCATGCGCAATGATGCCAAGATTGTGAGGCACTCGCCGCGATTATACATCACAAGTAATGGTGCGTATGTTGTTGCCTACGACCCAAAGGAAAATGATTGGTATGAAAACAGCATGGACTTGCTCTGGAAAGACTTTGAGTTTTTCACACCACTTGCCGGTATTGAGAAGATTCAGTTCACCCAAGAAGCGGAGGCCGATGTCAAGTCTGCCGAGCTGATGGCGAAGCTATTTGACGACATTCGCCGCTATAACGATATACGCGACCCTCAAACAGTTCATGCGCTCAACGTGTTCATGTCGCGTTTACTGTTTTGTTTCTTTGCCGAAGACACCGGGCTTTTCCCTGAAGACAATTTGTTTACAAATACGCTCAAAACTCACACAAAAGATGATGGCTCTGACCTCGGAGAGTTTATCGACCGTGCTTTCCTCGCGATGTCGACAAAAGACTCAGCCGTGCTCGATACCATCCCGGATCTTTACAAGGTATTTCCATATGTCAACGGCGGCCTTTTCAAAGAGCGTTACCCGATTCCCCACCTTTCGCGACGCGCACGCACATTGATACTCAACTGCGGGGAATACGATTGGAAAAATATCAATCCCGACATTTTCGGCTCGATGATTCAGGCTGTAGTAACGCCTGAACAACGCGCCGGACTGGGTATGCACTACACATCCGTTCCTAACATTGAGAAAGTAATTCGCCCGCTATTTCTTGACTCTCTTGAAGAAGAATTTGAAGCTGCAAAAGCCGAAGCACGAGAAAAGATTGCCAAGAGGATACATCCCGACCGCGCTACGCAGCGGCTTCGCAATCTTCTGGGGCGCCTCGCCAACATCAAGTTTTTTGACCCGGCTTGTGGTAGCGGCAACTTCCTTATCATCACCTACAAGCGTCTGCGCGAATTAGAGATTTGTATATGGCAGGCTATGCGCGATATAGCCAACATCGCTATTTTGCCGATGTCAGGCATCAGTCTGACACAGTTCTATGGCATCGAGCTTGACGAATATGCCTGCGATACGGCAACGCTCTCCCTTTGGCTCGCCGAACATCAGATGAACGTGAGGTTCCGCGACGCTTTCGGAGTGCAACCCGATACATTGCCCTTGAAACCCTCCGGCCAAATAGTTTGTGGTAATGCCTGCCGCCTCGATTGGAATACCGTCTGCTCCCACACTAACGACGATGAAGTTTATATCATGGGTAATCCGCCGTACCTCGGCAGCAAGTTACAAGATGAATCGCAGAAAGAGGATATGCAAATTGCTATGAAAGGCACGGATGCGGCTAAGACTGTGGATTACATTGCAGCATGGTTTTGGAAAGGAGCAAAGTATATCAAAGACTCCATGGCCCAATATGCCTTTGTAACCACCAATTCTATCAGTCAGGGTGAACAGGTTGCAATGCTATGGAAACCAATATATGACCTTGGGCTTGAGATATTTTTTGCTCGAACTTCTTTTAAGTGGACTAACAATGCAAAATATAATGCTGCGGTTATAGTTGTCATTATAGGAGTAAGCAATAAGGGTAAGAATATAAAACGACTTTTCAATGAAGCCAATTATAGCGAGAAAAGAGTTTCTTCCATAAATCCTTATTTAAGTGATGGGGATTCGATGGTTGTACAAAAGACTACACTTGTACCCAACGGATTACCGGAAGTGCTTTTTGGCAGTATGCCGAGAGATGGCGGTTATCTGAGCTTTGGAATGGGGGTAGCTGATAAAATTCGTAATAAATATCCCGAAGTTTCCCATCTCATTAAAAGATACATGGGGTCTCAGGAATTTTTACAGGACATTGAAAGATATTGTCTGTGGATTGAAGATACACCTGAGAATGTCGAATTAGCTAACTCGGTTCCAGAAATAAAAGCTCGCCTGATAGCTGTTTCTTCTGAACGCGAAGCGAGTAATGCTCCGAGCACGCAAGCCTATGCCAATAGACCACATATGTTTGTACAGAGGGCCTACAAGTCAACCGAAGCTATTATAATACCATCGGTTTCCTCGGAACGTCGTGAGTATATACCTATAGGATACGTTGATAAAGACACGGTTATATCCAATCTCGCTTTTGCAATATATGATGCAGAAAAATGGTTATTTGCGTTACTCACCTCAAAGATGCATAATTTATGGGTAAGGACTGTTGGCGGACGATTGAAGACCGACTATCGTTATTCAGCTACTCTTTGTTATAATACCTTCCCGTTTCCGAAACTGACAACGGCTGAGAAAGAGGAACTGGAGCATCTTGCGCAGAACATACTCAATATGCGAAATGAAAATTATGATTTGGCACCCGGAGTAATGTATAATCCGGAATCTATGCCTGAAGAATTGCGCGAGGCTCACCGTCAGCTTGACCTCGCCGTGGAACGCATTTACCGTCCCGACCCATTCACCTCCGACGAAGAACGCCTCGAACACCTTTTCAGACTCTACGCCAAAATGACAAAAAAATGAAAAAAGATTTATTATCAAATATTGCATCCAATACACTAACTGCGTTAGGCGGCCTTAGCGGTGATGCAAATGTAACAATTGCTGCAGCTGTTTTATCTCCTGTAGCAGTTGCAGTCACTAATGATATCGTATCTAGAACATTAAGTTCACTTCAGTCAGATAGATTGAATAGAGCTTTTGCACTTATCTTGAACAAATGTAAAATTAGAAGAGATAGAGGTGATATTTATAGAGAAGATGCCTTCATGACAGAAAATGATGGAGAACAGGCAAAACAGGTTTTAGAAGGAATCCTTCTCAATATAAATAATGAATATGAAAAAAAGAAGGTTGAATATCATGCAAATCTATTTACCAATATTTGCTTTGAAGAAAGATTAATATTTGAACAAGCGATAGCTGTATCCAGAATCATTGAGCGATTGAGTTATCGTCAGTTGACTATTATAGCATATGCCTATACACAGAAGAATCTAAAAACAAGAGGTTGGCAAGCACGATTTAAGGATTTTGCGAATCTAGCCAAATATGGAGATTTCTATAGCGAACTGTTTTCTTTAGAAACTATGGGAATTTTGCACCAAGATTGTCCGGGCCATGCTCTTGGAGGTGTACCTTTAAAGTTAAGCGAGTTAGGCAAAATTATATATCAGGAGGTAGATCTTTCAGATATTCCAGTTACGGATATCAATATAATAGGCGATATAATGGAAGATATCAATAAAATTATTACCGGGCAATAATGACTAATCTCGTCGAAGTACAATATGCCCAAACTGGCAAAGCGAGCAACACCGATGAACTCGGTATGCGCGAAATGCAAGCGATGGTTTATGCTCAACGCGACCGTCAGCATTTGCTTGTCAAGGCTCCGCCTGCATCGGGCAAAAGCCGCGCCATGATGTTTGTTGCCCTTGATAAACTCGCCAATCAAGGCGTGAAGAAAGTTATCGTGGCTGTTCCGCAGCAAAATATCGGTCGTAGTTTCAAAGACACTGCATTGAAGAAATATGGATTTTTTGAGGATTGGCGAATCGCCCCATATTGGAACCTTTGCCTTACAGCCGGTAGCGAGAACTCTAAAAAATCCATCGTCCGCGAATTTCTCGACCATCCGACGGCAACAAAACTTGTCTGCACCCATGCCACGCTTCTTAACTCGCTCAACGGTATTGATGCCCGAAAACTCGACAATGTTTTCTTTGGTATAGACGAGTTTCACCACGGTTCGGCTGACGAGGGCAACCGCCTCGGCACACTGATACGCCGACTACTCAACGAAACTTCGGCTCATATACTCGCCATGACCGGCTCGTATTTCCGTGGGGATGGAGTGCCGGTGATGCGTCCCGAGGACGAGGCTATGTTTCAGCCCACTATCCACTACAATTACTACCAGCAGCTCAATGGCTACAAATGGTTGAAAAGCCTCGGCATAGGCTACAGCTTCTTTCAAGGTAACTACTTGACCGCCATTCCCGATGTACTCGATACTCACAAGAAAACGCTTATCCATATTCCACACCCCAACAGCAAGACCGGGGCGTTTATGAATAAGCACGACCAAGTGGCAGAAATTATAAAATATATCGGCGCACTGGAGTATCAGGATTATGACAACTTTATCTACCATGTGCGAACAGCAGACGGGCGACTCCTGAAAGTGGGCAATTTAGTGGAAGATAAGGCAGAACAACGCGCCGTATTGCAGTCCTATCTACAACGCATGAACAGCCGTGATTCGCTCGACATTCTGATTGCTCTCGGCACTGCCAAAGAGGGCTTTGACTGGGAATGGTGCGAGCATTGTATCACCATAGGCATCCGTGCCTCGCTGACAGAAGTCGTTCAGATTATCGGTCGTTGTACCCGCGACTGCGAGGGCAAGACCCATGCGCAGTTTACCAACTTAATTCCGTGCCCAGACGCAGCACAGGATGATGTTTCAATGGCGGTCAACGATTTTCTAAAAGCTATATCCGCGTCATTGCTCATGGAGCAGGTAATGGCTCCTAAATGGAATTTCAAGACCAAAGTCGACGATGAAGATACGTCTGATAAGCCGCAGAATCCGGGCGAAGATGACCACGTTATCGAAGTCAAAGGGTTGCCCGAACTCAACGACAAGACCAAAGCTATCGTCGAAAATGACATTGACACCCTTGTAGCCACAACGCTGTCTGACAAAAATATCCGAGAAGCTATCATCGGAGAGGGTATGGCCGAAATGATAACAGAGGTTTATATACCCAAGATTATCCGTGAGATATATCCTGACCTGGATGAAGAAGAAGTCGATGCGGTGGCAAAGCATACTATCCTGACTATTGCCACACAAGGCGAGCAGGTTGTAGGGCCTGATGATTCCGGTAATAAGTTTATCAAGATTGCAAACAAATTTGTCAATCTCAATGACCTTGACATCAACCTTATTGCCGAAATCAACCCCTTCCAGCGAGCATACGAGGTTGTCAGCAAATCGCTAACGCCAGAAGTTCTGCGCACCATTCAATATGTTATCGAGGATAAACGTTCCGAGAAGTTGACCGATGAAGAAGCAATTCTGCTGTTCACAAAATATCTTCCGAAGTGGCGTGAGGAAAATCCCGGCAAAGTAAAGCCGGAGATAACCGACGGGGACCCATTAGCTCGGCGCATAGTTATGGCTATCGAACACCTACGGCAACTAAAACGCAATAAACTCGCACAGCGGCAATGATCAACTGGGAAAAGGAACTCGAAAAGATATTTGATGACCCGCTATTGGCCGATGTAACTGCTCCAAGAAAGCGGGCAACATCGAGCGACCGCCTTATAGCAGGTTTTCAGGAAATACTTGCCTTCTACGAAACTAAAGGTAGACTTCCTGAAGACACACCCGAAGAAGCCTCACTATTTCATAAATTGGTAGGGATTCTGAAAAGCGAGAAGAAAATAGAGCGTTGTCGCCCGTTTGACGACCTCGGTATTCTTCCTAAGCCGGTTCAAACTGTGGAAGAGCCACAGACTGAATATCATCGAGAACTGACGGAAGAAGAACAACTTGAAGCAATTTTTAACGATCCATTGCTCGCTGATATTGAGGCAGGTAATGACCTTGACCTGTTTGACATACCCGAATATATGCGCCAACGCCTTGAAGCGCGGAAAGAAGCCGAGTATATCGGAAAGCGCCGACCTTGCGAAGACTTTGACAAGTACGCCGACGGCTTTAAGGAGATTCAGCAAGGATTGAAATCGGGGAAATATAAGCTCATCAAATTCAGTGAGCCAAACCTGAAAGTCGGTCGATACTTTGTGGAACAGGGTATCATTGGTTATCTCGCAGCCTTTGAGCAAGAAACAAAGAATAAACTTGGACGTATTGATGGACGTACTCGCGTTATATATGAAAACGGTTCAGAGGCTGATATTAAATTCCGAACTATTACTAAAAATCTGTCTGTCGATGGTTACAGCATTATGGATTGTTCGGAAATGTTGCCAGAAGAATTTGAGCAGTGCTTTACCCTCACCGATAAAGATGTAGAGAGTGGCACAATATATGTGCTCCGCTCAAAATCCACTCGCCCGGAGATAGCTGCAATCAAAGACCTCTACAAAATCGGCTTCACTGTTACATCGGTCGAAAGCCGTATAGCCAACGCCAAGAACGAGCCCACCTATCTTTGTGCAGATGTCGAAGTTGTTGCGACATGGAAAGTCTACAATGTGAAATCTTCGACTTTTGAGGCTCTTATCCATAAACTCTTTGCACCAGTTCAGTTACAGGTAACTGTTAATGGCCATCGTCCCAAAGAATGGTTTATCGTTCCGCTAAAAGTGATTAATGAGGCTGTTAACGCGATTATATCAGGCAAGCCGATTGAATACAATCCACAGTTTCAACAAATAATATATCTTTAGGCATGAAACTATTGAATTACATAGGCGAGTTTTTCTTGTTTCGTTGGCTTTTTGGTATTTTCAGGAAGTGCACAAGTGAGCATGGCTCGCATACAGAGAGCTTAGGAACTTCAATTGACAGCGAGAGCAAATCTCTTACTGGCAATCTTGATGGTGGAGAAGCCCCGGATGATGCAGTTACACCAGTCGGAGATAATTTAATTGATGATTCGGACAATTCTGAGGACCTTGATGATCTGGATATATTCATGCGCAACAACAATAGTAATTATAGATCACATCAGTCTGACGAAAACTATGACAGTAGTGATTATCATAGCCGGAGTCGTTATAGCTCCTATAATGATTGGGATTCCGGGAGCTATTCTCAATCGTACGACGATTTCCTTGACGAGCAGGACGACTACGACATGATGGATGATGATTTTTAGCAAGCTTTGATATGGACAACGGACAGATTATATTATTTCAAACGCAGGATGGCGAGACGAGGAAAAAGATAACTACCCATATACTTTAGCTCCAAAAAGAACGTTTAAAGATATATGTCATATAACTTTAAACGTAAAAATAGCACCCGTCAACAAGCAACTCCGATAGCTCTTGATGAAAGGCTATATTCAAAGAAGTGAATCCGATGGCAGCTGGAGAGTCTTTGCTTTAACTTCGATTTAACGTCTTGATATTATGAAATTTCAGTTTAAGATATAAGGATATAATACACAGTGTGGAAAGAGTTAGAACTTCGGGGTGAGGCCGATGAAGAATTCGAAGTTGATGCCGGGCATAGGGCGTGATAGCACTGACAGATAGTCTTCGTTGAAGAGGTTGTTGACCGCAAGTTTCAGCTGGAGATCGAGAGGCTTCAGCGACAATAATTTTTCGAGCGATATGTTGCTCATATAGTATTCGGGCAAGTGTCCGCTCAACGTGTAGTCATTGCTCGACATCGTGTAGCGCTCCGAATAGTAGACCCATTTATATAGAAAACTCCAGCTCTTCCATGTCAGACGTCCGGTCAGCGATGCCGAGCGCTTGGGCACATACGGCAACTGCTTCCCGACCGACTGGTCGGCCGGCGACATCTTCTCGCCGTCGTTGATCGAAGGTGTCCACGAATACGATCCGTTTATATCGACAAGCCAGTCTTCTGCGGGCTTGACGGCCAGGTTGAGACGCGCTTCTATGCCGTAGGCGTGGACGGTCTTGACATTGCGCGGAGAGAAAAATCCTTTTGGCGTCGGCAGCCAGATGATCCAGTCGTCGATGCGCGAGTCAAACCACGTCACCTCGCCGCTGAGAGTAAACGGCAGCGGATTTTTCCCGGCAGTGTCGAAACTCAGACCGGCGTCATAGGTCCAGCCCTGCTCACTTTTTAGATCGGGATTGCCTCCGGGCTGAAAATACATATCGTTGAGTGTCGGAAATTTATGATTTTTCGACACTGACGCCTTGACCATTACATTTCCACGGCGTGAGAGCAGTCCGTCGACGAAAAACGCAGGAATAAGCGGTGCCCAACGGTCGCCGAACATCTCCTCTCTGAGTACTGCCGACAGACCGATATGGTCGACTGGCTGCCATTTGGCCGAAACGGAACCCGAAAGCTCTATGCGTCCCTTGTCATAACCGACAATAGCTTTGTCGCCGTTCTGCTGTATCACATTCTTGTCCTCGCTTCTCACAAAATGCTGGTGAGCCGACACACCGGCGTTGAAATACCATTTGCGCGTCGGTGCATATTCGCCTTCGGCCTGGCCGAAAAAGGTGTTGACGCGGCTGCGCGACCGAGTCATGTCTGCCCACAAATCCTCTGCGACTTCCCTGCGATAATCGTAGGCCATATGCGTATGGATGTAACCGCCGCGGACAGTCGTTTTCCACGACTCCCGGCTGTGATCCCACGACATTACGCCGCGGAATGTATGTTCACGTTGCCGGTTTTCGAAATCACGTTCATCGCCGTAATCAGTCGTAAGCATCGGCAGTTCGCGGTTTGAATCTATATACCACGCGCTCAGACCGAAGCGATCGCCGCAGTTGGTATTGTAATACACTTCCTGCATCACATGAAAATCCTTGAACGCGCCTGACCGGTTGCGCTCGGTAGGATGATACTGACCGATTATATTTTTGTCATCATCGTAGATATTTACTTTTTTATCGTGGTTGACATACTTATAGTCATTGGGCGACGACGAGTAGACGGCTCTCGTCGAGAACTGCCAGTGATCATTGCCGTAGCCGAGGCGGAGAAATTCGTCAAATGTGCTGAACGATCCTATCCCCTGGACATACTGGGCCTGGAAACCGCGCACTACGTCGGGCGCTGTCGACAGTTTCACCAGGCCGCCCAGACCGCCGCCCGTCTCGTTGACCGACGACGTGCCGTGAAGCAGCGAAGCACGATCTATGAAAAACGACGGTATGGTAGAAAAGTCGGTCATACCGAGCATTGGATTATTGATGCGCATACCGTTCCATGTGACCTGCGTATGGCTCGGCGACGTACCGCGGAACGCGACTGTCGACAGTGTGGCGCGACCGTAACTCTTGACAAACACCGACGAATTGAATGTCAGAATGTCGGCCATCGACAACGCTATGTTTTCTTTCAGTGCAAGTGAATCAAAAGTCGTCTTCTGCACACCGATCTCTTTCATCGGCCTGCGCCCCCAGACCACCACCTCTTTGAGATCCCGCTCCGCAGCGAATGACGACAAAGCGACCGCAAGCGCACAGGTAATTGACAATATCGGTTTCAAGTTAACATTCATGATCATTTCCAACAATATGCTCCGGGAGTCACACCGACATAAAAACTGTCAATAAGATCACCGCCCGAGGTGTAGCGATAGATGATGCCCTGCTGCTGATAATCTATCGCATCGCCGACATACACTTCACTGCTGACCGGAGCGACAGTCAGACCGTAATATTTCGTCGAGCGGCTTTTTATCAACGGCTTCACAGGCAAACGAGCGGCATCGACATCCATTTGCCATACATCCTCGTTGAGCCAATACAGCCGGGTGCCGTCGCCGCTGATGTTAAGTTCGCTCGGGGTCTCGCCCATCTTAAAGCGGAACTGACGGTCGACAGTGAAAGTCTCAAGGTCGATACGGTAGAGTGCAGGAGCCTCATAGCCGTAAGGTGATCCGTCATATCCGCCGTCTGTGATTGTCCACAGTCTGTTGTCGCGGTCGACGACAAGCGATGTCGGCTGTATGCCGACCGTAAGCTGATCAACGATACGGTCGGTCTCGGTGTCGATTTTAATTATGCGGTTCTGGTAGCTCCAGCAGTTGCAGTAGACATATCGGCCGACCTGAACCATCTGCTCGGTCGAGCCTGTTTCCATCGTCATATCCGGTACGTCAATATAACCTGTCACCTCGTAGCGGCGTGGATCGATGATGAAAATGCGATTGTCCCATAGCTGGCTCACATATGCCTTTTCATCGCTTACAAAATGAATGTAACGCGGAGACGTCAGATTTTCAATACGGCCGACTTCTTTGAACGTTTTAGTATCAATAGCGAAAATAACATGGCTGTTGTTGACTACGATCCAGCCCTTGTCGCCATAGACTGTCATTGACTGGGCCACATCGCCGAGCTTCATGCCGTTGGCCCGTAAAAAAATCTCATTTTCGACATTATTATTCTGCGGATCGTAGAACGACAACGTAGCATTACCATATTGGAATGATCCTTCGTTGACAATGAAAAGACCGTGAGCCGGAGCGTCGAACGTCTCGTCGTCAAGATCGTAGTCCCATTCCATGCAGCCCGACAACAAACGGGCCACACAGAATAAGACGGCAGAAAAAAATATCTTATTTCTCACTTACACTCAATATTTCGGTTGAAAGCTCGCCAAGCGATCCGCACTTACCGTTGACTCCGGTCTGAACTTTTATAAAATCGACATACTCTAGCGAGATGCTGCTTAGATCGGCAAACATAGCGTCCGAAAGTCGGAACACATTGTCATTTGAGCCCGTATTGTCGGCATATCCGTAATCGAGCGGACGGTTGATCCACTGACCGGACTGGTCACGCTCGGTTCTGGCAGCCACGAGAGTGCCGCGGAGCGTGTATTCATCTTCTTCGATCCACGAGGGATAGTAGTAATCCTGTTTATGAAATGCCGCCATATAGTCAATTTCGCCGACAGCGCCAAAACAATCTGTCCACTTCACCGGCGACTGCGGCGCAGCCGGACGCTGATATGTCACCGCGTAGTTCTGTACGGTCGTCTCCGCGCCTGTCTCGCTGCCGCGCAGCTCGTACCATTCGTCATCAGGAATGCCGTTCCCGTTCACATCTTGCATTACATAGACGATGCCGGGTTCATTGGACGCGCCGCCCTTATTGGTAAAAGCATTGCCCTTAACGATAAAATCACCGATCGAATGACCGAAACCGACGATCACATAACCGCCGAAACCGCCGAGCGACACAACGTCGCCTGACTTTATCCTGTCGGCAGCCCACCGGGCAGCCTCCTCACGCGACATTTTATCAACCGATTCGTTGATAAATTGACCGGGAGCAGGTACATATTCATAGACTTTAACTTCCTTGGATTCACCGGGGCGATACATCTGCCGCTCGGTCTCGGGGACGCATACGACCTTCAGCCGGCCGTCGACAGCATTGTCGATATTGACATCGACGATATATTCGCCGGGAGCGTTGGGAGTGAATTTGAACGTCGGCGACGTACATTCAGAGAGCTGCCCGTCAACACACCATTCATAACTGTCACCACTGACTATCGGGGTGATAAAAACAGGTCGACCTACGAATGTGTAGCGCGTTGTCGACCGCTGGAAATAGGATGATCCGGCAAACACCGGATCGAAATCTTCGACGGGATCGGGAGTCACCGGTTCGTCGACTACAATAACATCATCCTTGTTGCAGGACACAAGCCCCGCAACAAGGATGAAACCTAATAACAATTTTCTTTTTATCATTTTGCAATTTTAATACTTGATGCTCCTGCCCGGACAACATAGACACCGGCAGGAAGACTTGAAAGACTGAACTTAGAAGAGTCAGTAGCCATCACCTGACGTCCGGACACATCATAGACGGCAGCGAAATCAGCGCCATCGACAGTGACAGTTTTGGACACACGGTCATAGTTGATAACAGCATTCGCATCCGTGCCTATATTGGCAATGCCGGAAGTTTCGGCGGTTTTAACCATTAATTTATCGAGACAGAAATATTCAGGCGTATTATCGCCGTATGTTCCGCTGTCTGTACTCTTCATCGTGAAATAAAGTTCGTTGACTTCGCCGAGAGGGCTGAGATCAACGTAGCTCCAGCCACGGTTGAGTGTGAGAGTTCCATTATTATATGAGGCCAGCTCTACTTCTACTGTTTTCTCGCTGTCATCGGAAGCCACACCATGTATTGTCAGCTTGAAACTGTCACCGTTGTTGAAAGCGCGTGCATATGCATCCCCGTTCTGAATGCTGTAATAAGTATAGCTGGTGAGATTGACGTAGACCCCTACGACTTCATGGGCTTTACTGTCGTTGAAAGTCATGTCAACCGGACGGGCTGCCATAAAGGGGCTATAATAGCCGATGATATAGGGAACGTCGGCACTCACGACAGGCGCTCCGAACTCGTCAAGTTTGACCGAACCGTCTTCATTAAGCACGATGCCGCCCTTAGCCATGTTGCTGAATTGATATGTGATAAAATTTTCACGGAAAGAATTATCAGCCGAATTAGAAGCTGTAAAGCCCCACCATGTATTGTAATCGCTCATCGAACTATGGACAAACGAAAAACACTGACTTTCGATGCTTTCGGCATCATCGTTATAAGTATCGGACCATGCTCCGGTCTCGGCGTCGAATTCGAGTTTAGGATCAGCTTTAGTAAGGTCAAGCACTGTCACTTTGTCTTCAGCATATGCGCCGCTGACAGATAGTGCGGCAAGTGTCAAAAGTAAAATTCTTTTCATTGTCTGTTACTTGTTGGTTCTGGTAAAAAAACTATCCCGGTTACGCCTGACAATGAAGAACGTAATCGGGAAACAGCTCAAAACCGCGACCTACAGCCACCTCGCTAAAAAATCAACCATGGTCTACGGTAGCTAAAGTCATCAAGTCAACCCATCACCCGGGGCACTCTTCATGCAGACAAAACGGCAGGTCTTCTGACTTATTCCGGTCTCTCGCGCCTTCCCGGCCTTGTCGGCCAGTGACATAATGCGATTGAACTCAAGGCGGTGACTGCGCACATCATCGCCGATGGAAATTACAGCAGCGGGTACTGTCGGGGATTTTCACCTCGTTCCCTTTTAATGTCCATTAATACTCCGTCTCTACGGATAAAGCGGACAACCATTTCGCTGCAAAGTTAAGAACTTTTTTTCAACCGACAAAAAAATTTTAACATGCCTCAATATACAGACGGATAATAGGAATCAGGCATTTTCACTATCTTTGCATGACAAACATAAAGCATCGTTTCAATTGTATTTAAGATGAAAGCACTGACATATATTGAGCACGGGCGGTTTGAAATGATTGAGAAACCCAAACCGAGGATCATTAACTCGAAAGACGCCATTGTGAAAGTTACTCTTTCGAGTATATGCTCGTCTGATCTACACATCCTGCATGGAGCTGTGCCACAAGCGAAAAACGGAATTACCCTCGGGCATGAGATGGTCGGTGTCGTCGAGTCCACAGGTCCGGAAGTCACCAAGATAAAACCCGGCGACAGGGTTGCCATAAATGTTGAGACATTCTGCGGAGAGTGTTTCTACTGCAGACGCGGATATGTGAACAACTGCACATCAGGCGGATGGATGTTGGGATGTCGCATTGACGGCGGACAGACCGAATATGTGCGAGTGCCCTATGCAGACAATGGTCTGACACCGATACCTGATAACGTCAGCGATGAACAAGCACTGTTTGTCGGCGATATTCTGTCAACCGGATATTGGGCGGCCAAAATTACTGAAATCTCGACGGAAGACACCGTGCTGATTATCGGAGCCGGACCGACCGGACTCTGCACTCTTGAATGCGTCCGGCTCTATAATCCTCACCGGACAGTGGTATGTGAAGCAGACGAAAATCGCCGCAAGTTTGTCAGTCAACATTATCCGGATGTATGCATAACCGAACCGTCGGAATGCGGTAAAATTCTTAATGAAATGACTGACGGCCAGGGTGCAGACCGAGTTATAGAAGTTGCCGGAGGAAACGACACCTTTGAACTCGCATGGCGCTGCGCGCGGCCCAATGCCATAGTTACAATTGTCGCACTATACGAAAAAGAGCAAATACTTCCTTTGCCATGGATGTACGGCAAAAATCTAACATTCAAAACCGGAGGAGTCGATGCATGTGACTGCGGCAAGATCATGCAGTTGATTTCAGAAGGCAAGATAGATACAACCCGTCTGATCACTCATCGTTTCCCGCTAAGTTGCATAAAGGAAGCATATGAACTGTTTGCAAACAGAGAGGACAACGTTATCAAAACTGCGATATATCAGGATTGATCATCGCCTTGCTACTCGAGGTTTCTTAGTATACTTAGCTCTGACAATATCATAGGCTCTTTTGACAAGATCATAGATTTCGCTGTCGGGAATGTCGCCGTTGAGATTAAGTTGGATCCAGTGTTTAAGGCTCTGATTAAGCGAATTGCTTACAGATGTGTGGCTCATGCGGATATCTTCGACTTCTTCCGGAGTCGATTTTACGGTAACAGATGTAAAGTCGTCCATATCAACGAAACAGAACATATGATCAAGGACATAAAACACGAGGATGGATTCGTAGCGCCGTGCAAATTTGCCGAACGGAGTTTTCTCTGCAACACCGTCCATCGCCATACAATATTCTCTGAATTCCTCGATATTCATTTAATTTCCATTATGTCGGGATTAATTGAGATCAAGTGGCTGATGAAACAGTCGCGGTCGCGTGGCGAAATTTCCAATGGTGCGTAGCTTTTCCACTCCGAACGGTCTTTAAATCTTATCGAGACACGACGATGAGACATTCCTGCCGTAGCGACGCCGCCCGTAGTCTTCCTCACATCCATAATATTGGAAATCTGAAAACGCATAGGCCTGAAAAGCTGATAGTCAATAAGTTCATTGCCGTCGATCACATAGCGGCAACCGAATATCAGCACAGCAAACAGAATGACTAAACCTATCCCGATGATAGTAAAACTCATCCATGTGTTTATATCAGCAAGATAGTAGGTGAACGCGAGAGTACCGATCATAACAAGCCAGACCCACCAAGCAATTGCAGAATGATAGACAATTGGCAAAACATAGCCGCGACAATCATTCTTAAAGCCGGCGCCGGAGTAATCATATTTTTCTTCGCCGAACAGTCCGGGCAGTTCGCCGGTATTGACGTGATAATCATAATCGGTCATCATATCATCAACAGGGTTTTCGCCGTAGTTTTCAAAATCGTCCATAAGATTTATTTTACTTCTGATATAAGGTGTTGTATTGCGTACCACGGATGAATTAATAACATACGAGGACCGACAAACTTCATCACATCCCGGATTTTGTCGCGGTTAGCGTGGGAATAACAATGGATTTCACATTTACGGCAACTCGTCTTGGCATTACCCTTCGGACAATTGTCAAGACGTCGGTGCGCATAGTTCAGAAGACTTCGGCAGTCATCACACAACTCTCCGTCGCGAGGGTCGTGATGCCTACGGCAATATATGGCAATCATCAGCCTGACCACCAATTTTTCCCGATCTATGCGATCCATAAAACTGCTTCAAACATGACACATTGACTATCAAACGCGAAGTTAATAAATTTACGATAAAACTTTAAGACCGATAATAGATAAAATAAGAGTTGTGATGAAAAAGATGCGCCAAAAAGTGGAGAGCTGCAGTAATTGACTTGTCGTCAGAACAAGCAAAAATTTCCGTCATCTCCTTCTAAGGCTCCAAAATCACAAAAAGTTCCTGATTATCAAAGTGCATGAACCTAAAGCGAGCCATTATGTTAGCCAAATAGACGATTATTATTAATTTTTATTACTGTCCGCTAAACTTTTGAGGTCAACTGAAAATTAGGGCTGATTCCGTTTGCAGGAGTCAGCCCTAAATGGTTATTTTGTTGTCGCCAAACAAACTAAGAATAACCATGGGCAAAAGTAGCAATTTCTTCGGACAGCCGATATATGGTCAGCTGATAAAATCGCTTGACCGCACAAAAATAGTTGAAATGAGCCGTAAACACGGCGGAGAAAAGTATGTCAAGAGCTTCGACGGATACACACATCTGCTGACAATGCTTTATGCGGTGATTCAGCGGTTCGATTCATTGCGAGAAATAGAGCCATCCATGACAGCTGAAGTGCGCAAGCTGCATCATGTGGGCATTGACACGGTACCGAAGCGGAGCACGCTGTCAGATGCAAACGCAAGACGTCCGGAGCGGTTCTTCGAGGATGTGTACCGCGATCTCTATGAAGCAAATAAGGACATCCTTTCATCGGACAGCCGACGGGGCGGCACGGAAGAATGGATAAAACGGCTGCGTATCATCGATTCAACCACCGTAAGCCTGTTCTCCAATGCCATTTTCAAGGGCGTGGGGCGTCATCCGAAGACAGGCAGGAAGAAAGGCGGCGTCAAAGTCCATGCTGTGATACATGCCAACGAGGGTGTTCCGTGCGATGTGCAGTTCACGTCTGCGGCGACCAACGACTCGTTCATGCTCGCACCGAGCCATTACAAACGCGACGAGATAGCGGCGATGGACCGCGCCTACATCAACTATGCCAAGTTCGAGGAGCTGACTGACCGTGGAGTGGTCTATGTCACCAAGATGAAGAAAAACCTCAATTATGAGGTGCTTGTGGACTGTATGCATCAGAATCCGCAGGGAGTTATGGAATATCGGGAGCAGGTTGTGGTGTTCCGCAAGGGCGAGATAAACCATATTGCCAGGATAATCACGTATGTTGACATCAAAAAGGGCAAGCAACCCAAGCTCATATCATTGCTTACCAACGATTTTGACATGGCGTTGGAGACCATCGTGGCGATATACCGCCGCCGGTGGCAGATAGAGTCTCTTTTCAAGCAGATCAAGCAGAACTTCCCCCTGAGATACTTCTATGGCGAAAGCGCCAATGCCATCAAAATCCAGATATGGGTCACTCTCATCGCAAACCTGTTGCTTTCAGTCTTGCAAAGCAAACTAAAAAGGCGATGGAGCTTCTCCGGGCTGGCTACAATAATACGGATTGTGCTGATGTATTACCTGAATCTCGAAAAGTTCCTCAACCAACCCGATGCGGACCTGAATATAATGCTCGCCGAGGCCTCCGAATCTCCTCCTTTGGAGCATGAAATTGACTGAAAGGGGCTTGTCATACATCAAAAGTAAGCCCAACTTCTGCTTTTCAAAAAGTTGGACTCACTGATCTATCGTTTAGCGGACAGTAATAATTTCATATCAAAAAACTGGACGGTCGAATTTCAAGCGAAGGATAAACCAGGCACCGAAAATCTGAAGAAGCATTCCGGGGATGCCTAAGCGGAAGTCCTGACAGGCAAGGATAAAGTCGCCATTGAGTGCCCATTCGCCAAGTGTGCCAAAGATCTGATAAGCAAGAACAACGGCAACAAGCAAAATCAGGTCGGCTTTTCTGAAACGTGCGGCTGCATAAGCGGATATCACCGCGAGCAGGACAGATTTCAAAGTGATGGCAGGAAGCGCAGCGGCTGCCGGCATGGCAAAAAGCAGAGAGTTGATCAACGGCGAGAACATAGCAGTCAGCAGGCCGACACGCCATCCGAATTTATATGCCCCTATCAGAGTGAAAAAATAGATCGGGAGCCAGGTCGCTCCGCCCTGAGGCACAAGATGGAAAAGTTGCGGAACAGCAATATTGGCCACTATGAAGAGCGTAGCCGCAAAATAAGTCTTTGCGCTACTGAACGGAAGAGATTGTAAACTAACTGAAGTCTGCATAATCGAATAATTAAAGATCAAAATTTGAATTTAAAGCCACCCATTGCATTAAAACCGGGCATACGATAGCCGCGGTTGATGACATAATCGGTGTCAGTGATGTTGTCAAGATCAGCAAAAAGCTGAAGCATAGAAATGAGCTGATATGACAGTCTAACATTGGCGACGGCATAGGACTGACGGGGCATGTCGTCAGACACATACAAACCACCGACACCCTTGAGCTGGAAATCGGCATGAAAATTTCTGAACGCATCCCAGCCTATGCCGAGATAATACATGTTCCGAGGTGCGGCCGTAAGATTACGGACCGAAGAGTGTAGATAGCTGTAGGTCGCCCAAAGCTGCAGGCAGTCAAGCGGATGACTGCGTGCCGAAAACTCGAGGCCTTTGTTGATGAAACTGCCGGTATTGACATTCTTCATATCGACAGTCTGGATCATGTCTGATCCTTGGCTGAAAAATGCAGTGATATCAGCTTCAAACCAATGTGAGAAGTGCCGGCCGACAGAAACTTCATAATTCATCATATTTTCAGGCTTGAGGGCATCATTAGCCATTCGGTAGAGATAGAGCTCACGGAACGAAGGGTTGCGATAACCCTTGGCAAGGGAAGCCTTGAAGTTCCAGCCGTCGAAAGGATGAAGCACGATACCGGCCTGAGGTATCCACTGCGAATCGAACATGTCACTGTTGGCCATACGGAGTCCGGCGTTAAGTATCAGCCGATCACCCAATAAATTCTGTGACAAAGTCAGATAAGGCGAATATTCGGTTATATCCTTACGCTCCATTGTCGTGAGCGAACCTTCGACGTGATCGCGGCCGCCGGAAACGGGTATTTTACCGGTATAGCGGTCGAAATCAAAACCTAATGTAGCATTAGAGCCTGACCACAATCTGAAATTCTGATATGCCAGAACGCCGAAACGGTCATCGAGACTGTGGAAATGACGCGGATCATCGACAAAATGATTGCCGTAGTTATAGTAAACGCGGACAGTTCCGTTGGTATTATCATATGTATCGGTAACTGTCACGGCAGCTTCTCCACGGATCACATTCTGATGATAAATATCGGTCGACTCAGGATCTGACAAAGTAGGATAGACCGGATCATTGCCTACAAACTCCAACAGCGTATAATCGGCAGCGGCTTTCCAGCGATCGCTGAAATCATAGCCAACCTTAGCATAGACATTGCTCTGACGGAAGTCAAAATTTTTCTGAACACCGTCCGTGCGGTCGTAGCCGATAGAGACGAGCGAAGAGAAACGCCCGAAGCGGGTCATATTGGTGAGTGAAGACAGCCACGTGTTGTAAGAACCGTAGCGCGAGGTAAGAGTTGTGCGTACACCGTCGGCAACAGCATTTTTCGTGATAACATTAATCACGCCGCCCATGGCATTGGAACCATACAGAACCGACGCCGGTCCGCGAAGCACCTCCACATGGTCGACATATTCGGTCTGATAGAAATCGGCTATGCTATGGGAATAAATTCCGGCGAACTGCGGCTGCCCGTCGACCATCATAAGAACGGCATTGGTCGGCGATCCCCCTACTCCACGGATTTTAACACCTCCCGAACCTCCGTTTGAAACGCCAAAACCGAATATATTACGCTCGGTGACAAACAGACTTGGAACGAGGCCCGAAACAGCACTTAGCAACTGAGTGCTGCCGGTAGCCTCAAGCTGTTTCTCGCTGATGTCGGAAACGGTGTACGGCATCAAGTTGCGGCTCAATGCATCATTCGTGCCGGTCACAACGACTTCACCGAGATGACGGACACCGGTCGAATCCACGTAGGTCTGAGCAAAAGCCGCAGCAGACACAGGCAAACAAAGCAATATGCAGGAGGCGCACTTATTCATCAGTCGAGAGTCACAAGTTTATAGGTCTGTGAACCGAGTCCGATCTTTTCGGCGTGCTCAAGAGTATGCATACCATGACGGGAATCAATGCGTTCAATAAGATGAACCTTGCCGGGATCGTCTGAATTACGGACGAGATCCGTACAAGCCTTGTCAAGGGCTACGGGGTCGAGAGAAGCGAGAATGCCGATATCATGCATCTGAGGATCTTCAGGAGAAGCATCGCAGTCACAGTCGACAGAAAGATTATTGGCAACGCTTATATACAAAATGCTGTCGCCGCAGTGATCGGCAACGGCTTTGGCAGCCTCAGCCATAGATTCGAGGAAAATATCCTGATCGGCCAGATTGGTCCAGAGGCTGTCGGGAGTGGCGATCTTTCCGCCGGAGTGGATATAGCTTTTGCCGTTGGAAGAAGCGATGCCGATAGACATGTTCTTGACAGCCCCGCCGAAACCGCCCATCGCATGGCCCTTGAAATGAGAAAGGATGACGGTGAAATCATAGTCGGGATAGTGTGAGCCGACGATGTCGTACTCAAGATGTTCGCCTCCTTCGAGCGGAAGTTTAACTTCGCCCTCGGCATCCATTATATCGACGGGAGCAATGGCGGTAAAACCGTGTTCTTCAGCCGCACGGCGATGATCCTCAGTGGTGAAGCGTTTGCCCTGATAAGCAGTGTTGCACTCTACGATAGTGCCGTTTGTCAGTTTGACAAAATCAGTGATCAGCGCAGGCTGAAGGAAGTTATGTCCGCCAGGTTCGCCGGTAGAGATCTTGATAGCGACGTTACCTTTAGCCTCGCGTCCGAGGGCTTTATAAAGTTTGATTATGGCTTCGGGCGAGATTTCCCGTGTCATATAGACGACCGACGTGTCGGCTTTCTGTTCCGAATTATTGTCCATAGCAGCATTTTCAGCATTTTTGCCTTTGGCACAGCCTGTAAGAGCAAGAGCAGCAGCCAATACGGCAACAAGTGTTTTATTCATTTTTCTGTATTTAATTGGTTAATAAAATTTTCAATCAATGGGAGGCAGTCGCGGGCGGTAAGACAGTCGCGGCAGAGAGTCTCGACAGGGCAAATTCCTGTGCCGGCGCGGTTGATTATAGCAGGCACACAGACATCATATTGCACTGCAATACCCTCCGCTGTCAAAAGATCAAGAGCCGGACGGCTGACAACTTCGGCATAAACCTCCGAAACTCCGCCAAGTATCATTAAAGCCGCCGCGCCCTTGCCTACAATTTTATCGGCGATCAAAGCGCCGGACAGAAGTCCCGGTGATGATTTCAGAATGTGAAACAGGTCTTTCACTCCGCGCTGATGACACAAAGTCACGCCGCGGCCGTCGGAAATCACACATGAGCACTTTTCGCGCCGGAGTATGTCTTTCAGATCGTCGAGTGTCATAGCTACCTGTATATCAGAGGGTCTCCTGTTTCAGTTTTTCGACATATTCGTCGATGCGGTGAAGCTCGTCTGGAATCCTGATGGACTGGGGACAATGCGGCGCGCACTGGTTGCAGCCGATGCAGTGGCTTGCCTGCCGGAGCTTGGGGACCGAGCGGTCATAGCCGACAAGAAACGCACGCCGCGCCTCACGATAACCCTCACTCTGAGATGAAGACGGAATATTGCCCTCGTTGACACATTTATTATAATGTGAGAATATGGCCGGAATATTAATACCGTATGGACAAGGCATACAATATTCACATGCGGTGCAAGGAACTGAAGGATAGCTGATCATTTCGACAGCAGTGTCCTCAAGCAACGCAAGTTCCGAATCATTCAGAGGTTTCAGCGGCGCATAAGTACGCAAATTGTCCTGAAGATGCTCAATATAAGTCATTCCGCTAAGAACAGTGAGCACACCAGGGAATGAACCCGCAAAACGGAATGCCCAGGAAGCAATGCTGTTTTCGGGTTCACGCTGTTTCAGACGGGAATTGAGGTGGTCAGACAGAGAGGCGAGTCGTCCCCCGAGAAGAGGTTCCATAATGACAGCAGGAATGCCGCGTTTGGCCAGTTCGTCATAGAGATACTCCGCATTGAAATTCATGCCCGACGCGTGGCGATAGTCGACATAATTAAGCTGAATCTGTACAAAATCCCAGTGAACCTCATCATGAAGCGACAGCATGTAATCAAATACCTTCACGTCACCATGATAAGAAAAGCCGAGATTGCGAATGCGTCCGGCCTCGCGCTCCTCGAGTAAGAAATCAAGAAGTCCGCTATCAAAGAAACGCTGCATCAGAAAAGGCAATCCGGTCTCTCCGCCAATATTATGAAGCAAGTAATAATCAAAATAATCAGTGCGGAGCTTCTCGAAAGAATTGCGATACATCGCGACCGAAGCATCAAAGAGCTCACGGCCTTTCAGCCCAGTGCGCGCGAGGTGATGATTAGACATCTTGGTGGCAAGGAAATAGCTGTCGCGCGGATGTCGGCTCAGGGCAATGCCGGTAGCCTCTTCGGAAAGGCCGCGAACATAAGGCGGCGCTGTATCAAAGTAGTTGACGCCATGAGCAATGGCGTAGTCTACAAGATCGTTGACAGCATCCTGATCGACAATCTCACCGTCGCCCTCGGGGTTCTTCATCATAGGCCAGCGCATACAACCGTAGCCGAGCAACGAAACTTTTTCTCCGGTTTTCGGATTTACTCTATATGTCATATCTTCGGCCGAAACTTCAGATGACGGCAACGAAGACTGTGCCGATACAACTTTCTCAGCTTCTGACTTACATCCGGCTAAAGTGATACCGGTTACTGCGGTTCCAAGCCCCAAACGCTTAAGAAAATCGCGTCTGTCTATATTTTTTTTAGTCATTCCAGTAAATTGAAGGAGATTAAACAATGCGGTGACGTTGGTTGCCCTCTACATATATAGCCGAGAACGGACGCGCCGGACAAAGATTCTCACACGCGCCACATCCGATGCAGCGCTCGGTGTCGACCATGGGGATTTTAAGCGAGTTTTCATCACCCGGCACGGACGGGATCATGGTTATCGCACCGACGGGACAATGCCGCGCGCAATTGCCGCACGGAACACCGTCGGTCAACGGAATGCAATTGTCTTTGATCCACACCGCATGGCCGATCTGTATCGAAGATTTTTCGGCAACGGTTATAGGCAGGATAGCACCCGACGGACAGACATCAGAGCAACGCGTACACTCCGGACGGCAATATCCGCGTTCATAAGACGATTCCGGCTGCATGAAAGTCATAATGTCGCCGGAAGGACGGAGCACTTCATTAGGGCAGGATACCACACACAACTGACAGGCGGTGCAATGGTCGGACATATTCTTCAGGCTCTGCGCTCCCGGGGGGACGATGCGAGTCTTGCGCTGAGGTCTGACTTTGTCTTCGATTACGGCAAGTCCGCCGTCGACAGTCTTTTCCTGAGCCTTTGCGACGGCAGTAGTAACGGCCACAGCAGCGACTGAGAGGAACTGACGGCGTGAAGCTCCAGCATTTTCAGTTTCAGATTCCGGCCGGCTGACTTTTTGGGGACGGCCATAGGAAATGGCCCCCTGGTGGCAATTGCTGATACAGTCCATACAGGCTACACAACGTGAGTAATCGATCTTGTGATTTTTATTGTCGATACATGCAGCCTTGCAATTGCGCGCACATAGTCCACAGGAATTACACTTCGAGGTGTCGATGACCGGTTTTAGAAATGAGAAACGAGCAAGGAAACCGAGCACTGTTCCTACAGGGCATACGGTATTGCAATATGTGCGACCGTTACGCCATGAAAGGAAAGCAAGGACGGCAAGAGTAACGACTGCCACGCAGAGAGTCAGACCGCTCCGCAACCAGATGTCGACGGAATAGAACATATAACTTCCGCGTGTCTCAGCCCAGTGCGCCAAAAGGTTATTGCCCCACTGCCATACTGGAGACAAAATGCTCTGGACTATGCGGCCATAGGCACTATAAGGCGCCAGAAGTGTGACAATAACGCTTATCCCGGCTATAACGGCAACAACCATCAGAGCCAAAAACGTATAGCGCAGAATATTTTTGGCCGGAGAATAAGAATAACGGTTTTTCTTCTGCCGGAGTCCGAACCATGCGAAGATATCCTGCATGATACCAAGAGGACAGATTACCGAGCAATAGATGCGCCCGAAAATCAGGGTGAGAGCAACAAGGGCAATTATAACACCCACATTAAGAGCAAGTACTGCCGGCAGGAACTGTATCCTGACCATCCATCCGAACCATCGGGAGGCAAGTCCCGTAAAATCGAGAAAAAGCAGAGTAACCATCAGGATCGAGGACACCGCAAGTACACGACGGATCGCTTTCAAAATGTTGAAAGGTCTTGATTTCTTTACTGTTTTTTTGATTTTATCCATATGTGATATTGGCCTATTATTTCGCTCGCAGAAATAATTCAAGATAATGAACTGCGCAATATATAAATCACAGATAATTATACCAAAATTACTGATACCGGCTATACACAACAGAACAAGCATGACTCAAATATTGGGAAACGGGGTCTTAGAGCCGTGCTGGTAAACATACAGCCGCAGCGCGGTATCTAAATCCAATTAGATTTGCAACAATTGCATAAATCATTATCCGATAAATAACATTATCTGGCCTGCATTTGCCTGTCAAAATATTATTTATTATTTTTGAAGTTGATTTGCTATCTTTATACTGAATGAGAATAATATTTATCATACTATCTCTGATCACAATACTTGTGTCGCACGAGGCTGAAGCCCGCGCTGACAAAGTCAAAAGTATTATCGCAACCGTCGGTCAGCGCTTTGCGCCTGACCGACGGCAAGCCGTCTATGACATATCGGTTTCAAAAGACAGCACCGGAAAAATCTCGATTACCGGCAAGACGTCAGAAGCAGAGGCTCTTGGATCTCTTAAATATGAACTGGCTAAAATCGGGCTGAATGATCTCGCCGACAGAATAGTTCTGTTGGGTGGCGATGAATGGGCGCTCCCGACAATATCTGTGGCAAATATCCGCAGCAAACCGTCACATAGCGCCGAACTCGCCTCACAGGTCCTGATGGGAATGCCTTTGCAGATACTTGAAAGCGAGGGCGACTGGCTGAGAGTCAGATGCCCAGACGGATATATAGGATGGATGTCTCTCGGATCAGCTGTAAAAAAGACTTCCGCCGAGATGCGGCGCTGGCGCTCGGCATCACGTGGCGTCATCACATCTGTCTATCAGACCCGTTGTTATACATCTGACAAGACCTCTGGTCCGCGCGACGTTGTGTCCGATCTCGTCAACGGAGATATCATCGAACTGACCGGAAAATCGGGCAACGGATGTCTGCAGATCGTGCTTCCCGACGGACGCAAGGCATGGATTGACAGTAGTGCTATAACTGAAATCAGTGAATGGGCATCTCAGGACTTCGATGGCACAAAAATCGTCGATATGGCGTATTCCATGACGGGTCAGCCTTATCTCTGGGGAGGAACGTCGACCAAGAGCCTCGACTGTTCGGGTCTGGTTAAGGTATGCTATCTTGCCAACGGCATAATTTTACGCAGGGACGCATCGCAACAAGCCGCAACAGGTTGCCGGATTGAGGCTAAGAACTGGCGAGACTGCGCCGCCGGCGATCTGCTCTTTTTCGGTAACGGACGCAGCGGCAAAGTCACACATGTCGCCATCTACGACAGCAACGGCCGCTATGTTCATTCCTCGGGAAGAGTAAAATGCAATAGCGTCGATCCGACATCAGACAGATATCTCGCCACGCCCTTTCTCCACTGCGTCAGGGTCAACGGATACGAAGGAAGTGACGGCATCATGCGTGCCAAAGATCATCCGTGGTATTTCAACCTATAATTCCATCAAACCACTATGGACAGAAGAAATTTTCTCAAAGCAGGGGCTCTCGGAGCCGCAATGACCATTGCATCCACTGTGTCGTTTCCTGCATATGGCAAGCCCGGACGCCGTAAAGGCAAATCCGGCAAACTCAAACTTTCATTCGAACCTTATGAGCTGAAACTCCGGCATGCCTTCAACCTGGCTAAATCCCAGCGCACCACCACTCCCGACGTTCAGGTCAAAATCGAATACGACGG
This sequence comes from uncultured Bacteroidales bacterium, assembly GCA_947573135.1. Classification (GTDB taxonomy): domain Bacteria; phylum Bacteroidota; class Bacteroidia; order Bacteroidales; family Muribaculaceae; genus CAG-873. Next base: position 44,060 of record CANPDU010000012.1, on the reverse strand, counting down.
GATAACCGGTTATGGTGAAGCATCTATGCCGCCCTATCTTGGCGAATCTGTTGCCTCGGCCGTAGCTTTTCTGTCACGGCTTGATCTCGGCAAGTTCAACGATCCGTTTATGATCGAGGAGATCCATGACTATATGGACTCGGTTGCGCCCGACAACCGCGCGGCAAAGGCATCGGTCGACATCGCCCTTCACGATCTGCTGGGGAAAATTATGGGTCAGCCATGGTACAAGATCTGGGGACTCGATCCGCGCAAAACTCCTGACACATCGTTCACCGTAAGCTACGATGCGGATCCCGATGAGCTTGATGCCAAAATAGACGAAGCATCGCCTTACAAAGTCATAAAGATAAAAATGGGTCTTGACCATGACAAAGAGTTGGTCGAGGCTATCCGCCGCAAATCGGACGCACCGATATGCGTTGACGTCAATCAGGGCTGGACTGATAAGGAACAAGCTCTGGAAATGTGCCACTGGCTCAACGAACAGGGCTGTCTGTTTGTCGAACAGCCTCTGCCCAAAGAGATGTATGACGAGACTGCGTGGCTGAGAGAACGCTCGCCGCTGCCTGTCATCGCCGACGAATTTCTGCAGCGCTTGCCTGATGTGCGACGTGCCGCGCAGGCTTATGACGGCATTAATATCAAACTGATGAAATGCACCGGTATGCATGAAGCATATAAAATGGCTGTACTTGCTCATGCGCTTGGCATGAAAGTGATGCTCGGCTGCATGACAGAGACATCATGCGGAATATCAGCCGCCGCACAACTTTCTCCTTTGGCCGACTGGGCCGATCTCGACGGCAATCTGCTGATCGCAAACGATCGCTTTGACGGTGTCAAAATCGTTGAGGGCAAAATCGCGCTACCCGATCGTCCGGGTATTGGCGTTAAACTATTATAACCGACTGAAAACTGATGGTATATCCAGACTCGATAGAACATAAAATCGGATTCGACTCCGTAAGAGTACAACTGGCAGAATTATGCACCTCCGGACGCGGCCGAGATATCTGCCGGCAAATGACATTCGAAACTGAGCGCGACATCGTTATCTGCCGTCTTGAAGAAACGGCTGAAATGCTTTCTATATTAGCAGCTAATGCTGATTTCCCAATAGGCAACATTCACGATATGGAGCATGTTCTTGCTTCGATGAGCATTGATGGTTCATATGTAAGCGCCCAGGAACTGCTCAGACTGCGCTCGTCGATGGAGACGATGTCGGAGATTGCCGCGTTCTTCAGAAGTGTGCGCGATGACGAAGGTCTGTCGCCATACCCGCGTCTCGACGCCATTGCCTTGACGATACGGACTTTCCCGGCTCTGATAGCAGAAATCAACCGCATTGTCGACCGGTGGGGCAACGTCAGAGACAACGCATCATCTGAGCTGTCATCGATACGCTCATCGCTTTCATCGATGAATGGTTCGATCAACTCGCTTATGCGACGGGTTATGGCCCGGGCTGTAAAAGACGGGCTGATAGATGCCGACACCACTCCGTCTGTCCGCGACGGCAGGTTGGTGATACCGGTTTCACCTATGAACAAACGGAAGATTCCCGGCATCGTACACGATGAATCGGCGTCAGGCAAAACTTTTTTCATCGAACCGGCTGAAATCGTCGAGGCCAATAACCGTGTGCGCGAGCTTGAACTTGACGAAAGACGTGAGATAATCAGGATTCTAATCGAACTTGCCGACAGACTGCGTCCTTACATTGATGATATGAGCGAAAGCTTCGAGGTTATCGGCACATTCGACTTTATCCACGCAAAAGCTCGTTACGCACTTACAAATTCAGCGTCAATGCCCCGCATCGGCAAAGATTGCCGTTCTGAATGGCGCGGAGCGTTTCATCCTATATTGCGGCAGTCACTCGCCCGGCAGAATAAAGAACTGGTCACTCTCGACATCAAATTCACTGCCGATGATCGGATCGTTGTGATCTCCGGGCCCAACGCCGGTGGAAAATCAGTGACACTGAAGACTGTCGGCATCGTTCAATATATGGCTCAGTGCGGCATGCTGCCGACAATGGACTCCGGTTCTACGCTCGGCATATTTGACTCCATATTCATTGATATCGGCGACGATCAGTCGATCGAAGACGATCTGAGCACCTATTCGTCACATTTGCGCAACATGAAGATATTCCTTCAGCGCGGCGGCCGTCGTTCGATGATACTTATCGACGAATTCGGAGCCGGCACAGAGCCTCAGATAGGCGGTGCGATCGCACAGGCTCTGCTCAAACGCTTCAACGAAAAAGGCATGTGGGGCATCGTGACCACTCACTTTCAGAACCTTAAACTGATGGCCGAGGATACACCCGGTCTCATCAACGGTTCGATGCTCTACGACCGGCATCTTATGCGCCCGATGTTCAGATTGTCGGTCGGCAATCCCGGAAGTTCGTTTGCGATTGAAATTGCAAGAAAAACTGGTTTACCTGACGACGTGATCGCTGATGCCGAGCAACTTGTCGGAAGCGACTATATCAATGCCGACAAATATCTCCTCGACATCAACCGCGACAAGCGTTATTGGGAAAACAAACGCCAGTCAGTCAAGCAGAAAGAAAAAAAGCTTGACGAACTGCTCGAAAAATACGGTGCTGAGGCTGACACCCTTCGCGAACGACGCAAAGAAATCATTGATGAAGCCAGGAAAGAAGCCGTCCGTATCATCGAATCCAGCAATGCAGCCATCGAACGAACAATCCACGACATCAGGCGATCACAGGCCGACAAAGAGAAAACGATCGAAGCCCGCAAAGCACTCGCAGACCGTCGCCGTCAGCTTGATAACGTTGATGACAGCCGCGACAGCAACGGGCTGCTCGCTAAAGCTGAGCGTCATAACAAGACAAAACGAGCAAAAAAAGTTGCTCAGACCCCGTCAGTGCCCGCAAAACGTGTGATCGCCGTCGGCGACAATGTCTTGCTTGACGGTAGCGGAACTGTCGGAACCGTCACCGAGATCTCCGGTAAAAACGCTACTGTAATCTTCGGCAACCTCACAACCACAACAAAAGTCGATCGCCTGACCGTCACCGATAAAAAAGCCGACAGCGGTACTCGCAAAGCGTCTTCATTCGTCAGTGTGTCCACCCGTGAAGAAATGCGTGAACGACAGCTTAAATTCAAACCCGATATCGATGTAAGAGGAATGCGTGTCGACGAAGCACTCCAGTCAATAACATATTTTATTGACGACGCCGTGCAATTCAATAGTGTCAGAGTGCGCATATTGCATGGCACCGGCACAGGCGCGTTACGCCAGGCTATCAGAAACTATCTTGAAGGAGTAAAAGCAGTTAAAGCCTACCACGATGAAGATGTCAGACTCGGTGGAGCCGGCATTACCGTAGTTGAATTCTAAATGCGACACTTCTTTATCGCTGATATTTATAAAAAATTTCAAAAAATTAGACAACGTTTTATAATATTTCTCTCAACAATTTTGTACCTTTGCGATGAAAAAATAAATTCTTACACAAAAGTACTGAATTATGAATAAACGTTATCTGCTCGGCGCCCTGATTTTAGGGGCATGTCTGCCGCTTAGTGCTGATCGCTTTCAGCCCGATCCCAATCTTATTAAAAACTGCCCGGCAATCGGAAGTGTTTCATCTCGTGCGAAAAGTCAGACTCAGAATTCGCCTGAATCTGACGCAACGCAATCAGTCTCAACTGACGACATAGGAGGGAACTATGATTGGACTTTCAACTCTCTGATCAAAGGCAATGGTAATTCCGGTGAACTGTTAATTTCTGTTACAAATCCTGAGCGTGGAGAGGTTGTAATATCCGGTTTTTACATGGATATGACAGTTAAGGCTTATATCGACAGTGAACGCGGTACACTAACCATCCCTAACAAGCAGGATCTCGGCAAGGACGGTCAGGGTTATCAGAATTATTTCTATCTGAAACAGGTAAACTCAAAGGGACAGTTGATTGCCGGAGTCCTGGATCAGGAAGCGTCTGTCGGAAAATTCGATAAAGACGGACGGATATCTTTTCCGGAAAATGACATATGGGCTATAGGTGACTACGACAATGAGCAATCCGGTTTTTGGATTCTGACCAAAAACAATATTCTTTCAAAGAAGAAAGCATCCAATCCTGACGACCCCAATGACGGTTGGACATCACTCGGCTACGCTACGCTTCAGGACGGATGGGTTTTGCCCGGCTTAGGCATCAATCAACTCGATCCTCAGAACTGGTATGAAGTCGAACTCCAGCAAAATGATGACAATAAAAACATATATCGTCTGGTTGATCCTTACAAAGGCAACTGCCCGGTCAAAGACAAAAACACTGCCACAAACACCGGTTACATACAGTTTAATGTGACATATCCTGATTTCGTTACTTTTGACGTTATTAATTCAGACGAACATATTGATGCCGGTTTCACCTGTAGCTCACTGGGCATAGCTAAAATGTTCTGCTCCAATATGGTCACTTATTGGTGCAACAAATTCAACCTAACGCTGGAAACATTCATAAACGAGTATTCCTATTCTCCGACATTTAAGACCGGAAGCACTTTTAAAGATGGGATTATCACACTTCCGGCAGAAAAAGCCTTCACTGTAGGCTATTATAATGACGCGTCATTTGGATATCCAGGTGATCCCAAAGGAGGAGGTCAATGGCTTGCTCCAAATAGTTCGACGAGATTTGTCAATATGGAAACTAAAATTTTCTTCCCGGAGTCAGCAGGAGTTTCCGATGTCTGCGTCGATAATGAGAGCAGTGAAATCGAATATTTCAATCTTCAGGGCGTAAAAATAACTGATCCTTCTAAAGGCCAGCTACTTATCAGACGTCAGGGCGATAAAACTGATAAAATTGTTTTTACACGATAATACGCTATAGCCTATAACGTTAGTCATTTTGCATCAAAACTCCAACCGTGCAGAGCAAAATGACACAAATAACTCAAACCGGTGACATTTTTACATTTTTTATTCGAAAAACTTTGCACATGCCATAATTATGCTTAATTTTGTGGCATAATAAATTTAAAGTAACTTAATTATAAACCAGAAGTAATTTTTATGAAAAAGCTTTACTTATTTTTAGTTTTGTCGGTTTGCATGGCGTTCGCCGCTAATGCACTCGACTACACTTTCAAGATCACAGTCGAAGATCCGGACAACGTCAAGATCACGCATACTGACTACTATTATAATGCCATTGACGAATACGAAGTCAAGGAAGGAGTTAACGAATACGCAATAAGCGTAAATGATTCTGAACGCTTGCTCATTACCGTTTCTGAAGGAAAAATACTCAAAGTTCTCAATGAAGACGGTTCTCAGAATTTTGATGTAACTGACAATAAATTTGACCTTTACCTTTCTCCTTATAATTGGGGTGGAATGACGGAAACCGATCAGGCATACACTGTCAAGACTTACGACGAGGCGACTTTCCGCAATCACTCCGTGAAAGTTACTCTCGACAAGCCCGACGGAATTCGCATGACGCTTCTCGGAGGGTCGGTAATCAACACTGACAAGACCGAGTATATAATTCCTTTCAACGATGAATATGAGACTCAGCTCGACATCCGTGCTGCTAACACCGACAACCTGATATATAAAATTACAGCCGACGGTGTTGAAATTCAGAAGAAAGGCAATATTTATACTATTCCTCTCGTTGACCGCAGCGACGCTGACGATATCAAATACGTTGAAAACATCGTCATCACTCAGGAATTCCCTGAAGACATGAACTATAACATCAAAATCGCTTTCACCAACGGTGATGCAGCTTGTGTCAGCTCCGTAACCTACGGCGATGAACCCATCGAAGACTTCGCCGCAGCTGATGGATTTACCGTTCGCCCCGGTAAGAAACTTATGATCAATCTCAATAAAGCGGATTATAAAATCCTTTCTTACTCATTAAACGGCGGAGACGAAAATCAGGCAACCTATTTGTCTTATATTTCTGAAATCGTAGGATCTGATTTAAGCTACGTTATCACAGCCGAAAAATATGAGATCCTTGAGGCAACCTTCGTCGTTGATGATCCGAATATTGTTAAGATCACTAAATACGTTTATCCCTATGAAGAATTGAATCTTGTAGCCGGAGAAAACAAAGTGACTTTCAAGATTAGTGAAGATGCCGAAAAATTCAAAATATCAGCTCGTGAAGAAGGTTACGAAATAGCACGAATCTATGACGCCACATATGAAAAGGAGATTACCGTCAGCACAACATATTCTTCGACTAATGTGACTTTGGCAAAAAATTCAAGAATCGAAATTACTTCAGGAAAGATTGTCCGCGACAAGACTGCTGTTGTATATATCGATGATATTGATGGTCTGAACTATGGTTTTAGCATTACAAGAGGCGGAGCTTCTATTTCCGGAAAAGCCGGTTACAATTTGGTTGATTTCCGCGATAAAGACGGCAGATTTACATTAAATGCATCAGGAGCTGAAGCCATCAAAGCTTATCGCAACGGAGAAGAAGTTTCTGTTTCCTACCCCAGCTACTTCTCTCTTGAGAATCCTAAAGACAACGAAGTAATCAAATTATTCCGCCACGAGGAAAACGCTGTTCTCCACACTGTGACATTCGAAATGCTCGAAGGCGCTCTCGACGGTTTTGAGGTTAAGAAAGACATTCTCGCAGAGGTTGATGCTACTGCTCCCGTCAGCGCTGTCGGCAAGACAACGTTCACCATCTCGCCCGTTTCGCGTGACGCCGAAGGCCTTACTGTCACAATCGGCGACAAGACCATCGAAGCTGTCGACGGTGTATATACGTTCGACACTGAGGCTGACACAACTGTCAAAGTCAGCAAAGCCACATCCGGCATTGAAGATGTTATCTATGGCAAGGATGGTTCCGACGCTGTATATAACCTTCAGGGCGTACGCGTAGCTACTGAAGCCGATATCAACAGCCTTCCCGCAGGCATCTATGTCGTAAACGGCAAAAAGGTCGCTGTAAAATAAATTTTAGCGCAAGCTAATTCCTTATAATTAGGATTTATTCAGTAATTTTGTGGTATCTATTCCACAGATTACTGAATAAATCCTAATTTTTTCCCGGTAATGAAAGTCATCGATTATATAAAGCAAAGCGACCGGCCGATCTTTTCTTTTGAGATTTTGCCTCCGCTAAAAGGCAACAGCATATACAAAGTATATGACATTATAGACAAGCTTGCTGAATTTGATCCCAAATTCATCAATATCACTTCTCACCACAGCGAGTCTGTCTACAAGCCCCAGTCCGATGGCCTCCTGCGCAAGGTCAGCATACGCCGCCGCCCGGGAACGGTAGCCGTCGCTGCCGCCATAAAATACAAATACGGCATAATACCTGTTCCGCATATCATCTGCAAAGGTTTTTCGAAAGAAGAAACCGAATATGCCCTCCTCGATCTCAATTTTCTCGGCATCGACAACCTTTTTATCGTTAGAGGTGACGCGAAAAGCGATGATCTCGACTGGTCTGATCCCGACCGATATAACTGCCATGCACTCGATCTGCAGAGACAGATCAACGATTTCAACGAAGGTCGCGGGCTCGACGGCATGCGAGTCGAAGGCATCGAGACCAAATTCAGCTATGGCATGGCCTGCTACCCCGAAAAGCATGACGAGGCGCCGAACTTCGATTCCGACATTCATTATCTCAAGCAGAAAGTCGACTCCGGGGCTGACTATCTGATAACACAGATGTTCTTTGACAACAGCAAGTATTACGACTTTGTGGCCAGATGCCGACGCGAAGGCATTTTGGTGCCGATAATTCCGGGCATAAAACCTGTCACACGCAAGGCTCAGCTATCCATACTCCCCAAAGTTTTCAGAGCTGATCTGCCCGAACCGCTCGCTGCGCGGTTGAGAAATGCTGCCGACGACAATGAAGTGCGCCGCATCGGCATCGACTGGTGTATCAGCCAGTGTCAGGATCTTATTGACCACGGAGCTCCGGGCATACATTTCTACACAGTTCATGCCGCCGACAGTGTCCGAGAGATAGCTCGTTCAATCTACCGCTGACACTCACGATATGACAGACATCAGACTCGCGCTAAAACAACGGATACTCGTGCTCGACGGAGCTATGGGTACTATGATCCAGCGGCTGAAACTAAGTGAGGATGATTTCAGGGGGAAACACTTTGCTTCTCATCCTGTAAGCCTCTATGGAAACAATGACATTCTATGTCTTACCCGCCCCGACGTTATCGCTGATATACACCGCCAATATCTCCGCGCAGGCGCTGATATCATCTCGACTGATACGTTCAACGCCAATGCCGTATCACAGGCCGATTATGCCACTGACAGATACATTCGAGAGATAAACTTAGCCGGAGCGAAAATCGCACGCACCGAAGCCGACGGTTTTATGCTCATCCGTCCCGACAGGGCTGTCTGGGTCGCCGGATCTGTCGGACCAACTAACAGATCGGCGTCAATGAGTCCGGACGTAGAGGATCCTGCATTCCGGAACATTGACTATGACACTCTCGTGTCCGCATATCAGGCGCAGATAGAGGCTTTGGCCGAAGGCGGTGTTGATCTCATCCTTTTTGAGACCGTGTTTGACACGATCAATCTGAAAGCCGGTCTGGATGCTGCCCGAAAAGTATCTGAATCTACTGGACGGTCCTTGCCTGTGATGGTTTCGGCAACTCTCGCAGGCCCCTCAGGCAGAATATTGTCCGGACAGACACTCGATGCGCTCCACACTTCGATCGCCGACTATGAAAATGTCATATCGCTTGGCCTGAACTGCTCCTGGGGCGCGAGGGAGATGAAACCTTTCGTCCAGGAACTTTCACGCATCACCGGCCTAGCGGTGAGTTGCCATCCCAACGCCGGGCTTCCTGATGAAGAAGGGAATTATAGGGAAACTGCCGATGATTTTGTATCTGCCGTCGGCCAGCTGATGGAAGCCGGATGCGTCAACATCGTCGGCGGCTGCTGCGGTACAACTCCTGACCACATAGCTTTGCTGGCCCGCCACGCGGGAAATTATCGGCCACGCACGGCTCCGCATATCAATCCTCAGCTTCGTGTAGCCGGCTTGGAGACTCTTGAAATCTCTCCCGAACGTAATTTCATCAACATCGGCGAACGATGCAACGTGGCCGGCTCGAGGAAATTTTTGCGTCTGATCAAGGAAGGATCTTACGACGAAGCGTTGTCCATAGCGCGCCGACAGGTCGCTGATGGTGCGCAGATTATCGATATCAACATGGATGATGCGATGATCGATGCAGAGAAAGAGATGATTCATTTTCTCCGGCTGCTGGCTTCTGATCCTGACGTCGCCCGTGTGCCGCTGATGCTTGACTCGTCCGAATGGTCTGTTCTCGAAAACGGACTTAAGAATATTCAGGGAAAGTGTATCGTCAACTCTATTTCTCTAAAAGAAGGCGAGGATGAGTTTTTGCGCAAAGCCGGGACAATTCGCCGTTTCGGGGCTGCGGTCGTAGTGATGGCCTTTGATGAAAACGGACAGGCTGACACTTTCGACAGAAAGATAGAGATATGCGGCCGCGCATACCGTCTGCTTACACAGGTTGTCGGTTTCAAACCTCATGATATAATTTTCGATCCTAATATCATGGCGGTTGCCACCGGAATAGACAGCCATGATTTATACGGCCGCGACTTCATCAGAGCCGTAAGCTGGATTAAGCAAAACCTTACGGGCGCAAAAGTAAGCGGCGGCGTAAGCAATCTTTCGTTTGCGTTCCGCGGTCATAACCGTCTGCGCGAATCCATGCATGCCGTATTTCTTTACCATGCTATAGCGGCCGGACTGGATATGGCCATTCTGAATCCGGCGTCATCCGTGACATATCGTGATGTTGATGATAAGTTGCGCCGCATATTGGACGATCTGTTTCTCAACGGCAGCCACGATGCGGCGGCGCAGCTGAGTAAATTTGCCGAGAGTTCGGTCGATTCAGACACGACTCCGAAAACCGTCGTTGACAGATCGCAGATTCCGGTCGACCGACGGCTGTGCGACGCCATAGTCAGAGGTGATAATGAATTTTTAGCTGAAGATCTGGAGGCTGCGACAAAACATTATCGCCGGGCGATAGATATTATCGATGGCCCCCTTATGGATGGTGTAACGCAGGTCGGCACTTTGTTTGGCGAAGGGAAAATGTTTCTTCCGCAGGTTGTAAAGACAGCGCGTGTGATGAAACAGGCTGTCGACATCCTGAGGCCCTTGATCGAAGCCGAAAAAAACAGTTGCGGTGCATCGTCTGCCGGAAAAATTCTGTTTGCTACTGTAAAAGGCGATGTCCATGACATCGGTAAAAATATTGTCTCCATCGTTCTCGAATGTAACAACTACGAGATAATCGATCTTGGCGTGATGGTTCCTGCCGAACGCATAGTTGAGGCTGCAACCGAGTATCGTCCCGACATTATCTGTCTCTCGGGATTAATCACTCCTTCTCTCGGTGAAATGGCCAATGTCGCCGAAAAACTTGACGCCGCCGGTCTCGATATTCCTCTCATTGTCGGCGGTGCGACAACATCTAAAATTCACACGGCTCTTAAAATTGCGCCACGCACCAAGGCGCCGGTCATCCATGCGACTGACGCGTCTCAGAATCCGATCATCGCGAGCCGCTTGCTTGACGATGCCACAAAAGCATCATATATCGACAGCATACGGCGCGAATATGCTGAAATAAGAGACTGCCATAAAAATGATAACTCGGATCTTGTATCGCTGAGTGAAGCGCGAACCCGCAAACCTCGCATTGATTGGAGTAAGAATGCTGATAATATTCCCGCGCATAACGGAATAAAAATTATCGACAATATTGATCCGCAGAACGTTGTCAGTCTGATTAACTGGCGCATGTTTTTTAATTTCTGGAAAATCAACGGTGCTTTTGTCGACGATTTCCCTTATGATCGTTGTGAGCACTGCACCGCACAATGGCTCGCAAAGCATTCGGCCGATCCCAAAGCCAAAGAAGCGTTAAAACTCTATGATGACGCCTGCTCAATGATCAGAACCGCAGTTGACGGCAGATCGCTTTCTGTCAGAGCTGCCGTCGGAATATTTCCGGCGTGGAGCGACGATAGAGATAATATACATATAAATGGTATCTGCTTCCCCATGCTGCGGCGTCAGCAGCCAAACGCCGACGGAGTTTGTCTTTCAGCAGCCGATTATATAAAACCTCAGAACCTGGGGCAGGATTTTGCCGGTGCATTTGTCGTTTCTGTCAATGCAAAAAGTCTCATTGACCATTATGAGACTGCGGCCGACAGATATTCCCTGTTACTCGTGCGGTCGATTATTGACCGCTTTGCCGAGGCGACATCCGAATACGTTCATAAATATGTGCGTCGTGAATATTGGGGCTATGCTCCCGAGGAAACGGTTTCGAATGCAGGTTTACTCAGAGGCGACTACCGGGGCATCAGACCGGCGATGGGCTACCCGATGACTCCCGACCAGCGTCTCAACCATAGCCTTGCTGAACTTTTGCCATTTGACAAGATCGGAGTGACTCTGACCGAAAACGGAGCCATGATCCCGACATCGACAGTCTCGGGCTTATATATTTCACATCCCGATGCACGTTATTTCATGATCGGCAAGATCGGCCGTGATCAGCTCGAAGACTATGCCTCGCGTCGCGAACTATCTGTCAGCGACGTGGAAAATCTGCTTAACAAAAATGTCTGATTAACTAAAAATGGTATTTCAGACCCATATCGAGATTGACACGCGCAAGGCCTGAATCTTCATGCAGTCCGCCGTAATTCTGCTTTACAGAGGCTTCAATAACTGACAGTCCCAATATTATGCCCAATTTTGGCGCAGCCTTGAATTCGACTCCGAACGATAGATTTGAGCCGAGACCATAGTCATAGTTCTTTCCCATCAACTTACCTTTCTCCTTAACACATTCACTCGACATAAATAGACCGAGGCCGATACTGTAGTTCAGCACCCATCTTTCAGATCTGAGAAATATGCGGCCCGCGAGCTGCGGAGCGAAATAATGCAGGCTCCAGTCCTCATTAAATCGTACACTTCCCCCATCTGCCTTTACAACAGACGAGAAACTCGTGAAATATCCGTCATACATGAAGCCGACACCGATTTTCTTTTTTGATATCCATTCAAAGCCCAACTGCAGGTTGCCGCTGAAAGCCGGATCTCCACTGTCCCAAACACCTTCCAGCTCCGAGACTATCAGTGATGCACCACCTGAAGCATATACAAAATAGCCGGTATTTCGTTCCGTCCTCATATCTTCTTTGGTCTCCGCTCCGACATTATCTGATGCTACACACGGAAATGAAATAAACGCCGACAATAATAAAAGTTTGAATTTTTTCATGATCTGAAATTTTAAGGTTTATTGCAGTTATCATTCACTTCACAAAAGTAATACTCTTTATTTAAAATTGCAACCTTTTACAAGAAATTCAGAAATATATTTATGGATTATATAGATCATGATTATAGAAATCCATTATATCTCTGGTCATCTGCAAGGCTGTCGCCGCCGGTGAAGAAGGATCGATATCTACAGCGGCTGCATAGTCGCTCATCGCCTCCGTTTTTCGTCCGAGTTTCCACAGCAGACGGCCGCGCGTATAGAGCAACTCGGCATCGGGAGTGATATCGATGACCGCATCGAGTTTCCTCAGAGCATCATCATATTGCCCGTTACTGATCAGCTTCTCAACTTCCGCGCAAATTTGAGCGTTATTATTATTGTCACACATATTTTTATTAACTTTGGAAATTCAAAGTTAGGAATAATCAATAAGCAATCCAAACAGACATGAAAATATTCATCACTCTCACTGCGGCAATGGCCATAACCTGTACAACAATTCAGGCTGCTGACCCGATGAGTACCAATTATACCTTCTCTCAATGCGAAGGTTCGCTGATGCCCTACCCCTCGGATATTGTTTCTGCCCCCTATCCCGATTCGCTCGAGGCGGTGATGATCAATCATGTCGGCCGCCATGGCGCACGTTTTCCTGCTTCATCATCCAATTGCTTCAAACTGCGCCGGGCTCTTCTCAAAGCTGATTCTCTAGGGACTCTGACCAAACTCGGACGCGAGCTCGCAGCGATCAATGATCAGGTCATTACTGCCGCCAACGGCCGATGGGGTGCGCTCGACTCGCTCGGCATGGCCGAGCAACGCGCCATTGCCTCACGTATGTTCCATGCTTATCCCCACTTGTTTGAAAACGGAACTGTCAGCGCCATTTCTTCCTATTCTCCCCGCGCGATGATGAGTATGATGAGCTTCGTCCATCAGCTCGACCGACTGTCCAACAAACCTACTTATCTCACCTCTACCGGCCGCGTCAACTCTCCGCTGATGCGGCCCTTCGATCTCGACGAGGACTATATCGAATTCCGCAAGACCGACGAAGTCCGTGATGCTTACAAATCGTTTTTCGACGCCGTCTGTCCGACTGAGGCCATCACCCGTGTGCTCGGCAAGGACTATCCGTTTGAAAACGCCGACGAGTGGCGCGATCTCGCCATTACAGAATATTATGTAATCGCCGGACTGTCCGCAATGGGCATACAATACGACGCCTCACGCTTTTTCAGTCGCGCCGAGTACAACGCTCTTTGGTCCTGCTTCAACATGCGTCAGTATCTCCAGCGCACTGCAACCATTCTGTCCACTATCCCTGCCGACATCGCTTCGGCTCTTGTGCTCAACATCATGGAAACGACCGACAACTTCATTGACGGCAGCAATCCTACACCGGCAGTCAATCTCCGCTTCGGTCACGCCGAGACCATAATGCCGCTCGCATCCTTACTGCATCTGCCCGGTTGCTATTACCTCACAAACTACTTCGACTCAGTCGCTTCACATTGGCGCGACTTTTATGTCGTGCCTATGGCCTCAAACATCCAGTTCATCCTTTTCAAAGCGAAAACGAGCGGAAGATACTACGTTCGCGTCGACCTCAACGAGAAGCCCGTGACTCTGATCCCTAACAACGAGTCAATCTACCTCCCCTGGGGAGTCGCCCGCGATTACATGATGAAATGCATCCCCCTCTACGCCCAATAGACCCGTTACATCAGCAGACAGCGATTATAATATCAATTAACACATCTGTGCAATAATCTCGCCCATATCTGCTGCTAATTTTGTGGTGTAGTCCTCAAAATATTAGCAGATATGGAAAAGATCAGCATCAACGACATTATTTTTGCAACGGCCAAGATCCAGGGACGCGTGACTGCAAGCCTGCGCCTGAGTGGTATCATGTCTATGGCCGACATCATCAGAGAAATTAAAAAGGAAATCGGTTCTGCAAGCGGTCTTCTGACCATATCTCTTCGCAATATGACTCAGGGCTGGAGCCGACAGAAATCTGTTTATCTCTCAGCCATACCTATTAGAAGCAACTAAAATTTAACAGCTCCCCCTATAAATACTGTATGGGTGATGTAATTCATATTTTCGGGTAAACCCCAGTGAGTTATCGGAGCGCCGGAATACAGACTGAAATTTGATATTCCGTAACCGATCGTGACAATAAATCTGTCAAACTGAAGATTCACACCCGATTTCACATCCCAGCGGTAATGCTGGGCGTTGCGGCTGCCGTGTGCGCCCGGCGACAACACGATACCTGGCTCCGTAAACAGATAAAAGCCCGCATCCTGACTTTTCCAGTTGATCAGGCGCGGAGAGCGTATCACAATTGCCGGATTGAACTTGAAACGAGCCGCATACTCATAATATGCCTCATCGTTATAATCGTCAACCCAGTCTTCAAGTTCCCATATTTCTCCCGCAAGCCCGATGCCGGCTTTCACTCCTATATACGGGATCGGAAAATACGCGACCCTGAAATCAAATTCATATCCGTCGTTGTTCAGACCTGCGCTAAAACCACCTTCCCAATGACACTCTCCGTCTTCAAGATTAAGAGTCTGGGCTTCAGCAGAAATAAAAATCAAAGACAAGACCAGTCCTACAGCTATTTTTTTGCTAATCACCATAATATAATACAAGTTCAGTCGTGATGATAAGGCTCGCCGCGGAGTATAGTCATGGCGCGATAAAGTTGCTCGACGAAAAACAGTCGCACCATCTCATGGGTCAAAGTCATCCTCGAAAGCGAGATTTTGTCGTTGGCGCGGTCATAGACAGCCTGAGAAAAACCGTATGGTCCTCCGATGACAAACACAAAATTACCGGGAAGCGACAGTGTGCGCTTGTCGATATATGCGGCAAATTCACGCGAAGTGAATTCTTTGCCGCGCTCGTCGAGCAGAACCACAAAATCGCGCGCGTCAACCGATCCGAGAATCGCATTTCCCTCGGCGTCCTTCTGTCTCTGTTCAGTCATTGATTTGGTAGTTTTGACGTCAGGAACGGTTATCAGCTGAAACGGCACATAATGGATAAGCCGCTTCACATACTTTTCGACCGCCTGAACCAGAGGCGTGTCATTCATCTTGCCGACTGCTATAAGCTGTACTTTCAAAATCTTTGGCCGATTGTTTGTTTTTGACTAATTTTGTGCAAAAGTAGTCAAATAAAACTGAAATGAAAACAAAAGACCAACTTATCGACGATCTGCTTACGCTGGCTTTTGCCGAAGACGTGGGCGACGGCGACCATACCACACTCAGCACTATCCCCGCCGACGAAACCGGCCGACAGCATCTTCTCATTAAAGAAGAGGGCATTCTTGCCGGTGTCGAAATCGCAAAAAAAGTATTCGACAAATTTGATCCTTCGCTGAAGATGACCGTGATGATCGGCGACGGCAGCCATGTCAAGCCGGGCGACATAGCTTTTGTCGTTGAAGGTAAAGTACGTTCACTGCTCCAGACCGAGCGCATTATGCTCAACATCATGCAGCGCATGAGCGGCATCGCCACACAGACTGCAAAATATCAGCAGCGCCTCGAAGGATTGAAGACAAAAGTGCTTGACACTCGCAAAACAACGCCCGGCATGCGCATGCTTGAGAAAGAGGCGGTGAAAATCGGAGGAGGCTGCAACCATCGTATAGGTCTTTTCGACATGATTCTGATCAAAGACAACCATGTCGACTTTGCCGGCGGAATCAAACAGGCTGTCGAGGCTGCAAAAAAATACTGCGCCGAGCGCAATAAAGATCTCAAAATTGAAATCGAGGTACGCAATGCAGATGAGATAAATCAGGCTCTCGAAGCCGGAGTCGACCGCATCATGCTCGACAATTTCACGCCTGAACGCACACGTAAGGCCGTCGAACAGATCCGGGCCGTCAATCCGTTGGTCGAGATCGAATCTTCAGGCGGCATTAC
The DNA here is from genome assembly GCA_947573135.1 of uncultured Bacteroidales bacterium. Classification (GTDB taxonomy): domain Bacteria; phylum Bacteroidota; class Bacteroidia; order Bacteroidales; family Muribaculaceae; genus CAG-873. Next base: position 27,702 of record CANPDU010000012.1, on the reverse strand, counting down.
TCTCGACACTCTGCGCGACTATGGCGAATGCGGAGTCGACTTCATATCTGTCGGAGCGCTTACCCACTCTGTGAAAGGCCTCGACATGAGTTTTAAGGCCTGCTAAGCGAAAAATATCAGCGACAAAATATGGATATCATCTTTCAAGAAGCTTGTCGACCGACAGCTGATTGAAAGATGATATTACTTTATCGGCCTTATCCTTTAGCAAATCAGCAGTGTTGGTTGTCGACAGCGCTATAACCTTCGCTCCCGAGCGTCGCGCAGCCTCAAGACCGGAAAAAGAATCCTCAAATACATAACAGTCGGACGGATCGCAGTCAAGCTGACTGGCAGCCATGAGATAGCCCTGCGGATCCGGCTTGGAACGTGTCACCTGCCGGTCAGTTATAACAACTTTAAAATAATCGGCAAAACCGGGATGCTGATCAAAAAGTTTGTGCATTTTATCCTCATTGCTGCTGGTCACTATCGCACAAGGTATATGACGCGACCGCAGATCGTCGAGAAACGGCAATACTCCGTCGAAAAGAACATATTTCATCGAACGTTCCTGTTCGTCGAGCATCTTGATTATACGGCTCCTGACATCAGGATCAGGGAAATAATCCATTATTTTTTTCAGCGTGCTGCCTTTGATCGAAGCTGCAAAATCCGGAATACCGGTGGGAAACATCTTGTCGATATTATCCCAAAATTCGTAATATACCCCCTCGGAGTCGACTAAAACACCATCAAGATCAAAAAGTGCGGCTGTCTGTGACATAAAACATTTTAAAATAAAATTTATGCAAAAATAATACAGACGGGCGAATTAGCTGTTATAAATACGTTAAATTTGTAGTTAAAATGCTGAACGAAACTGTAAGATATGAGCAACGATACGACATCAACCACTCCTAACATACTTGGGACAGACCCAATTGGCAAATTGCTGCTCAAATATTCGCTCCCGGCGATTGTAGCGAGCCTTGCGACGTCGCTCTACAATATCGTCGACAGTATTTTCATCGGAAGAGGCGTCGGGCCTATGGCTATCTCAGGTCTCGCTATAACTTTCCCTCTGATGAATCTTGTGATAGGCTTCTGTACGCTTATCGCTGTCGGAGGTGCAACTATCAGTTCTATATTTCTGGGACAGAAAAATATTGCCCGTGCGACCGACGTCGTCAACAATGTGATGATACTCTGTGTGATCCATGCCATTGTCTTCGGCGGACTCACCCTGCTTTTCCTTGATCCGATCCTGTATTTCTTCGGCGCGACCGAAGAGACTATTCCCTATGCCCGTGAATTTATGCGTGTCATATTATATGCCACTCCGATCAGCTATATCTTTATCGGACTTAACAATCTGATGCGCGCCACCGGCTATCCTACTAAAGCAATGATCTCTGCTCTGCTGTCGGTAGGCGTAAACGTTATCCTCGCTCCGATCTTCATTTTTGTGTTCGACTGGGGCATCGCCGGAGCTGCGCTCGCAACTGTCTGCGGACAGTTTGTCGCATTCATCTGGGTTCTCGCACACTTTCTTTCTAAAAAAAGTTATGTCCATTTCGAACCGAGAGACCAATACCTGTCATCCGGAATTCTAAAAAGAATCTATGCCATCGGCCTCTCGCCCTTCCTTATGAACTGCTGCGCGTGCCTTGTCGTTGTATTCCTCAATAAGGCGCTCTTGCATTCTGCCGGCGATATGGGCAACATAGCTGTCGGATCTTACGGCATCATCAACCGCACGACGATGTTCTTCGTGATGATAGTCTTCGGTGTCACGCAGGGCATGCAGCCTATTCTGGGCTTCAATTTCGGAGCGGCGAAGTGGGATCGCGTGAAGCAAACTCTCCACAAAGGCATCTGGATCGGAGCGATTGTCACTGCGATCGGCTGCGCGCTGACCGAAGCATTCCCCGACCTTATTTCATCGATGTTCACCACCGACGAAAACATGATCGACATTGCGCGCCACGGCTTCCGCATCTATTTCATATGTTATCCCGTTGTAGGTGCCCAGATCGTCATTCAGAACTACTTCCAGTCGATAGGCAAACCAAAACTTTCAATATTCCTCTCTCTCACCCGACAGCTGTTATTCCTTCTCCCGCTGCTGTGGATTTTGCCTGAATACTTCGGCGTCGACGGTGTCTGGGCAAGTATGGCCGGCAGCGATATGCTCGCGTTCATACTCGCTATCATAACTCTCGTCATTACTACCAATCATTTCAACAAAAAGTTTATCAACCAACCGACAAATGCTTAAAGAATTAAGTCTGCGTCTCGCTCCTGAGACGGCTTACGACAGCGAACGTCTCGCACAACGGATTGCAAAAGAACTGGCGACCGACCGCCGGCGCATTAAACGCATCGACACCATCAAGCGCTCGATCGATGCCCGTCAGCGACAGATAGCTGTAAATCTGACACTGAGAGTGCATATCGACGAAGTTGACGAAAAGGTTGGTTGTATCCCTGCAGTAGCCTATCCCGACGTCAGAGACTGCCCCGAGGCTATAGTTGTCGGAGCGGGTCCTGCCGGACTCTTTGCCGCTCTTGAACTGATCGAGCACGGAATCCGCCCGATTGTTCTGGAGCGCGGCAAGGATGTTGACAGCCGGCGCAAAGACATGGCTCTCATAAGCAAAGACCAGAAAATCAATCCGGAGTCTAACTATTGCTTCGGCGAGGGAGGCGCAGGTGCATATTCCGACGGCAAACTCTACACCCGGAGCAAGAAACGCGGCTCGGTCGACAAAGTGCTGCAGACATTTGTCAGACACGGCGCACAATCCGACATTCTTATAGACGCACATCCGCATATAGGCACCGACCGTCTGCCGGGTGTTATAAAAGCGATGCGCGAAACCATCATAAAGGCCGGAGGCGAGGTTCATTTTGAGACCAAAGTCTCCAATCTCATTATTGATGATCATAAAGTTACAGGTGCCATATGCGCCGACGGCGAAAAATTCTATGGGCCAGTGATTTTAGCAACAGGCCACTCTGCCCGCGATGTCTATAAAATGCTTGACGAAGCAGGTATCACCATGGTTCCGAAAGGTATTGCTGTGGGAGTCCGCCTTGAGCATCCTCAGTCCGTGATCGACCGCATACAGTATCATTCAAAGGAAGGCCGCGGCAAGTATCTGCCTGCCGCCGAATATTCGATGCTGACACGCGTCGACGACCGTGCCGTGTATTCATTCTGTATGTGTCCCGGTGGTTTCATCATCCCCGCGGCAAGCGACGAGGGTCAGCTGGTGGTCAACGGCATGTCGCCTTCAAACCGCGGCACACAGTGGGCAAATTCCGGCATGGTTGTGGAAATTCTGCCCGAAGATTTACCTGAATACGACCGTTTCGGCCATCTGAAAATGATGCACTTTCAGCTTGATATCGAGCGGCGCTTCTATGAGGCCGCCGGAGAGACACAACATGCGCCGGCTCAGCGTATGACCGATTTTGTCAGCGGACGTCTGTCTGCCGGTCTGCCGAGAAGTTCCTATGCTCCGGGAGTATTCAGCGCGAGAGTCGATCAGTTGTTGCCCCCGTTTGTCGCGACGCGTTTGCAGAAAGGATTTGCCGAATTCGGCCGCAAATCACGGGGCTTCCTTTGTGACGAAGCGCTTGTCATCGGCGACGAGACACGCACTTCGGCTCCGGTGCAGATAACGCGCGACAGAGAGACACTCCGTCATATCGACTTTGAAGGTCTATATCCCTGCGGCGAAGGCGCAGGATATGCCGGAGGCATAGTTTCGGCCGCCATCGACGGAATAAGATGTGCCGACGCCTTGGTTAGCTATCTTGATGCATCAGACGGAGCCACTTGCGGTAGCCGAACAGAGCTATAACTGTGTATACCGAGTAAAGGGCGGAATAAAAATATATGCCCTTGTAAAAATACAGACCGACACATACGGCGTCGACTATAAACCACGCTATCCATTGTTCGGCATATTTTCGGGCAAGCATCCACATCGCGACTATACTAAGGGCTGTCGTGAAAGCGTCCCAGTACGGCACATTGCTGTTGGTAAAACTGACGAGTCCCCATGCCAGAAATGCAAAAATAGCAATAAGAGCGACAATCGCCGCGGCGTAATATTTCAGCGGCATATGGGTGACAGGCAGCGGCTCGCGCTTTTTACGTTTCAGGCCGAAGGTCCACACTATATAGCCGTAGACGGCAATCAGAAGATAATAAATATTGATCGCGAAGTCGGCATAGATGCCGGCACGATAGTAAATGAACAGCGAGATCATGGGCATGATCACACTCATCAGCCACACCAGACGGTTGGCATGGTACTCAAAATAGAGATAAGCCAGCCCAACGGCGAGGCCGGCTATCTCCATTATTCTGTCAGCGGTAAAAAATTCGATCAGTTCCGACATCAGAATTTGATTGCTATTGAAGCCATGACGTTGGTTGTAGCCTGAGCCGCATATCCGGCATAGCGGTAGTTGACTTTCTGTCCTGCATCATCGACATAATATCCGGCACCGGCATAACCGTTGTTCTCATATTTCTCGTTAAAGAGATTGTAGACCGACACTCCCAGACGCACCTCCTTGAGCGAGAGCAGACGGCGGAACGTATATCCCAGATGCAGGTCGGTCACAAAATAGGCGTCGAGACTCTGTTCGTCATTGTGGGCATTGTTGAGATATTGTTTCGAGACATATCGACTGTCGAGATTTGCATCGAAGCCGGCATACTTGAAGCCGAACGAATTTGCCAGCGTGAAGTCGGGAGAAAATGCGATCGGCGTATCGCCGAGATCAAACGATATCGGATTTGTCCACTCGTCCTCATAGATATATTCGACAAAATTCTTTATGCGGTTGCGTGAGATCGTCGCGTTGATATTCCAGTCAAACCACTTCCACGGCCTGAGCGATGCCTGAAGTTCGATACCCATTCTATAACTTTCCGGAACATTGACGCTCAACGGATTGCCGGTATCGGAGAGCTGACCGGTCACGACAAGCTGATCCTTGTAGTCCATGTAGTAAAGGTTTACACCGGCCGAGAAAATCGGGCTGTTGTAGCTGTAGCCGAGTTCATAGTCAAACATTCGTTCGGCCCGAGGCACATTATGCATGTCTCCGTCGGTGAAGTTATCGCGCACCGGCTCCTTGTGGGCGACGCTCCACGATGCAAAAAGACGGTTGGCCGGATTCACCTCCCAGTTGAGACCCGCTTTGGGGTTGAAGAAATCATATTTCTTATGAATGTCGAGCACCTGCATCGCGTCAGTATTGTAATCGAAGTTGTCGCTGCAGCCGGTGATCTTATAATCAATGTGACGGTACTGGAGATCGCCGAAAGCCGAGAGTCCGCCGGCGATTGCGACATTTGCACGCGCATAAATGTTCCCGTCGAGTTTTTCGCCGAGATTGCGGTAATACTCCTGCAGGGGATTGATCGGGCCGACGTAGTTGCGCACCCATGCGATCTGACCGAAATGATGGCCGCGGAAATTATTCAATGCTCCACCGGCGACAGCCGAAACACGACCATGGTTGTATGAGAGCGAAAACACACCGCCTCCGAAACCGTTGTCATTTTTCTTCAGACGGATAAGATCGCTTTTTTTGACTTTCTCACCGTCGACAAAAAACGGTTCGAGACCATATTCAGCGAGTGTGCGGTCGGTCTTATACTGATTGTAGTATCCGTCATCCTTCGTGTAGTGGAGAGCGACATTAAGATGCATGCGGTCGGATAGCATCTGAGAAAAAAGCAGTTGGAAATGATGCTGTATATAATTATCAGTCTGGTCATCGTAGAAAGCCGTAGAGCCGTCGTTCGCCGTATACTTTCCGCAGGGATTATAACGTCGTCCGTATTCGGCCATTTCTTCTTTTGAGGCATAATCCCAGGCCATATAAGTCTGCTCTTTGCCTCCGAATGCAAGCAGACGCACAGAGGTGCCGGCGTTGCGGTATGCGACCTGCCCGAAATAGCTCCAGAGCTTCGACCATGCACGGTCGATATATCCGTCGCTGCCGAGATGGCTGAAACGCGCGTCGACGGTCCAGTGGCCGCCCAGCATCCCGGAGCCCACGCGGAGAGTCTGTTTATTGGTGTTGTACATGCCGTAGGTTCCGGCAAATTCTGCATATGCGTCATCCGACGGCGCGTCTGTCAGCATGTTGATCGACGCTCCGAATGCTCCTGCACCGTTAGTCGATGTACCGGCGCCGCGCTGAATCTGAATGTCACGCAACGACGATGCGAGGTCGGGCATATTGACCCAATATACATTGTGGCTTTCCGAATTGTTGATCGGTATGCCGTTGGCCGTGACATTGATACGCGATCCGTCTGTGCCGCGCACGCGGATAGATGAATAGCCCATGCCTGCACCGGCATCGGATGTCGTGATGACTGAGGGCGTCATGTTAAGCAAAAAAGGAATATCGTGCCCGTCGTTGATCTTGGCTATCTTAGCCTTCGTGACATTTGTGTAGGCGACGGGAGTCTTTGCGTCTGCTCGGTTGGCAATCACTTCGACATTGTCAAGATTAATCACTCTGGATGAGTCGGCACTGTCTGTCTCGACGGCCGACAGGCAGGGAGCCGCACATAGCGACACCGCTGCAAGAATTAGTTTGTTCATACGTTTATTTTCTCTACGCCGGTATTATCCGGTTCAGGTTCAAGGGTATGATCTCAGCTTCGCCTTGCGGTCTAAGCACCCCTAATAAATCTCTTTTTATTACCGCAAAAGTAGCATTTTTTTCAAAGGCTGACAAAAAGCGACAAACAAATTATTTTTATGAAAAAACAGAATGATCAAAATGATCGCAGACCGACGGAAAGAGCATGCAGAGGCAAGCCCATCACATTGTAATAGCAGCCTTCGATCCCGCTGATGCCGACACACCCGATCCACTCTTGTATGCCGTAGGCCCCGGCTTTATCAAACGGTCTGTATCTGTCGACATAATGACTGATCGTCTCTTCAGACAGCTTGTCGAAAGTCACACGCGTCGTTTCTGAAAATGTAACGGTTTTGTCGGCCGACATCAGTGTCACGCCGGTGACAACCTTATGGCTTTTACCCGACAGCCGTTTCAGCATCTCGATTGCCTGTTGACTGTCTTTTGGTTTGCCGAGTATCATACCGTCGCAGATCACGACTGTATCGGCCGTCACGACGATCTCATCGTCATGAGGCACATCAGCGTATGATCGCGATTTCAGAGCCGAGAGATAAGGCGCGACCTCTTCGGCGGGAAGATCTGAAGGATATGTCTCGTCGACATCACGCGGCGCGAGTATCTCATAGTCGATGTCGAGCAGTGCGAGAAGTTCGCGGCGCCGCGGCGAATTGGAAGCGAGCAGTAGTTTCATCGGTCACAGTTTACCATCCGAAAGCATCGGCGTGAGACATCCACAGACCCTTGGCTCTCAGCACCTGTTCGACGAGTTCGCGTCCGGCGCCGTATCCGCCGTCGGCCTGAGTGATATACAAGGCGATTCCCTTGACCTCAGGGTCTGCATCGCGCGGCGCACATGGAAGTCCTACGGCCTGCATGACATTGATATCGGGAATATCGTCGCCCATATATGCCACCCGGTCAGGCGTGAGGCCTGTCCGTTCGAGCCAGTCAAGCAGACACGGCATCTTGTCTGCGGCTTTCAGATACACGTCAGTGACTCCGAGCGCATTATAGCGACGGCAAAGGGTCTCATCGGCCGCACCGGTGATTATAGCTATTTTCAGGCCTTTCTTCACAGCGAGCTGTATCGAATATCCGTCCTTGACGTTGACCATGCGGCGCGGAGCACCGTCATCGCCCATAGGAACCGTTGACGGAGAAAGGACTCCGTCGATATCGAACACAATGCCGTCGATCAGAGTTAAGTCATAGTTGATTTTGCTCATAGTTTGCAGTTAAGATTATGTGTCGCGATAATAGCATTGGTCAGATCGCGGTAAATTTTAGCTTTGACCGGGTCGAGACGGCCGATATGCTCACGCATCACCTCAGTGTCGCAACGCATCGCCGGACCCGTCTGCGATGCACGGGGGCCGAGAACTACGGCCTTGTCGAGGGTCGCGCGTATCAGCGGCTCGACCACCGAGAAATCATATCCGTCAGCGGCGAGTAGTTCCGACGTGCAGTCCCATAAATAGTTGACAAAGTTACACGACATAACGCCGGCGATATGAAGTGTTTTGCGGCGCTCGGAATCGGCATGGTAAACTTTCGGCGATATCATGCGGGCAAACGAATCGACCTCGTCGAGTGTCGGCTGATCAGTCGCCTCGGTGAAGAACGGGACTCCGGCAAGATCGACAACTGCCTCTCGCGTAAAAGTCTGAAGAGGATATAGCACCGCCACATGATCAAGCTTACCCGTCAGAGCCGACAGTGGGACACTGCCCGATGTATGGGCGACTATGCCTTTGACCGGCGGCATACTCTCAGCGATAGGAGCAACGGCGGCGTCGGCGACAGCGATAAGATAGAGATCGGCATCGTGATTCAGGTTATCGAGGCTGTCGACGGGTTCCGCTCCGCCTACCATGGCGGCAAGCCGGGCGGCATGGTCAATCGTGCGGCTATATACCTGGACAATCGTGCACCGTGCCTCGGCGAAGCCTCGCGCAAGGTGGGTGGCAACGTTGCCAGAACCGATTATGACGATTTTCTTATCCATCCCGGGACGCATTTACCAGCGGCCGATATGGATCTTTTCCCACAGCAGTTTGGCCGGATCGACAGGACGCCGCTCTTCGTCGATGTGGCCGAAGGTGATGATACACTCCACTGCCATGTTGTCGGGAATATCGAGTATCTCACGCACTATTGTTTCTGACGATTCTCCGTCGGCAGCCATACGGTTACGCACCTGGATCCAGCATGATCCAAGTCCGAGATCGGCCGCCTGAAGGTGCATCAGCACCGCGGCGATAGAAGCATCCTCAATATAGACGTCGCTTTTTGTTGTGTCGGCGGTGACGACGACGGCAAAAGCAGCCGATGCAACAGGTTTTGTACCGAATTGCTTGCAGTCAGCCAGACGGGCAAGCGTGTCTTTGTCTTCAACGACTACAAACTCCCATGGACGGCCGCTCTTTGAAGTCGGTGCGAGCAGTGCGGCTTCAAGTATCTTCTTGACATCGTCGGGATCGACAGGTGTGTCTTTGTAGCGCCGGATGCTGTGACGCATCAACAATAGCTGGTGGAGATTATCCATATATCACTGTCATTTACGACATACCCACGCATCGGGATAGCGGTCGGCAAAGGCAGCGGCTGCGGCACGGGCTTCTGCGGAGGTAGCTCCGGTGGCGACATACACTCGATAACGGCCATCCTTGGCAAGTATGCCTGAATTATTGATTTTTGATTGATCGATAAACTTCTGCGCCTCGGCTTCTGTTGCGAGCGATGCGATCACCAGACAGTATTTGTCGGTCAGGTCAAGACGTGGCTGAACTACAGCGCTGACTGACGCCGATCGTTCTCGCTTATAGGCGGCGTGGGCGGCCGTATCAGCGATTTCGCTGGCATCATCATGGATGCCGAGACATAGCGTGACTGGCGACGTAAGTTCGCCGGGGCGTCTGATCAGAGACGAACCTGCCACGTCGGCTCCGGATGCCGGGGCTGTCGCTGCAAAGCTTTCAAGGCCGAGCGAGGCATATTGAGCCTGCTCGATGTTGATCGGAGTTGTCAGCGCGAGCCCGAGAGCGATCAGTAGCACGAGCGACGCGGCCGCTCGGGCGATCTTTGTCAGGAAATGCGGAGCCGGACGGACATCCGCGAGGGCGGCGTCTCTTCGTCTTGCGAGCGATGCCACAGTGTGCAGTTCAAGCGCCGGAAGCCACATATAAGCCGGACTAAGCCGCGAGGTGTCAGACGCAGGCTCGAAAGTCAGCGTATGCTCCGGAGTCATGGCCAGACGGCCGGCAAGTCCGAGCGATACGCTTCCGTCAGTTTCCAGCGCGCGGCGCATTGACTCAACTCCAGCGGCTACTATTGCACGGGCGGCATCATAGCTTACCGACCGGGACCTTGCCACGGATGCAACAATAAGACCGTCGTTATGCACCAGCGAAGGGTTGAATGAGAACGTACGGCGCGGCGGCAGTATATTCGTCGCCGCTTCGTCGCATCGTGCCGGCATAGCGTGAGCCAGCACTGCTCCGAGACCCGGTATCACCACGCAGTCGTGAGCTACGAGCAGATACTCTATATGTCGTACAATTTCATTCATGACTACAAATTTAGTTCGTTTTTTTCATAATTCAAAACATTTTTTGGCTTATTCAACGGCATTTATTCGCAATTTATGGTCTAACTTTGCGTCGGTCAACGTCGGCCGGTTTTATCAACAAGTTATCAACATCTGCAGTCATGACGTTAACGAAAATCAAAATATCAATCATATTATTGCTTATAACCATAAACGCTCCTATGGTGCTTGCGGTTGACCCGGCAATCGATGAAAACCCCTACTACATTCTGATGGGTGAGGCTGAAAAAGCGATAGCCGAAGAAAAATATGAGGAAGCTGCCGCCAGGCTGATCGACGCGATGGGTGTCGAACCCGATAACCCCGGCAATCTGCTGCTCATGACCAATCTCGGGATTGTCTATTCATGTCTCGACAAAGATTCACTCGCGATCGCAACTCTCGACGAAGTCAGCCGACGGGCTCCCAACATGACGGTCGCAATCGCAAACCGAGGACGCATCAAAATGAAAATCAACCGCACCGACGAGGCTTATAAAGACTTCAGCCGTGTGATCGAACTTGATTCTCTCAACACCGACGCACATTATTTCAGGGGCATAATCGCCCTCTATGCCGGCGACCGTAACACGGCAGAGGCTGATTTTAACGTCTTAAAAAAAATTGTGCCCGAAAGCCGGCGCACCTTATCGGCTTTAGGCACGCTATATTCGATGACCGGCCGTGACCGCGAGGCTGTGAAATATCTCGAGCAGCTCATCGAGAAAGAGCCTGTGCCGGAATACTATGCCATGCTCGCCGGCTGTTATCTCGCGCTTGAGGAACTAACCGATGCTTCACGTGTCATAAATGACGGTCTGAAAATAAATCCGCGCGATCCCGAACTATATTATTACAGAGCGTGGCTCAACCGCGACCGCTTCCGCTATGACGAAGCTCACGAAGACGCAAAGCTGGCCGTAAAATACGGCGCCTCCCCCGAAAAAGTCAAGCAACTGTTCAAAAAATAAAAAATATGCTTAACTTTGGGCTACAAAGGTATTAACAACAATGGACTTTAAGACTCTTGAATTTGTAACATATTGCATCAGCAAACTCGCGCAAGTGCTGAAGATGAGTCAGCGTGAAGTATACAGAAGACTGAAGGAGTCAGGCATTTTGTACGACTACATAGTGCCGTCATACGATGTGCTGCACACATTCAGTTCACGTTATCTTGTTGAAGACCTCACCGACTATATGAGAGAGAAAGGAGTATTGTAGTAATGAAACTTTATCATTCATCCGATGTGTCTGTGCCTATGCCCGACATAATTCACTCCCGTGACTATCTTGATTTCGGCAAAGGTTTTTATTTAACACCGATCCACGAACAGGCTGTCAGATATGCACAACGATTTCTGAGACGTCAAAGAACGGCTTGGCTCAACACCTATGAATTTGACTTTAATCCGGCGGAATGGAAAAATCTAAAGTTCAACAACTACGACAAAGATTGGCTCAGTTTCGTTGCCAACTGCCGTGCAGGTAAAGACATTTCAGATTATGACATTATAATCGGAGGAATTGCTAATGACAAAGTTATACAAACTCTTGACCGATATTTTGCCGGTGAACTGTCAGAACATGACACTTTGGGTCTGCTCATATACGAGAAACCCAATATTCAATACTGCATCCGTTCACAAAGGATGCTTGACGAATGTTTAAAACATATCGAAAGCAAACAACTATGACCGAAGAAAGTAGATTGGCTTTTCAAGCCGGCAAAAGTGCCAATATCATAAGAAGTATCTGCGATCTTTATGATCTGTCTATTCAAGAGGCTACTGATATTTTTTACCAATCCGACACTTCAGAGCTAATAGAAGAAGGCATCGCAGACTTGCAATGCCGCAGTGACAAATATCTTGCTTCAATTATTTGGGAAGAATATCAGGAGTCTAATAAAAAATAAATACTGTACTAAAACTACTTTCAGCACATCCTATGGTTTAGAAATTTATTTACGAAATACGATCTGACATATGGGAATCTCCAAAACTAACCAAGACTTAATATGTAGTCCTATCATTCTATATCTGATGCGTCAACCACATTAACAGCGCATGTGTCTATAATAGCACATGTGTCTATTCTGGAGATCTTATCTAATTCTTCGTCGAAAACCATGTAAATTGTATCTGCCACATTATCATCATTAGGATCAGGCTTGAACACAACCTCAAATGAGTGCCATTCATAGGGTTCACCGGTGACATCTATTTTGGTCGTAAGGTAAGCATGTCGAAAATCGGCAACTTCAGCACCAATTTGAATAGTTCCTGATGATAGTGCCTCGGCAACCTCTTTCGTACAGTAATAATCAAACAGACGTTTTAAGTCTTTGTAAGACGCCCCCACTGCCTTTTCGTTAAAATACAGAGCCATAAATTTGTCAATGTCATAAAATCCGTTGAACCCCATTAAATCCTCAATGACAATATGGTTACATGTACCGTCGGGCAGAATTTGGAGTAATTTCCTCCATCCGTCATCTGAAGCCGGAATAAAACACCCGAATGACAAATATATAGCGGAGTCCGAGACCCAGGAAACATTGCCGCCATACCACATAAAATATTCACCTTCGCTCCCGACAATATCTTTTGTCCGTATTTCTTTATCGGAATACACAACCCGGTGGTCATATAATAAAGTCAGGAATACCGACGAATCTCTCGTCGGACAGTAATCTTCCCCGACGACAATCTCATTAGAGTCCTTCGCTATTTTAATAGTCCAATGCCCAATTACTGTATCTTCAATTACCTTGCCCCTGATAATTTCAGGAGCAGTTTCAATTACAGAATCTGCTATTGGCTGTGCATCATTATCGACCTCACCTCGTCCGCTACATGACACAACAAAAGCAGTAGCAATAACAACAAATACAATAATTCTAATAAGATTTTTCATTGAAGCGCGGTTTAAACAACTTTAAAATAGCATCTTTCTATAGTGAGTATCGCTATCGTTACGACTGCGAGTAATCCTATTATAGCAGCATACAACATTGATTCGACGAACCCTAATTTTCTGACAAACAAAAAATAGACAGCGGGTATAACGGTACTCATATATCCAACAAGCGGACACCATTTAAACGGTACCGGCTCTTTAATTAAAGCCAGTTCTGCATTGCAGTGGTTGCACCGAATATGATATGCCGTTCCTCGCAAAAAATATGTAGAGCATGTCTTTATTGAAACCATCCGGTGACAATGAGGACATTCCCTTGCCTTCAGTTCCATAATCTAATACGTAATAATCCAATTCATATGATCACAAAATTACTCTAAAATTCCGATTTAGCTATCAACAAATGTCGCGAACTGCCATTTGTCAAAATAACATAGTAGGTATAGGCAGTTTATGCGCCCAAACAAAAAATAAACAATAGCGACCAAGAAAAAGGGCATGTCTCCAATGGAGCTGGCTGAAGAATACGAGCTACGCCAGAAAACACTATGGGAGTTCAAATGAAACTACAGCTGGCCATGAAAAGTTCCGGTCGGCATCCTCTTGTCGGCACAGTGCATGCAGATGAGTTATATATCGGCGGTGAATCGGAGGGATTGCCGCACCAGGGACACAGATTCGGTATTTCGTGCCGAGGCAGTTCTGGAGATCTCTAATCTTCAATGCTTTTCATTGGTCAATTCATGTTTATTTCGGTTTGACATTATTGTGTCGAAGTTCTCGCGTCCCCACTTGATAAGGGCTTCGACGTGGGGCAATAGTGTCCTGCCGAAGTCCGTCACGGAATATTCAGTCCGTGGAGGGACATCTGGGAACAGCTCGCGGTGGATTATGCCGTCGGTCGTCAACTGGCGAAGTACCTGCGAAAGCACTTTCTCCGAGACCGACGGGATGTTTCGGTACAGTTCATTGAAGCGCACCGGTTCGCTCTCGGAAATCTTCACGAGAACAACCAACGCCCACTTATTGCCGAGCCATTCAAGCATCGGAGCGGCCTTGCAATATTCGTAGTCTAATTTTTTTGCCATTTTCGATAGGGCAAAATAGGCTGATAACGAGCAAAACAAACTTTTAGGTAAGGGTCAAGCCTTTCGGTAAGTTATTGCTTTGACTCTGATTATCCCTTAATTTTGCATCACAAAATTAACAAAAAATATCGAGATATGATATATCCTGAGCTACATTTCACCGGGCAGGTGTGGCGACCGCCATACGAAGCCAACTCGCAGTTGCTGCAACTCACCTCGGGTTGTACATGGCACAAGTGCAGGTTTTGCAGCCTTTATCATGGCACTCCGTTCCATATGTCGCCGCTATCGGAGGTAGAGGAAGACCTGAAGGTAATCAAGCAGTGGCAACCGCGAGCCAGGCGTGTTTATCTCACCGGGGCAAACCCGTTTGCATTGAGTTACAACAAACTTATGGATGTGGCACTGCTGTTGAGAAAGTATCTTCCTCACATGGTTTCATTCGGAATGTTCGCCCGTGTCACCGACATCACCCCAAAATCAGTAGAGGAGCTAAAGAATCTCCATCATCTGAAGCTCGATGGCATAAACATTGGTATAGAGACCGCTCACGACCCGACACTGGAGCGGATGAACAAAGGCTACCATGCCTCCGACATTCTCGCACAGCTTTCAAAACTTGACGAGGCCGGTATCCGCTACAATGTGTTTTATCTCAACGGACTCGGCGGCAAGGGCAACGGCGAGGCAAGCGCGATAGCCACAGCCGACGTCCTCAACAAATTGCATCCCTGCATCATCAATATCGTCTCTCTGACGATTTTCCCTGAATCTCGATTATATCAGGAAGTATTGGACGGCACATACATCGAGGAGCCTGAGATTGAGCGTCTGGTCGAGATGCGCACACTCGTTGACCGACTGAATATCTCGGTCAATCTGCTCGGACATCATATCTCCAATACGGTACCGATCACAGGAGCATTGCCGGATGACAAAGCCGCGATACTCCGTGAGTTTGACAAAGCGATAGCCCAATTCCCGGAAGAGGAACTGAAAGCCTATCGTCACAGGATATGGCATCTGTGAAGATTTCGATCCTGCGTTCAGCCTGCTCATTTTGGGCGGGCTTCTTTATGTCTATATGCCCGGTTTTTAGTAATTTTGTGTTCATAAAACTCATCAAATTCAAGACAATATGACTAAAGCAGATATAGTTAACGAGATAGCAAGAACGACCCGCATCGATAAGACCGCTGTCATCTCGGTAGTGGAAGAGTTCATGACCGTCGTGAAGGACAGCCTCGCTCATGGCGAGAACACCACGCTAATCATACCGGCTCACAACATCCCGGCATTCAAACCCGCCAACTCCTTTAAAGACGAGATTGCAAAGTAAATGAAACTCACTCCGACTGTAAAGAAAGCCGTTTCAGCTTTGCTAATATTATTGTTGACGGCCGGATTGTATGGAGCAATCATTGCACTATGCAATCAATATCTGCGTGAACATGATATGCTCACCAAATCATCCAAGTTTGTTCTCGGGGTATTTATGTTTGCCGGATTCTACTTCATTTACAAATGGTTCTCCAAACGCATTGATACAATCCAAAAACTAAACGATTGATGGACTACGCAGATAATGAATATGGAGAAAACTCCGTTGATGATATGATGGTAGATTTCGACTACCGTATAAACACGGTAGATGTGCCGGAATTGGTTGATGAAAAATCGATTGACAAGTTCATCGCCAACCTCAATGACTGGGACTGAACCGGCAAAGGATAGAGATGTTCTGAGTATATGAACCAAGAGCAATCACACAAGAAACATTAAAACTGAATTTTATGAAGACAAACAATATATCTTTCATTGTTGCTGCCTCTCTATTGATGGCAACAGCGGCCGGATGCTCCGGTAATAAAGAGACAAAATCTGACAAAACCGATAACGAGGTCCGGACCGAAATCGCAAACGTCGACATTCGCGGACAGTGGTATATCGAGAACATAGTTTTCAGCGATTCCGATTATGTGCGTCCTGATGAGTCGTCATCGAGCATGAAACAGTATATCGTCTTTGAAGACAGCACATATTTCATCATGACAAACTGCAATTCCATCAGCGGGTCATACGCCGTAAATGGAGATTCCATCAAACTCGGTGACGGAGCTATGACCGAAATGGCGTGCGATGACATGAGGACGGAGAATGCCCTGCGACGTATTCTTCCCCACATATCGACAATAGACGTTCAGAATGATTCCGTCGTAAGATTGAATGGCACTGCTCCCGCCGAATGTATCCTGCTGCTCAAAGCAAAAAATGAAATAAAATGATGAGGGCTTTTCTCTCCGTTACAATCCTCTTGTTTACCCTTATTGTCGTTGGATGCAAATCTCAAGGGATTGACGCGCCGGAGGCTGTCGTTATTAATGGTAAAGTGATATATGGACCGGACGGATCCCCTCTAAGACAAACTGTTATAAAACGAGTCTCAGATGGCAAGACGTTTCTGACCGACACTTTAGGAAATTTTCATATTGAGACGCAAACTGGAGATTCACTACGGTTCTCATACGTTGGCACTATCGATAAGACATTACCGATATTGAAGAATGACACACTCATAACCGTTGAACTTGAACCTGACATACCCGGCAATGACGAGTATGTCTATAACAATAAGTATTTCGGTATATTTGAAAATAGAGACGACGGCTCGACCCTTGTTATCAGCAGAACCGAAAATGGATATAATGTCTCAATAAAATTATTTCGCCTTACGGAGATTAATGATGGATTTGGAAAATTGAAGGGTGGTAAACTTGTCTTCACAGGAACCGATGCCTCCGGAAATCCAATATCAGGATATATTACTGTAAGCGGAGATACTGCTAAACTTGTATTCACGGATTCAACGTGGGAATATCTTCCTGACGGAACGACATATACATTTGACAGAAAGCATGACGTCGGGTCTGACTTCCAAAAATGCTATTCTACCGTAGATGGAATGAGTATGAGAATTGTCAGTCCTGAACCGATAAAGAACCCTATAGATTCGCTTATTGTGGAATTTACAAACAGCCGAAATATTGATTTGACAACCGGCGAATGGTATAGAATCGATATACAATCGACAAAAGGGAACTGGATTCAAGCTCCGTACTCAGGAAAGTATCTTGAACTAAAAGCAAAAGGAACCGAAGTCTGTTTTAATGATATTGGATATGTCGTTCGATCCGATGGCATGTTCAAGATGACTGTAAAGCCGTGGATTTATGATTTTAGCGATAAATCTGCGACATATCGACTTGTGAAAACATTCCACTATCCGCCATATCCAATCCAGAAAAGCGACACGGTGTATGTTGAATTTCAAATCAGATAAATATGGGAAAGACTGTTTATCGTTCAAAAATTGACTGGTGGGTCTGGGTTATTACAGTTGGATTCCTTGGCGTCATATGGCTTTCCGCTGTGGATAAGTTTCATTGACCGCACCGTATGGAAAAGTTATGCTCCATTGGAAATCTCGCCCAATAATCGCGATAAATTCATCGCACAACTTATTGAAATCAGCCCAAACATTAAAGAACTCAAATGTTGAGTAATAAAGTAAAACGAAATATCTGGCTGACACTCACTATACTGTCAGTCGGTTGCATTATAGACAGGGTCATTCGTGTTATCGATGGATCTATCGAGTGGTGGAATCTGGTTGCGACGATTGTTATAACCACATTTTGCACTAAGTTCTACATCTGCTACCGCAAACAGGTAAAACGCGGAAACCTTTTCGGTCGCGTCGATCTCTTCAAATAAATAACTTTTAGGGATAGGCGTTTGATGCGCCCAAACCAAAAAAATAAACAATAGCTACCAAGAAAAAGGGCATGTCACCAATATAGCCGGCAAAAGAATACAGGCTAAACCAGAAAACAGTATCGGAGTTCAAATGGAAACTTCAGCGGATATTGCGGTGGGAAAGGGCTCGGTGATAGCGGGCCGCATTGGCATTGTGGGTGGAGAGATCTGATGCAAAATTATGGTAGCCCGAAAAATCGTCTTTGGCACACATGTAGATGTAAGAGTGGCGCGGAGCGTTAAGGACTGCGTCTAATGTCGAACGCTCGACGATACGGATCGGCCCCGGAGGCAGTCCGGCGTTTTTGTACGTGTTATACGGTGATTCAACGGCAAGATGTTTGCCCAATATACGGCGCAACGAGAAATCGCCGACAGCAAATTTCACCGTAGGATCAGCCTGCAGCAGCATCCCGCGGTCAAGCCGGTTGAGATAAAGCCGTGCGACCAGCGGCCGTTCATCGGCTTTGGCAGTCTCTTCCTCGACGATCGAGGCGAGTGTAGCGGTTTTGACCGGTGTCAGTCCGAGTGCGGCAGCGGCGGCGCGACGCTCGTCAGACCAAAAGTCATCGCGTATGTCGGAAAGTTTTTTCACTACATCGACAGCTGACGCAGTCCAGAAAAATTCATATGTGTCGGGAATAAATGCCGCCGGATATTCCTGAGTCTTGAATCCCTTCGGAGGCAAAACGGAGTCACAGGCCGCCTTGAAATCTCCGGCGCCCCACTCCATCCGCGATGCCAGACGGTCGGCCAGCTGATCGAGTGTGCGTATGTTGTTGAATGTGAGTTTTACCGGCGACTGATTGCCGATTTTCAGACGTCGGCTGACCGACAAGGCCTTATCACCCGGATCAATGACATAGCTGCCGTGAGCGCGCCCGACGACAGGGCGCTGCATACGCCATGCGAAATAGACATCTTCGCCGAAGTCACCGAGACGGCTGACAAGAGTATCCTGCAAAGACCGTTCGGTTACCCCCGCAGGAACATAGATCCTCACTTTCTCACCGTCGTAGACGGCTCCGAGACGGCTGTAGACAAACCATGCGACACCGAGAGCCGCAACCGCCACAACAGCGGCAACAATCAGAATGATCCGTTTAAGTCTCATCGTTTCTGAAACATTCGGGCGATGTTGCGCTTGTCTTCGCGCTCTTTGATCGACTGACGCTTGTCAAAGGCTTTCTTGCCCCGGACGATACCGATCACAAGCTTGGCCAAGCCTCTGTCGTTGATAAACAGTCTTAACGGCACGATAGTGAAACCTGTCTCTTTTCCGGCCTTCTCGAGTTTGGCGATCTCTTTGCGGTTAAGAAGCAGCTTGCGGTCGCGTCGCGGAAAATGATTGTTGTAGGTGCCATAGAAATATTCGGCGATATACATATTCTTGACCCATACCTCACCGTCATTTATATAGCAGAACGTATCTGTAAGACCGGCCTTACCCAGTCGCAGAGATTTGATTTCGGTGCCGGTCAGCACAATGCCCGCCGTAAAGGTTTCGGAAATTTCATAATCAAATGTCGCGCGCCGGTTTTTAATATTTATATCCTTGACTTTCATTGTATAATAAGACTAAGAACCGAAAACAGCACCAATGGCACAACTATCACCGCTATCACCGCCAAGCAAAGAAAACGGAACTCATTGCCTTCGGTCACCGACATGTAAGCCGTGCCGCGATACAGCACAAGCGCTACAAAAAGAGGCAGAAACCTCAGTAACGTAAGATCGGCCGGCAAGAGATTTTCTATCATTCCGATCACGGCCATCAGGCCGAGGCCATAAACCGTAAACGTCGATAAACGCACAGTGCCCACATCCGTTCCGGCAAAAGTTGCCGCATATCGTCCGAGCAATGCTCGGGCAATAAAAAAAGCAATATAATATGTGCCGAAGAAAGCTATTGCCTTCTCTACTGCCATGACCACTCCGGCCCCCCCGTTATAGAGCGGACGCACAAGCTCAGTCAGCGCCGCAACAGCCACAAGCCGGCAATAGGGAGTGGCCGGCCCGGAGCCGCTGAAGCCCCCCGACGCGGATATGTCTTCCCAGCCTTTGCCTGACGAGAGCACAAGCTGAGCAAGATTCCGGAGATAAAGTCCCGTGCGATTGTTTGAACTATCGGTTGTATTAAACATAAAATTTTCATTCACCGCTACAAAATTAATAAATATCGGCCATAATTCAATCCAAATGACTACTTTTGTAGCCGCTAAAGCCATCTGGCCAATTATAAGACCAAAACAAAAACATATAAACAGTATGATAAAACGAATCGTCTCTATTGCCGGGAAACCCGGTCTCTACAAACTTGTCAGCCAGGGCAAGAACATGCTTATTGTAGAGTCACTCACTACAGGCAAGCGCACACCTGCATATGCCCGTGACAAAGTCATATCACTCGCCGACGTAGCTATCTACACCGACGGCGAAGACATGCCCCTCGGCGAGGTCCTCGAAAAAATCAATGCTTTCACAGGCGGCAAACCGGTTGATCTGAAATCTTTTGAGTCGGATGACGCTCTCCGTGCATATCTCGCCGAAATTATGCCCGAATACGACCGCGACCGCGTTTACACCAACGATATAAAAAAACTCTTCAGCTGGTACAATCAGCTTATCGCAGCCGGCGTAACGCAGTTCAAAGACGACGAGATCGCCCAGGATCAGGCTGCTGAGGCTGCCGAAAAAGCTGATCAAGCAGAAGCCTGAGGCTAAGGCATTTTAAAAGAACCAAATATCACAGTGCGTTGTTGTCTAATTTAACAACGCACTGTTTTTATCTAAAGTCGTACAGATGAAAAAACTATTACTGACCGTCATACTGGCGATTGCTGCCGTGGCTGCGGCGAGCGACTGGCAGCCCGATATCCTCGGCGACGGCTACGTGATGAGGCACATCGACCAGGGTACCGACTACAGCGGGCCTGTCAGATCTACCGTTATAAAGAAAGAGGCTGACTGTCCCGGCAGTCACAAAGGCATACTCTATGTACACGGCTATAACGACTACTTCTTTCAGAAAGAGATGGCCGACCGCTTTGTCGATTCGTGCATAAACTTCTATGCGGTGGATCTGCGCAAATACGGCCGTTCGATCACCGACAGCACGACAATGTTCGAGGCCCGTGATCTGAGAGAATATTTCGCCGACATCGACTCAGCGCTCGCCGACATGGCGCGTGAAGGCATCGACACGGTGGCACTGATGGGGCATTCGACCGGCGGACTGATCTGCTCATATTATATGAGCGAGCACCCCGAAAGTCCGGTGCGCGGTCTGATACTCAACTCACCGTTCCTCGACTGGAATTTCAACGGTTTCATGAAAAAAATCGCCATTCCGGCCTTCGGTTCGCTGGGCCGCTTATTTCCAAATCTGTCGATAAGCCAGGGGGGCGGTTCGGCCTATCAGGAGTCCTTATTGAAAAAATACCACGGTGAGTGGGACTATAATCAATCGTGGAAAGTCTTCAAGCCGCGCAAGGTCAAAAGTTCGTGGACCGGAGCCATCAGCAAAGCCCAGAAAAACCTCAGAAAAAACGCCGACATAAAGGTTCCGATACTGCTGATGCACTCTTCGGCAAGCGTCCACGGCGACAAATGGACGCCTGAATTCCAGCATGCCGATGCAGTGCTCAACGTAAAGGATATTTCAGCGGTCGGACGTCGTCTGGGGCCGGATGTCACCGAGGACACCATCGACGGCGGCCTTCATGATCTGGTGCTGTCGGCCTCGCCGGTCAGAGAACGGGTCTATGAAGACATGTTCGCATGGCTGCGGCAAAAACACATTTTCTGAGCCGCCGCTGTCGGCCGTGTGAGAAAAAATGGGTAACTTTGTCGCCGTCCAATCCGAAAGACTAAGATGATGACGACTGACAAAACATCCTGCGTTACCATAGCCGAATTACTGCAGGCTCACGGAGTCGAAGATATCGTGATCTCACCGGGCAGCCGCAATACGCCGCTGACAGTTGCCGTGCGTCGCCATGACGGCGGAAGTCTGCGCACACACGTCGTGATCGACGAACGGAGCGCCGCGTTCTTCGGACTCGGCATCGCTCTGGAGACTCGCCGTCCGACAGCGCTGATATGCACATCAGGCTCGGCCGTTCTCAATTACGGTCCCGCTGTCGCCGAGGCTTATTACCGACATATTCCGCTGATCGTCATATCGGCAGACCGTCCGGCTGAATGGATAGATCAGGATGACAGCCAGACAATCAGACAGGCCGGCGTGCTTGACAATATCGTAAAGGGATCATTCGACATAGACGGTGAAAACAGTGATCGCAAGACTCTCGGCAGATTCATATCACGCACCGTCAACGATGCCATCAACCTTGCGACACGTGCGCCGCAAGGTCCGGTTCATATAAACGTAAGACTCGACGAGCCGCTGGGTTCTCTTGCCGAGTTCCCGGCCGAGCGTTCATCAAAAATAGAATTATGGACAGACGAGCGTCTGAGTCTGAGCGACTCACAGTTTGATATCCTCGCCTCGCAACTGACCGGCAAAAAAGTAATGGTCATAGGCGGTTTCGGCCACGGCAGCAGCGATCTCGACCGGGCCATCGACAGTTTTGCTGACAGCACCGGAGCGGCGGTCTTTTATGAAGCTCAATCCAATCTACATCTGCCGGCTGCTGTCAGTCATATCGATGCCTGCCTCTCAGTCTGCACCGAAGAAGATCTTGCGAGACTGAAACCCGATCTCGTCATAACGTTCGGCGGTTCGGTTGTGTCGCGTATGATAAAGCGCTATCTGCGCCGGTGCGAGGATCTCGAGCACTGGCATCTCGGCCCGAGCGCCAACTCTATCGACTGCCTTATGGCACTCACGCGCCGCATCGAGTGCGACGAAGCCGAATTTTTCACTTCTTTGGCCGCACGTGCGGCCAAACACGTCAGCCACATGAATTATTCGGACGACTGGCTGGCAATCGCTGCAAAAGCTGACGCCCGGCTGACATCATTTCTCGACGATTGTCCGTGGAGCGATTTTCTCGCAGCAGCTACAATCATGCGACTTATACCCCGCGAATGGCATCTGCAGCTGAGCAACGGCACATCAATACGATATGCCCAGCTGTTCGATTATTCCAAATTTGACAGTATCGAATGCAACCGCGGAGTCAGCGGCATCGACGGATCGACCTCGACAGCGATCGGATCGCATGTTCATTTTGACGGAGTGACATTA
The DNA here is from genome assembly GCA_947573135.1 of uncultured Bacteroidales bacterium. Taxonomy (GTDB): domain Bacteria; phylum Bacteroidota; class Bacteroidia; order Bacteroidales; family Muribaculaceae; genus CAG-873. Next base: position 4,406 of record CANPDU010000012.1, on the reverse strand, counting down.
CTTATGACCGGTGACATGAGCGCACAGTACGATGTCGGCGCACTGGCTCTGAACGAAATCACGCCACGCTTCAAAATGGCCGTTCTCAACAACGGCGGGGGCGGAATATTCCGTTTTATCAAATCGACATCTGCTCTCGATGAACTTGAAGAGTGCTTCGCGGCCAAAGTCAATCTGCCGCTGAAGCAACTGGCGGACGCCTACGGCTTCGCCTACTTCGAAGCCGACAACGAGGAAACGCTGATAAGCGAATTCAGCCGGTTTGCCGGCGAGAAAAGCCGGCCGGCAATCCTCAACATCCTAACTCCTCCGCAGACAAGCGCGCAAATTCTAAAACAATTTTTTCAGCCATCAAACATCAAATAATCAAGATATGAGCAAACGCCAATGGCAGACCATCAAAGAGTACAGTGATATTCTTTTTGAATTTTATAACGGCATAGCCAAAATTACTATCAACCGACCTGAAGTCTACAATGCCTTCCGTCCGCAGACCAACGCCCAGATGCTCGACGCGATGGCCTACTGCAGAGCGACTCCCGAAGTGAGAGTCGTTGTCCTGACAGGAGCCGGCGACAAGGCCTTCTGCTCAGGCGGAGACCAGAACTATAAAAGCCGCGGCGGCTACCGCGACGAAGACGGCACCCCGCGTCTTAACGTCCTCGATCTCCACAAGGCCATACGCAGCATCCCCAAACCCGTCATCGCCATGGTCAACGGCTATTCTATCGGCGGAGGCAATGTGCTTAATGTCGTGTGCGACCTGTCGATTGCATCCGAAAACGCCCGTTTCGGGCAGACAGGGCCGAAGGTCGGCAGTTTCGACGCCGGTTTCGGATCGTCGTATCTCGCCCGCTGCGTCGGACAGAAAAAAGCGCGTGAGATCTGGTATCTTTGCCGCCAGTACACCGCCGCCGAAGCGCTCGAGATGGGCATGATCAACAAGGTTGTTCCGTTTGACCGTCTTGAGGATGAGGTTGTCGAATGGTGTGAGACGATAATCAAACGCAGTCCGTTTGCTATCCGCATGATCAAACGCGCGCTCAATGCCGAACTCGACGGTCAGAGCGGCCTGATGGAATTTGCCGGCGACGCCACTCTTATGTACTATCTTATGGACGAGGCTCAGGAAGGCAAAAACGCGTTCCTCGAAAAAAGAGATCCCGATTTCGACCAGTTCCCGCAATTCCCGGGCTAAGCCATGCTGAAAGCCGAATGGTGCCGCTATGATCTCAGGTTTCGCTTCCTTGCCAAAACCTCGAGAGAGGAAATGACGGAGAAAACGACGTATTTTGTAAAGCTGACAGATACGGAGCGCCCGGGCGTTTCCGGTCTCGGCGAATGCGCTCTGTTCAGAGGTCTCAGCGCCGATGATATTGCTGATTATGAACAGATACTGAGCGACGTCTGTAAAAATCCGTCCAAAGGCCTGCCGCCGATGAGCTCGATACGTTTCGGATTTGAGACAGCGTTTGCCGATCTCGCCAACGGAGCGACAAGAAAAATATGCGACAATCCCTGGCTCTCGCAGGGAAAAGCTATTGCCATCAACGGTCTGATCTGGATGGGCGATAAACCGACGATGACTAAGCGCGTCAAAGAGAAGATCGAACGTGGGTTCAAGATCCTGAAACTGAAAATCGGCGGCATAGGTTTCGACGACGAGCTGTCGATCATAAAGTCCATACGCGACACCTTTGGCCCCGGTGAGCTGGAAATAAGACTCGACGCCAACGGAAGTTTCAGCGCCGACAACGTGTATGACCGGCTCCAACGATTAAGCCGCTACGGAATTCACTCTATCGAACAGCCGGTCAGAGCCGGACAGCATGAACTCATGAGGAAATTATGTCAGTCATCGCCTGTCGCTATAGCTCTTGACGAGGAACTGATCGGTTTCAGAAACGATGCCGAGACAGAAGAACTGCTGACATTTATACGGCCCCAGTTCATTATTCTGAAACCTGCTCTGTGCGGTGGCTTCGAACGCGCCGACAAATGGATTGAAACTGCTGAGAAGAACAATATCGGCTGGTGGGCCACGTCCGCCCTTGAGTCGAATATCGGACTTAACGCAATAGCACAATGGGTCTCTGCAAAAGACAATCCGCTGGTGCAGGGTCTCGGCACAGGCGAACTCTACGAAAACAACATTCAGTCGCCGCTCGCAATGGATGGCGGCAATCTGGTCTACAGGCATGACCGTCAGTGGCAAATTCCTCAATTACCGTGGCAGAGATAAACGATTTTATCAGAGAATGGGAGTCGGACTGCGACTATATTGTCGCCCATACGTCAGGTTCGACCGGCACACCGAAAGAGATCAGACTGCCGAAATCTGACATGCGTGTGTCGGCAAAGGCGACCAACAGCCGGTTCGGCATCACTCGCCGGTCAGTCATCGCCGCACCTCTGTCGGTTGACTATATCGCCGGCAAAATGATGTGTGTCAGGGCGATCGAAGCCGGATGCGAGCTGTTGGAGATGCCGGTATCGAATAAGGTCATAATCGACCGCCGGATCGATCTGCTGGCCATTGTGCCGTCGCAGCTCGACAGTCTGCTCGCTCAGCCCGATGCACCGCAGCTCGTGAAAAATATTATCGTCGGAGGAGCTCCGATGAACGATCAGCAGTTGGCGGCCATTGTCAACAAAGGTCTCAACGCATTCGCAACCTACGGCATGACAGAGACATGCAGTCATGTAGCCTTGAAAAAGATATGCGGCCATGAAACATACTTCGAGGCGATGCCCGGAATAAGTTTCAGTCAGGACCGGCGCGGATGCCTTGTCATTCAGGCTCCGGCCTACAGTTTCGGCAACCTTACAACCAACGATATTGTCGAGATTGCAAGCCCGACTGAATTCAGGTGGATCGGGCGTTTTGACAATGTAATAAACTCAGGCGGCATAAAAATCTCACCTGAACGCCTTGAGAAGGAGATAGCCCGATATGTCGACCGTCCGTTCTATATCACTTCTGCCAAAGATGACCGCTGGGGAGAGGTTCCGGCCATTGTATTTGAAGGTACGGCAAGCGAAGTACAAGATATCCTTGATCTTCTTGCTTCAAAAATCGACCATAAGACATGTCCTAAGAAAGCCAGGGCAGTGAGAGCTCTGCCACGCACAGCCAACGGCAAAATATTCCGCAAAAAGATTGATTAGAAGCCTAATTTGCTTATCTTACGCAGCATAGGCTCGTTTATTATCTTGATCCTGCGACCGTCGACCACGATTATCTTATCATTGACAAATGTCGACAACGTGCGTATCGCATTTGAGGTAGTCATATTCGACAGACTCGCGAGATCTTCGCGGGCCATATAAATTTTGAGCGTAGAATTATCGTCCTCATATCCATAGTGATCAAGCAGCACGATCAGAGCCTCGGCGAGACGTCCGCGTATATGCTTCTGAGTCAGTGTGACGATTCTTGTATCTGAACCTCCTAGATTACGCGAAAGTTCCTGTATAAAGAAAAGAGCAACATTATTGTTTGTTCTTATCAGCTCGTCGACGACGGTCAGCGGCAGAGAGCCTATGACTGACGGTTCAATTGCCATAGCACTCGACACATAGCGTTCCTCTGCAAAATGGGCGCGATAACCGAAATATTGCACCGGTCGCATAAGTCTCAATATCTGAACACGTCCGCCGACACCCTCTTTGATCTTCTTGACTTTTCCCTTGAAAAGACACCAAAGACACTCAGGATCCTCACCTTCGAGATAAATATACTGATTCTTCTTAAAATTGTGTATCTCAAGATGATCAGCCACCAAGCGTTTCTGATCACTGTCGAGGACAGACCAGATGGCGGACATATCTTCATTGATTACTTTTTCAAGAGCTGCTTTAATCATGGAATAAACAGAGTAAACAAATTCAGTGCAAAGTTACAAAATAATGTCGAATTCCAAATCAATTTTCCATATTTTATTCAAATAAGACATATTTTGTAAATATTCCAACTACTTCTGCGCGATTCAAATGCAACTTTTTCCCAAAATCATCAATATTGCATGATTTTTTTGCACGGATTTTTCAGTGAATCAGATTGCCGGCGCGGCGCTGGGCTTTGGCGGCGCGGCGTTCGAGGGCGCGCCGCTGCTGGCGTGTCATCACCGGGATCGGGATATTGTTGATGAGATCAGCGGGCTCTGATTTTTCTGAGGGCTCAGCAGGCTTGGAGTGCTCAGAGATCTCAGAGATCTCAGAGATCTCAGAGGACTCAGAGTTTTCGGTGATCTCTGAGGCAGCGAGAGCGACGAGGGCGTTGTTGACGCTTTTGGTCGAGTCGTGGGCCACTGCGAGAACCGACAGCTTGCATTTGACCTGAAGAGCAACAAGACGCTTCATGATGTAGGCCGGCGAGGCGTTGCGGCCGAACGACAACGCGGCGA
>CANPDU010000011.1 GCA_947573135.1 uncultured Bacteroidales bacterium | reverse complement strand
AAGGTCAAGTATACCGGCATTTAAGGGTTGCTCGCCCATTGCCGGGGGGTAGACCGCTTAAGCCCTGTGGCGACACAGGGATCAGATAAATGACGGACGGAGCAGCGTAACTCTTTACCGAAAGTGCGCTCTCTACATAACCCGGCTTATACTCCGTGCGAGGCTTTTTTACTATTTAATCCATTTTACTCATGGCCGAACATAACGACTGGTGGACATGTCCGACTGAAAGCGAAGACGGACGTCTCATAATGGTGAGCGGACGGCGCGACATTGATGCTTTCCGGCGAAATCCCCGTTTCATAATCCGCGTTGAGATCACATGGCGATACTCCGATCAGCCTTCGGCCAATATGCCCGACGACGCTACGGCTAAAATAATGGGCGACATTACCGACGCTCTCAACGCCGAGTTTACAAAAGATCCTGTTGCCGTTATGACCGGCATATATACAGGAGCCGGAGAGCGCAACTGGGTTTTCTATACTCTCAGCACCAATATTTTCAATAAAAAGATCAATCAGGCACTATCAGCTTTCCCCCTCCTGCCCTTGGAGATATACGCCGAAAACGATCCCGACTGGTCCGAATACTCTGAAATGCGAGAACTCTCCGAGATTGCTCCCGGAGAGTAACGCCAATTTATATATACAATAATTAAACTGCTCTTTATTCTGCTTTCATCTCAAATACATAACGAATAATTACTGTATTTTCATCATTAGGATTCAGCAGATTGAACTTCAGTTTGTGAGGCTTGCCGTCAAGATCATAATTCCAGTATACATCATACTTTCTTGTAGCGAAATCAGCAGGCATTTTCTCAATTTCAACGGGTTCACCGTCAATGCTCACCTCTACTTCTGCGATATAACCAGACTCGGCATTACCGTCTACTCCGCCCATTACTACAACAGCATTACCGTCAATCGGCGCTTCTACCGGACCGTCATTGAGCTTTAGCGCATAAGTCGTGCGTCTCAGCGGTTTAAGTCCTTCGTAGCTCTGTTCTAATTTTACGGCTTTGGGCTCCTGACATTTTACGGTGATTTCTGTATCGCTTACTTTGCCGCCGTTGCGTTCGATTACCTTAAGAGCCTGATCATAACCCATTTTATATGTATCGTTGAGCGAACTTGATGTAAACGCGAAATCGATATCCTCGCTGATCTTCAGCGGGCCGAGCCATTCGGCCGGAATATTACTGTAGCCGAGCATTGTTCCCAGAATACCGCCGGCCGATGCCGGATTGCAATCCGAGTCCTGACCACAGCGTGTTGCGATTTCGACTGTCTTACCGAAATCGCCGTGACCGTAAAGCAGACCGATCACGACATAGGCGCTGTTGAGAGCCGCATCAATGTTATATGGCTCATAGGCTCCTGTCGGACAACCAAGAGTCGTATCCCAGTTTTCTGCACAGCGCTGCCATGCAATCTTCCAGTTATCGGGAGATTCATGATAAGCGGCTATCACATCTGAGATACATTTATGATAGCGACTTTCTTCCGGTATACATTTCAAAGCCTCCGTTACTACAAACTCGACACTGTCGCTCACAAAAGCAAGCGAATACATCGCTGCCATATAGACTCCGCCATACCATCCGTCACCGTAGTTCATGATGTGTCCCACACTGTCGCATATCACAGCCGCAGTATTGGGCATACCGGGGCTCATAAGACCCGCGAAATCGGCTTCGATCTGAAAATCTATGTCATCGGCGTGAGGATTGTTTTTCCAGAATCCCGAAGCCGGAGGCATTACTCCGTTAAGTATATTGTAACGTGCGGTCTGGTTTGCCTCCCACAGATTGTAACCGGCATGTGCAAACGCCGAGGCAAGGGAATCAACCGGAGCGTCGACGCCCAGACGGTCAAAAACCTCGACAAAGGTCAGATCCATATAAATATCATCATAAAGGCCGGGGAATTTTTCCATCCACCCCTTTATATACTCCGGATCGCCCCAGGCGATTTCAACAGAATCGGGGATCATCTCACCGCGATAGCGGAATTCCGTCGGCGCTCCATATGTGACACCGATTGTCTGACCGGCCCATCCGCCTTTGATTTTATCCATTAATCTTTCCTGTGAAAAAGTCACTTTTTTGGGCAGTCCCGACTCATATTTATCGGAACACGATCCAAGCAGAACCACGCCAAGCGCTGACAGAGACACGCACGTTTTGAAAAAAATGTTCATCATGATAATTTTTATTTTTACTCTGCAAATATAATAAAATTAGACGAAAAAAGGGCGCACTTCACACGCGCGCCCTATAAATAAATAATTTCCTTATTTTTACTTATTTCGAACGTAGCGGACGAGTTGTCACAAACTCCGCAAAGTCGTGATATAGACTTTGATCATCGGCGTTCGCAGAATTTTTCAGAGTATAGACCGTATTATTTCCCTGATAGTAAGCGATACGGCAGTTGTCCCATACTTTATAGTTACGGAATGCCTGCATGTAATTGCGCAGTTTATATCCGCGTCCGTTTGACGCCAAAGCATTGTCATCAAACTCCATCTCCATGCCCATCTTTGCAGCGAGACCCATATTGCAAGCATCGTCGAGACGGCTCATTGGTGTTGACTCATTAAAGAAATAATTAGGCTGCAAATATGCATAGTCAAAACCCCAGCGTTTCCATTGTGCATAACCGTCCGCTGAAAAATAAGGTATCCAGTTGAACGAATAATTCATCTGATGCAGATATTCTGAAACTGATGCAAGAATATCAGACGAATCTGACGCCTTCTCGGAAATCCAATAAAAACCGGCAAGCTCGATATTCTTATAACCGCGTTTATCGAACATAGCTCTAACGCGATCGATATACCAGCAACAAGCTTTTACACGGTCTACGGATTTCGAAAAATCAAGAGCTTTGCCATCGATTTCTCCCCAGTAGGTTGTTGACGATGTGGCCTCACTCGAATTTCTACGCATAATGGGTTCGGGTATGGTTATAACCACGCGAGGTTTTTCTGCCGGCTGACCGATTCTACGGGACACGGCTTCTACTGTAGCATCAAGCTGTGCAAGATTATGATCTTCAAGAAAATAATAGTCAATCAGTCTTTCCCAGTCTTTTTTTGTAGCCGAGTCAAGTATTTTGTTTGAGACCGGATCTTTATAGCCTGTCGCATACGTAACCATCGCAGAGCCGCTGCCGTAATCTGCGAACTCAAGAAAAAGAAATGAGTCAAAGAACCATTTTTCATGACCTCCTTTATCTGTATATGATACATATGCCGAAAGACGATTTGTATCCCAATTTGGTATATAACGCTGGCGTCCTCCGCCATACAAAAGTACCATATCAGTGTAATCCAAAATCTCAGTGCGTGATTTCTCCCACGAATAAAGCTCGCCGGGCTTTGGCTGTTCAACCGGCTCATTGCCACCGGGCACTTTGATTTCAGGCACTGTATGATCCTCCTTACCGCACGATACCATGACAACAAGCAACAATGGCAAAAATAACGTTGTATATTTCATCTAAAATGTCCTGAGAGTTATTGTCTTATTTTTTGAAGAAACCGATAGTTGAAACAACAGGGCGATTGTTGGGCGTAATGTCATTGACATGAGTGCTTCCGACCATCATTCCTGTTGAACCGCCACCATCAAAGTTGACAGCTCCGACACAACCGAGACCCTTCATGATCTGTGCCAGTTCGAGAAGAGTCGCGCCATCAGACGATTCTATACGCCCGTCACAGATAAACAGTATGACTTTTCCATCGGATGTACAGCCTGCAGCAGTACGGTCGGGAGTCACATCCGGACCGAATATATCGTAAGGCATCAGTTCATAGTTGGTCAGATAGTAGTCTGCGCCCTTTGATGTTGTTGCAAAATTGAAAGGTATTTTTCCGTTACTTAGCAGTACAGGGCCGGCACTAAGGGCATATTCAGGAGACCAGTCGACAGGTTCGGCTGGCAACGTTGCCGATGGTCTGCCATATTTGTTCTCTCCTTTTACGGTCGGCAGAGGAGTCTCATAATAAAGATTTGTACCTGAAACATTAGTTCCTGCCCAATATGCTGAAGGCTTACCCGAAGCATCGACGCCAAAGCACCCGCGGGTAACCCAATACATAACATTATACTCATCTTCTTCAGTCTTGAGCGAACCGCGTATTTCGTTAATAGAGCCTATCGCTGAACCATTTACAACAGCAAGCCCGGTATTCCGGCCATTATAGAAATAACCGCCGTTAACAAGAATATAACAGTCTCCGTTGAACGATGCTGCCTGATCGTCGATTGTCTGAGCTTCAGACGGAACACTGACCCGAAGTTCGACATCACCCTTGCTCAAATCAGCAATCGCATACCAGGCGTGAAACGCACTTCCGTTAAGTGGCGAAGTCGTCTCATAAACTTCTATTGACGAAGGAAGGCCGGCGCTGTCATATTTTTTCCAATCAAGGGTGATTGCCGGATAATTTTCGGTCATAGACGCTTTGTTGACGTCACTATAATAAACGGCATCCCCCGCTTTGAGGTAAGCACATACATTATATTCAATTCCGAAATCAAGTTCTGTATCCGGTATAACCTGAAAAACGCTGCCGTTATTATCAGCTGCCGCACCTGCGAGGTGAGCGCCTTCGACCGACGGCTTACCCTCGGAACTCCAGCAGAAACCCCATTCATCTGCCTCTGATAACTCAATATTTGAGATAGTGTACTGACCCCATATGCAGTTTTCGCCTGAGCTGACAGTCGAAATATCAACACGCGGGAGGTCGGCAAGCACCTGCATATTATACAGTATCGAGATCACTCGGGTCTGTTCAGAAGAGTTAAAAGCTTTTACACCTATAAAATATTGACGGCCTTCCTGTAGGAGTCCGGTTACAGTGTATGATGTAACATCGGCATCTACCTGGGCTACTTCTTCAGCTGTAGGAGTATCAGCCTGTCTGACATAAATGGCATAACCTGTCTCTGAACTTGAATTATCTGTCCAGGAAACAAGTACCTGATCAACACCGGTACGTTCAACTGTAATATCTGTCGGAGGTAGCAACGTAGGAACATCTCCGGCATCAACATGCTCAGAGCAAGAGGTCGTGAAAAGCACGAAACCGGCAGCTAAAGCGATGAATGTTTTTTTCATTTTAATCTATTTTTTGGTTTTATATTTATTCAAATACCAGCAGTCAAATAGCTGAAACTTAATCTATTTTATTATCTTCGCCGCATTATAGGCCTTGACAACAACCGATTTGCCATTGGGTGCCGATACCTTACGGTCTTGTTCACTCATATTGACAAATATATAATAGTGCTTACCTTTATAATCGGTCCACTCGGCGCCCATTACGACCGGCGAAGGCTGATAATTTGGTATTTCAACAACTTCGTTTTCTCCTTCGGGAGTGAATTCCGCCATAAACCGTCCGCCGAAGAAAATATTATGATTATCCTTGCGGAATTTGACAAGGTTCTTAAGCATCAGCGCCTCTGTTTTGTTGGCATCGTTCATCAGAAGTTTAGGCTCCACCCAGCCCAGTTGTGAACCCCATAGCAATGATTTCATGGTCATATAGCGCAGTGAACCGTCGTTTATTTTCCATGGCACATAGGTGAATCCACTGTAAACACAACGGTCACTGTATATTAACGGAAACAGCGGAACCATACGCATATACCCGGCGTGAGGTGAGTTGACGACCAGCATCATATCAAACTTATCCATATAAGGTTCGGCATTTTCCTCGGTTGTCATCGCCTGATCTGGTTTATAGAACGATCCGCGCATATCGTCGAGGATATAGCGGTAGGCGTCGGGCCACCATGATCCGCCTCCCTTACCGTGATTATGGTTGTCAGCATAGCAGGGTTCGGCAGCGGCACATCCGATCTGATCCATATATACGCCGTCGGTTGCAAGACTGTCAAGGATATACTTGTTCAGATAGCGCAACTTATTCTGCCATATCTCACTGGCCGGGCAAGTGACGGTGTTGAGCACTTTCGAGCTGTAGACCTCAGTGTACAGAGTGCCGTCAGGTTTCCGGCATGAAGCAGCCTTGCCGTTCTCAGCCTTATAGCTCGGTGTAGCCGGATCCCACAGACGGCCGTTGATATAAGGCGTGACATGAGCGCCAAGCGCCTGCGACTCTTTAATCATCTCCTTGAAGCCCGGTTTGGCCGGAAAATATTCAGGATAATGCGTGTCAAAGGGATAATTGTGCCAATAGTACCAGTGAAGGCCTACCCCTTTGCCATAATAGCTCAATGCTTTGCGGACAGCCGACATCGTCTCTTCACTGACATCGCCCGGTCGAAGCCACATATCGGCATGTTCGACCCACGGAGCGATTTTGCGGTCGCGAACATTCTTGCGTGCCCACTTGCTTTCAATCGCTTGAGGACGATACCACTTCAGTGCGGTCGCCTGCCAGCTGTCGGGATTGTAGCCCATCTCAACGCCATAGGGCATTGCAAAATGTCCGTTTTTGCTCCAGTCATAGTTGGCAACGACTTGCTGAATGAATGAGACATTATCGCCTTCCATTTTCATCTGCATAACTTTGTTGCCCCCTTCCGGATCACGCGGAGAAAAGAATACTGTGCCGTTTTGGCCTGAAGGATCATGCATCATCATAAGCTGCATTGAACCGGTCACCGACGGATAGCGAGTCTGGAGCTGACCTTCACGGCTGAGATTATATTCACATCCGAATGCGATCGGCATCACAGCTTTGCCTTTTGGCAGCTGTGCGAATGTCACACGCGGAAATTCAAAATCAGTTATAACCCATCCATCAGGCAATGACGCATCGATATAAAATGACGGCAATTCCGCTTCATCACCTAATGCAACGGTCATAGTAACCGGCCATTTGGGTTCATCATCAAGTACCATATCCCATGTTGCTTTGACTGCCGACATACCATTGTATTCGGATGTCTCAACTCCGCGGTATACACCCCATATGGGTTTAAGCTGCGGATTCTCGCCGTCAGGTCCGCGGTAGGTGAGTTGCCATGGATGGGTAGTCGAACCTTTTGCCGGAAGCAGATTCCGACCGCACATATTGAATTCCTTCAGCAGATAATCTCTGCCTCCCGAGAATACCAGTGTAGCATTCTCATTGGATAGGACCAGATCTCCGGCGTCATTACGAACGGTCGTAGTTCTGGACTCCGCGCCAAAACAAACTGCCGAAATCAGAGCAATCGCAAAAACAGCATTCTTTGTCATTGTGTTATTATTGGTTTATAAGTTGATAATGCGTCAATAAACAACTTCACAGCCTCGTCTTCAGGCAAAGCAATACTCAGCACACGGCGCTCGTCGGCGGGTAACGTCACTCGGCCCGATTTATCACGGATAACTTTCTGTGATCTGCCGTCAAATGCAGCAAGCTTAAGTGAAACATCAACCGGATCAAACATTATAGTCGACTCACCTCTGCTGTCCCAATAGACTATGGCTGTATTGTTATTATCTATTTTATATGAAAATGCTCTCACGGGCAACTCAGCGTTCAGAGAGTCGGGCGTAATCTGACTTACCTCATGAATCTCAAACCGACCATTTTTGCGGGGCATGATAGTCCACTCCCGCTCAGGATCTCGCATTGCATTTTTAAGTTCGGGATCGATGCTATTGTTCAATTTCGCAGTTTCCCATAAATTTATGGCAAGCAGATTGTCGGCTGTGCGAGGATGACTGTCAATTTCGGGCATATTTGCCACAAGCGATATGGGCGAGTCCCAGGCTAATGCTTTTGAACAGATATAATCGTACATATCAGGCTGCATGCCGATAGTTTTTTCACTCGGTGCCAGATAATTGACCCATCCGAAGTTAACAGAAGTGAAGTCACATGCGACTTGTTCGGCACAACGCAGCGTATAGCGTTTCATAGCCTGACGGATTCGTTCAGGCGGGAAAATATCAAACGCGTTTCCACGCGAAAGAATGTGCCAGCCATAATGTGATTTCTGTGCACCTTCAGCCCACATCGGCGCCGGATTCATTGCCTTGTAAACCTCAAGCTGTGAACGCGATACATTATACCAATAAGGCATCGGCACATCTTCTGCCCCGTCGAAATAGACAAACCTGAAGCCACAATCGGCATAAATCTTGCCCAGCCGCTCTGCAATCTCCCGCTGTATGCCGCTGTTTTGATCTACGCGGATAAACAAAGGCCAGTCATCGACATCCAAATGCCGTGCCTCGCTTCCGGCAGCGTGTGCCGAAGGCTTTGAATTATAACAGCCACGCTCACAACCGGTAAACGTATATGGTTCAGTAGCGGTGACATCTGTAAACATTATCAATTCGTCGTCAAGCTGGAGCAAACGACGGCCGTTTTCCATGCGCACGCCTTCCGGACGCTCGTCAACGACAATAACAGTTGCTGCGGAATCAATCGGCTCTGTCAGCCTAAATCGTGCGACCACATTACCTCGACGGTCAGGATTACCGTCATTGATATACGGGTCGGTGACCGCAATTTTGGAATAATGGATATGAATGCCGGGGATCATGCCGGCTTCCGTAATCTTTCGCGTTATCTCCTGAAGATCGGCCATGCCGCGTGGATATTCTGGACGCCATTCATAGTGACCGCAAGCCTTGGCAAAATCGACATAATATACAACCATCGTTTTGAGTCCCGCCTGCCGGGCCAGCTCGATATTGCGGTCTATATTGTCTACAGTCACATCGCGCAGTTCATAGTAACTCATCTTGTACTCGTTCCGACGACGGCTTTCTACGCCACGCGGCATATCGTAATCACGTTCGAGAGCGTCCATTCGTTCAAGCAGACTGTCCGGTGAGGCAACGATCAGCGCCGTACCGGAGTTATAGAGCTGTACAGAGGTGTGAGTCTGAGCAAGCAGAGTGGTGTTATCGCGTTCGGCGCGTGCGTCGATAAACGTCGTCGGATGAGTTCCTACCAACGCAACAGCGACAGAATCGTCCCACATAACGTTGAGCCATTCGCCGAAACGTTCACGTTTTTTCAGCGGCAGCTGCATCAGAGTCAGTTCGTCAAGTTCAGTCTTACGTTTTACCCCGTAATCCTCGATCCTATAGTCGCGTCCGACAGGCGTAAATGCAATGTAATCAGGTGTTACATCAATCTTGATCTTCACAATGTCATATGTGTCAGTGAACTCAGCCATCAAAGTGTCGCCTCGCATGTAGCACTTGTTCGAAGGAAACGATCGTGGTTTGGCCGGAAACATCAGAAAATTCTCATTATCATATGGCCTATATTGGGTGATCATACATGCCGGTGCATCGACACCCGGCTGAATACATTCCTCTCCCGTCGGCCTGTGGACTAAACTTTTGACCAAGCCGTCAGCACCAATTGTCAGTGACATTTCATCATTCTGAATCACAACATCATCGGCCGACACTGTATACGCTACAGCCGACAGCAAAATGACAGACAATATTTGGGAATTCACATTCATTTCTATAATAATTTGAAATTACAGGTCAATCTCTGTAATCAGTTTCACTTTCACGCGACATTTTCTTGATTACAGGACCTGCCGGTTCGGGATGATGCGACGGCACACGATGATCGAAATAATAAATATTCAGTTTATCAAATAAGCGATAAGCATCGTTGAGACGCAACTCAAAATCCTTAAAATTTTTATTGGCCGGCTCCGTCCACGCTGACTCGGCGAGGGCACAGAGACGCGGCCAGGTCATAAAATCTACACGATTGCTGTTGTGCATCAGCTCGCTCCATGCATTAGCCTGCATACCGGCAATATGCGACTGCATTTCAGGCGTAACACCGATGTTTTCAAACCACGGATCAGGAAATGCATAAACATCCTCAAGCGGACAGAAACCGTCCCATATACGGCCGACAGAATGACTGTCATGCTGAACGAAATCAAAGTATAGCGGCTTGCGCGGACATAGCACGGTTGTATAACCGGCGTCGAGCGAACGGGTCAGATAGGCCGGCTTATCATGACGCCACCACATGATGTTGGTAGATTTGTCTACATCGAGATCAAGCAGTTCATCCCAGCCGATAAGAGTCTTGCCGAGGTGTGCGACCTCACCAATCATACGGTTCATGAAATAACGCTCACACTGCTTGACATCGGTGAAGTTCTCGCGTTTCATCAGTGCATTCACATCAGGATCAACCTTCCATGCGTTGATACCGTATGCTACCTCATCACCGCCGATATGCATATACGGTCCTGCGAACAGCCCTGCTACCTCTGCAAGGATATCACTTAGATAAGTGTATGTCTCTTCCTTACCCGGGTTGAAAGTGAAGTCGGGGAAAATACCCTCTCCTCCGCCGTTATATTCAGGATAAGCACGGTTGGCCGCTGTAGCATGACCGGGCATATCGATTTCGGGGATAATCATGATGTGACGTTTGTCGGCATAGTCGACAATTTCCCTGATTTCCTCCTGAGTATAATAAGCACACGGGGCGTCAGGATCGCTATGCGAACCGATACCGCCGACAGTGGCCAGCTTCGGATATTTTTTTATCTCTATGCGCCAGCCCTGACCGTCGGTCAGATGCCAGTGAAAACGATTGAGTTTATAGTAAGCCATAAGGTCAAGCAAATTCTTGACACTTTCCACTCCCGTAAAATGACGGGCATCGTCACGCATATAGCCGCGCCAGCCATAGCGTGGCTCATCATTGATTGTCACGCAAGGCAGCTCTCGGCAGTTATTTAATAGCTGCAGCAAAGTCTGCACACCGTAAAACGCACCCGCAGCATCACTTGCGGCAATCTCGATTTTATTTTTGCCGATCACAAGGCGGTAACCTTCCGGTGATTTGACCGAAACATCAGACTTCATTACGATACCACATCGCCTGCTGTTATCGACAGCCCGGGAATTTCTTCCCGAAGCGTTAAGTTTATCGATCAGAAAATCAATCTCATCGACAAATGCACTGTCTGCACTATACACATCGAAGCCATGACTGACGTTGTAGTGGCCTTCGGCCGTCACTACACTTTGAGGATAAGGTATAACCGGCAACTGCCCGACAGCGTGTAATTGTAACGCGATCAAGGCTCCAAGTACGGATGTGATAATTCGGTTCATATTCATAATTGTTTTTAGTAATCAATTCTCAACACAGGTTCTCCCTGAAGCATATCGGCGGCTACGCGGGCAGTGACCGTTCGGGTCTCACCGGGCAACAATGTTATAAAATTATCGCTCCAGAACACCGGATTAACCGACGGACCGTCAGTCGAATCGCCAAGTGTCAGATGCTTAAAGAAAGCGCAACCGTCACGACTACATTTCAGGGTCGCGGTAACGACGAACTCATCGCCTTCACGCTCGACAACTGTATCGCAGTCAAGTTTGCCCTCCGGAAGGTGCAGGAGCCAGTAAAAATTCTGGTGCTGGCTGTAGCGCCAATAGGTATTGTGCGAAACCTCGCGGCCTTCAGCGTCGCTCAAAGTCATAGTCACAAGATAAACCGCTCCAAGTTTGGCCCCTTTGGGTATTGACGGTAGCTCGACATAGGAATTAGAAACTAAATTTACCGTGTCGCGGCGATGCCACTGCTCCTTCATCGAAAAATCATGTATACTTATATCAAGCGTCAACGGTCCGGTCGGTCGCGGAGAATTGTTGATGACCGCAGGACACTCGCTGTTTGCATTAAGCTGCGCATGAACAGGCTCCATTGCCTTGCGCATATAATAATATGCCGCATTAGGGGTCAGGTACCAGTCATAGATCTGCCAGGCCACGTCTGGCCAGCAGGAATTGAGTTTCCATAGCATCACGCCTGTAGTGATATCCCACGCACGATGATTGGCGGCCTCGATCATCGCACGATAGCCGTCAGCACTAACCAGCTGGGCTTTGAGTGCATAATCGCGGGCTGACACCGGATCACTGTAAAGCGTGCGTATGGCATTATCATAGCCCCGGAACACAAAATTATTGACACACCATGCTCCATGCTCGGCCCACACACTGTCGAGCGGCCAAAGACGGTCGCGCGCATCAAATGGCTTGTCAATTGTCGGGATAAATTTCCTGAGACTTTCATACACTGGTACGGCCGGCATTCCAAGTTCGTTCTTGAACATCTGTGTATAGACTTCGCCTATCTTGTCAAAATAGTAGTCGTTCGGAGCCCAGTTATAGTCAGGAGCACCGTCATCAGTCGTACCTATCGGCATATCCTCGGCAAGCCACGGGGTCAGACTGTCGACATCCCAGCTGACAGATGTCGTTGGAATATATGGCCTTGACGGATCAAGACTGCGGGCTGCCTCACGGGTCGCGACATAAAGATCACGTGACGGACACACCTCATTGACTCCGACCCAGGCGACAACTGACGGATGATTACGGTAGCGCTTGATTTCATCGGTGACATGGATAATCGCAAGCGAATGATCGTCGGGATTGTTCTGGTTCGACCGTCCGGGAAACATCCTGTAGCACTGGTGAAAGACATGCCACCACATCACGCCATATTTGTCACAGGCATCAAGCCAGTCATGCGATGGAGCGGGCATATCTTCGCTCCCGATAGTGTTTACGCCGGCATCTGCTATAAGTCTGAGCTGATCGTAAACATTACGCCTGGAGTTGTCAAGCAGTATATCGGGCTGAATCCATCCTCCGCGAGAAAAGATCTCACGTCCGTTGACGATAAACACCAGACCATGCTCTACATCCTGACCGAGATGCGACTGATATTTACGTTCCATAAGACGTGTTTTTACCTCGCGCATTCCAAAGTCACTCTGCCACTTAGTGGCCTCACCACTACGCGGTCTGAACTCGCATTCGATACGCTGCAAAGGCTGTTCGCCATAACCGTTGGGATACCACAGCGGCGGATTTGCAATATTAAGTTCCGGATACTCGTCAGCCGACAATTTCACAACGACTGTATCGCCGGCGGGAACCGTCACCTCTCTGACGATTGAAATAGGTTTTATAAGATTTGAAATCTTCTTTTGATAAGTGAGAAAATCTATCTCCGGCAGTGACGATATACGGGCAATCACCCTGCCCCTGACACTTGTGTTGCTATTATTGACCAAAGGCAACGTCACAGTCAGTCGCGCCAGAGTTGTATCGTTATTGGGCAATGACGTGACTATATGAGGATCTTCAAACGTCACCGGTCCGGTTGTCTCAATCATGACCGGATGATAGATGCCCATATTGCGGTCACGGACTACGGGAGCACAGTCCCAGCCGCCGCTCATCTTTAGGGTTTCGTCACGATGAATATCTCCCGCATTGCCGCGGTTTGGGCCGAAAAGCACCCACTGTGTGCCCGGCCGCGGATCGCCCGGATGATCAACCTGATATATTTTTACTGACACGGCATTGTCCCGACCGAAATTCACATAAGGTGTAATGTCATACTTGAACCGCCGGAACATTCCGACAGTTGTGTCACGGTCGGCAATCTTAAAGCCGTTCACCCATATGTCGGCCCGATAATTTATACCGTCAAGTTTAAGCCATACTCTCTGATCGCGCCGGCGATTAAAAGCTTTGAACGAGGTACGGAAAAACCACGGTTGCTGCCACGGATTCTTATCCGTGCCAAGATGATTGTATTTATCAAGACCGATACGTCGATTGAACTCATCGCTGGCATCCGGAATGAGATAATTGTTCATCCCCACTCGCGGATCAGGATAAACACTGTCACGGACGAGGGCGTTAAGCACCGTTGACGGCAAGTTGACAACGTGCCACTTGCCGTCGTCAAAACCGACTGTCGACACAGCGCTGTCTCCGGCGCTGACAGAGCTTGATGGAAACATGCGCCAACTGTCAAGCTCAAACACTTCAGCCGCTCCGGTCAGACCGGCTGCCGATAATAACAATATGACAAGTAAGTGCCTGATCATTATCTGCTTATTCAAACATAAGAGCCGCCGCGCCCATAAAGCCGGCATCATCGCCCAAACTCGCCTGAAGTATCTCTACTCGCTCTGAAGCTTCATTTGTAATGAAACGCGGCAACATACTGCGTACTCGCGGCAGAAATATATCGGCAGCATTTGCCACCGAACCTCCCAAAATCACAACATCCGGATCAACAGTGTTGATAGTCCACGCAAGTGCAAAAACAAGACCGTCGGCAAAACGATTGAATGCTTCGATTGCGTCATCTTCGCCTGCGCGGGCTCGTTCGGACACTTCTTTAGCGCTTATTTTCTTATTAGTAAGAGTTTTGTATATATTTGAAATTCCCGGGCCGGAAACATAGTCTTCGATAATTCCGTTGCGATATGGCGACTGCCATATTTCGCCGGCGTTACCTGTATAGCCGTTCCAGATGTGACCTTTGTTAATAATGGCGCACCCGCAACCTGTGCCGAGTGTGATGCCGAGTACAGTCGAATGTCCGCGGCCTGCACCCCATACGGCTTCGCCATACATCATTGCATTGGCATCATTGTTCATGCGCACCTCTTTGCAGGTTGTCAGTTCTATGATGTGCCTTAGCGGATAATTATGCATTGTCGGCAAATTATTGCATTCCAAAATTGTGCCGGTGTTTATATCGAGAGGGCCGGTGCATCCTATACCGATGCCTCGCAGACGGTTTTCAGGCGTAACGCTGAGTGCCTGATTGACTAATTCGAGAATATTTGTCACGATCCTCTCTCGAGGACCGCGGGCATTGGTAGGCATCTCCCAAGGTGTACCCATGATTTTACCGTTGATGTCGACAATGCCGCATTTTATCTTTGTACCTCCGATATCGAGACCAATGGCAAGATCCAGATCTTCGGGTTTAGTCGCTATAATGTTTGATAACATCAGTTGTTTGTATATTGATTAAAATTTCACTCTATTACCGTCACTTTTGCTCCATGACTGAAGACTCCCGGCTCTATACCCTTCTCTATCCGCGCCCATGCCTCTACGGCGAGCTGAACCGGGATTATGCCCGTGATCGCAAACAGATCGGCGTCGTATGTATTAACTGCGACTACGGTCAGATTTTCAACCGCATCCAAAGCCTTGCAATTATCCGTTACAAGAACGACACGTCCGCCAAAACGAAGAATATCGGCAACAAGCCGGCGAGTCTGTTCAAACGTCGGAGAGGCTGAGTGTGCGATAACTACTGCGATAAAACCCTCACCGACCATTTCAAGGGGACCATGGCGGAATTCTCCTCCGGCTAATGCCTGCGACGGAGTGTGACTCGCCTCCATTACCATAAGAGCCGACTGACTGGCAGATGCCAATGATGTCCCGCGTGCAACGAATTGTACATATGACGCACTGCCCAGCGCATCAAGCATCCCGCTTAAAATATTGTCCCGTGAGTCAAGAACCTGCTCGATTTCACCTGCGACTTGCCGCCATATGGAGATGTCGGAACTGTTGCCGCCTAAAAATTGTGAAATCATATATATAATTTGGAAACCTGTAATAAAAGTCTTGGTCGATGTTTTCTCTTCGTCGCCGGCAAATGTAGGCAGTAAGATATCGGCGCGACGGCCCAGTGTACTTGCCGGCTCGTTTGTTATAACGGCGACACGAGGCTTAATACTCATGGCGTCGAGCCGTTTTACCACATTGACGGTCTCATAGCTCTCTCCGCTTTGGGATATGGCGACGAGAAGCGTGTCTGGCGTTATTACATCAAGCTGATAATTCAGCAATTCACCGGCATTTATAACGGTCACGGCGATACCATGGCGAGATAGGAAAGTCTGCAGTGCTCCGGATAAAAAGTATGAGCTTCCCATGCCGGTTGCTACAATGCGTTTTGTACTCTTGACGGCCTCAGCGAACATCGCCAGAGACTCGCGGCCGCAATTGACTGTATAGTATTCTGCAGTCGCTAAGACTGCCTCGGGCTGTTGTAGAATTTCCTGTAAGAATCGAGTCATAAATAATATTTGTTGGGAAAGACGACCGTCTATGTCGATCGTCTTGTAAAAGTAATAAAAAAAATGCTTCCCGGAGGCTGCGACCGGTAGGATTCAACCATCGGGAAGCATTTATTTTTTTAATCAGAGATCGAAGCGGGTCAGTTCATATGCAAATATGCCCTGATCGGGTGTCAGCATATAAACCTGAACTGCATTGCCGTCCGACGAACGGGCGAACTTGACATCTCCCATCGCACGGTTGACCGGTTCGTCAAAGTTGTCGCCAAGCACAACCTTTCCGGTCTCGTAAGTATATGCCGACGTCATGCCGGTAGGCGAGTAACCTGTTCCCGGGATACCTGCTGTTCCGGCTGCGTTGCCTTCTCTTGAGTCGAATATAAATCCGTCTTTGAGTGAAGAAGCACTCGGCGAAGGTCCTATGTTGGCGACATAGAGACGCTGTGCCGAAGTCTGTGCGTGGTTGCCGTT
Source organism: uncultured Bacteroidales bacterium (assembly GCA_947573135.1). Lineage (GTDB taxonomy): Bacteria > Bacteroidota > Bacteroidia > Bacteroidales > Muribaculaceae > CAG-873. The sequence goes on along the minus strand of CANPDU010000011.1, from coordinate 68,541 downwards.
GGATACAGCCAAAAGATTGCAGCCGTTGAACTCGATATAATCGCAACTGCGCGTATTGGTCGGACCTGCCCACCAGTGAGAACTCGGCTGATCAAAATTGAAGCCGCGGGTCGCTGACGTACCGGCCGGAACACAGACTACAGTTCCGCGGAAATTACCGGTGTGCCAGATATATCCGTATGGAGCCTTGTTGGTCATCGGAGCGCAGTTGGAAGACGCCCACATCGAGACCATACCGCCGGCATATTCAATGCTGAGATTTCCGTCGGGCTTGCCGTCCTTGAACTGGAAGAACCAGCAGCGGTAAGACTGAAGTACAGTTGTAGTGATGACAGCGTCGCCGTTGAATATGTCGCCGCGGCAGTTGACATTATGGAAAAGTTCTCGGGTCTTATAGCCGCTTGCGGCTGCGAAATATTCACCGTTCCAGTCTGCCCAGAAGATACTTGTCGGAGGATTTTCGATGCCGTCTTTCCATGCGAAGATGCGCACAGCTGTCGGAGTCGTCATCGTGCTGTTGTCGGTATATGATGCCGCAATCATATGATTAGCGTCGTCATGACAGATGGCACGGAACTGACGGTCGGTCGGCATACCGGTTGTATTGACCTTGACATCGAGTTTCTTACCGTTGAAACGGTCAAGTACTATCATGTCGCCTGCCGATTTGAAATTGCTTATGATCAGATAGTCGTCGACCACTGCCATCGTGGTGTTATTGGCTTTCTCAAAGCCATACTCATTGCCTTCATAGATCTGGAAGCCCCACAGTGCTGATATATATCCGATGCCGTTTGGCAGAATTTCAGGGGTCTCGACTGAAACATCATAGACTGTCTTGTCAACTCCGTTCTGCGCCGTAATTGTAATTTCAGGCATCACACTGAAATCTACATAACCTGTTATCGGATCGATGGACGAACATGTCACGGTCGCCCATGGCGAAACTGTCAGAGCTACTTCGTGGAGAGCGCCGTCGATCGACGATGATGTCTTGGCTACGACTATTTTACCATGTTCACCCTCGTTTTCAGGATCGGTTATAACAACGGCAGTGCGCTCGCTCTCGGTGAGTTTGGCCGATATCACACGCGCCGCGTCTGATTTGACGGCCTCGGCCTTGATGGTGAAAGGCCTTGAGCCTCCGCGCGGATCTACAAGATTCGTTTGGAAACCGGCGGCAAGGTCGTGTATTCCTGATAATATGGGCGAGAAGATGTAGCCCGACGGCAACTCGGCCTCAAGTTTCATCTGGGTCAGGTCGCCCATGATAGGATCTACATCACTGATATAGTACGGAACTTTAACGGTGATCGTACCATTTGCTTCATCTATCTCCGAGTCGTAGAGATATGTCGGATCGCTCACCAGATAACCCTTGACATTCAGTTGCTGCAGCCCGACACCTTCCTGAGGTTTGAGCTCGTCTACTTCCACACAACTCGGAAGCAGAAACGCTGATGAAACAAGTCCTAATAATAAATATTTAAGTTTCATAGAATTGTTGTGTTAAAATTACTTCCAAAGTTCGTTTTGTTCACACAGAGGATTGGCGTGAATCTCACTGTAAGGAATGGGGAATATTGAATACTTGACCGGGAACTTGCGGTCCTGGAGATCGCATTCGACAACTTCATAGTTGAATGTTTCGTCATCATTCTTCGTAATGTGAATTCCATGCACCCGCTGTCCGTTGAGTATCTGCTGATGTTTGTTCCAGCGTATTATGTCATTGTAGCGGTGACCTTCTATGCCGAGCTCGCAGATGCGTTCTTTCTGCAGATCGACGAGATAATCTTCCCAGCTTGACGTCTGATCTTTGTCTGTCAGACCGACACGGTGACGGATAGCGTTGAGGTCGAGATAGGCTTCGCTCCACGAACCTTTGCGGGCATAAGCTTCCGAACGAATCAGATAAATCTCGGCAAGACGCATTTCCGGCCACAGCTGGTCGCTGAGCGTATTTGTATAATTATACGTCTTTTTAGTCAGGAATTTACGGATAAGATAACCTGTCGACGTATAGTGGACATTGTCGCGGATGGGCAGACCGGTATAGGGCATGAAGCCGTCCGAACCGCCTTCGTAGAGTTCGAGTTTGCGGCCTTTCCACTCACAGCCGTTATAGAGGATTGAAGCATAGAAGCGCGGATCACGGTTGAGATAGGGCTCGTTGCCATAGCTTGCGAGATTATCCCAGCTGAAATCTTCCCACTTGTCATTGACCTTGATTTCGAACGACGACGCATATTCCTCCGTAGGCGTGACGCCTGCACCCGACTCTGTGTCGGTAGCAAGAATTGCGTCAGTGTTGGGGCCTACCCACGAATTCCATGCGTGCTGTTTGTCGCCTACCGCAAAGTATATCGGTAGTATGAGTTCCGAATTGCCGGCGTTCTCAAATATTTTATTGTAGTCGTCGACCGTTGTGCCAGGCATCAGACTGTACTGACCGCTTCCGATCACTTCGTCTGCAGCGGCGATCGCATCGTCCCAGCGCTCGGCAAAAAGAGCTGCGCGGGCCATCATGCCGTAGGCCGCACCTTTTGTGATACGTCCGTTATCACTTGCATTCCATGACTCCGGAAGCGATTTTGCTGCTTCTGCATACTCTTTGATCACAAAATCCCAGCTTTCGGCTGTCGTCATGCGGGCCTTGTTGTTCTGATGATGGTCATCGACACCGTCTTCTTCGGTGCGCAGTATCACACCGCCGTGACGGGCGATAAGTTCCTGATATGCGAATGCGCGGATAAAACGCGCTTCGGCAATGCGCGGAGCGACTTCGTTTTCCGGCAGTCTGATCATGCCTCGGTTATAGTCGTCGAGAAACTGGTTGATAATGCGGATAAAGTTGTACATCGATCCCCAATTGCTGCGGAAGTTACTTTCGACTGTGACATAATTGTCCTGAAAGAAGAGCTTGTTGAACGCTCCGCCCCCCACATTGTACCATGAGGCTTTCAGAAGATCCGATACTCCGTCATCAATCGAGGTCATCCCACTGCCTGTTTCGATGTCGGCGACATTATGGAATGTCGCATAGAAATACTTGACTACCATGTCAAGATTTTCGACTGACGCATAGGCGACACTCTCACTGTAGAAACCGGTAGGATCAACCTCGAGATCGTCGCACGACGTTGCCGCCAGTGCAAGCGCCGCAGTCAGTCCTAATATATATTTTTTCATATCTGTTTTATATTTTATATGTATTGACATTAGAACGAGAGGTCAAGACCCACAGTGAAGGTTCGCTGCTGCGGATAGAATGCCCACGTATAATTGCCGCTCTCAGGATCAAGATATTTGAAATCTGTGATCGTAAAGAGATTGACTCCCGACGCAAACAGACGGACATTCGACAGACCGGCCTTCTTGATGACTTTCTGAGGAAGTGTATAGCCTATGGTCAGGTTCTTTAGTCGCAGATAGGCGCCGTTGCGCTTCCAGTAGGTGGATATATACGAGTTCTGAGCATTGCCTGCTACCGATAGACGCGGATATTCGGCGTCTGTGTTGTCAGGACGCCATGATCCTTCCACGAGATAGAGCGGCGAATTATCCCAGTTGCCGTACCACGGACGGGTTAGAGGACAGAAATCGCTCACGCCCGAACCAAGCATCTTGTCGCATAGTGCCGCGCCTGAGAACTGCATCGCGATATCAAAACCGTTCCAGTTGGCTTCTGCGTTAAGGGCGAACATCATTTCCGGACGAGCACTGCGTGCAATCCATGTCTGGTCGTCTGATGTGATTCTGCCGTCGCCGTTCAGATCCTCATAGATGATATCGCCAAGCCGCGGAGTCTGATTGATTGGTTTCGGCATGTTGTCGATCTGTTCCTGTGTCTGATACAGGCCGAGAGCTCTGAAACCCATCACACGGCCGATAGAACCGCCGATACCGCTCTGCCAGGGAAGCACGCCTGCACTCTCAGTCCGGCGGAGCACCCGGTTGTGGGCCCAGGTCAGGTTGGCGTTGACTGTGTAGCCGACTTTGCCGATACGGTTAGTGTGACGGAGCACGAGTTCGAAACCGCGGTTGTCGAAACGTCCGGTCGGATCGACACTCGGATAGTTGTTGCCGAGCGACGGAGCATAGGTCGAACCGGGAACACTGGTGAGGATATCATATGTATACTTATAGAAGTAATCGGCTTCGACACCCAGCAGTCCGTGCCACATGATAAGTTCGGCTCCGATATTGAACGACCGGCATTTCTCCCATGTCAGATTATCCTGCAGATATGCCGAGTTCGAATAGAGCACGCTTGCGCCTGACGGAGTCGTGCCGAAAGCCGCCACACCGAGTGCCTTGACATAATTCTTGCGGTAGAGCCATGCGGCCGTGTTGTCATTACCCGTCAGACCTACTGATCCGCGGATCTTCAGGAAATCGATATTGGTGCCTGCCGCTTCTCTGAACCAGTTTTCTTTCGAAACCACCCAACCGGCAGATATCGACGGGAAGAAGCCCCAGCGTTTTTTGGGCTGGAAGATATACGATCCGTCATAGCGGAAAGCAAACTCGGCAAGATACTTCTCATCATAGTTGTAACTTACACGGCCTGCCCAGCCTTTGATCGTCGTCAGACCGGCTGACTCTGAGTTGGCTTTGTTGATATTCGGATCAAGTTCTGTACCCTGACTCAGATAGGGCAGCTCCCGGAACGGGAAGTTCAGTCGTGATGCGCTCATGAGTGACGAACGCTGCTGGGTCTGCTCATACAGCACAAGAGCATCGACGTTATGGACGCCCGCAAATTTATTATGATAACTGATTGAAGGACGGAGCACAACTTTCTGATTTTTCTGATCGCCGACATTCATGTTGCCGGTTTCCATCAGTGCCGCGCAGTTTCGTTTGGCATAAGTCTGGGTGCTCGGGTTCCAGGACATAACCTTATATGTGTAGGCAAATGTTTTGCTGCTGAGATCATACCAGTCCCAGGCGAAGAAAAACGATGCCTTGAGCCCGGGAAGGAACGGCGTGTCCCAGTCTACGCGTCCCGAAGTATTGATGGTCACGCGGCGCGATTTCGAGAAACCTGAATTGCCGGGAGCATATTCGGGGTTGTGGCCCGTATCGCGGAAACCGGTCGTCGGCATTCCGTATTCCGGAGCTGACGGATCGCCCATATAATATGTCTTCGGAATATAGGGTGCCGAATAGAGCATCTGGTTTTCGAGCGAATAGCCGCCATAGCTTGTGGCATAGGTCTGACCAGAAGGATAATCGCTGTCTGCGATGATGCCGGCTGCGCTGAACTGAACAGTCAGTGAGTTGGCCACCTTGGCGTCGACATTCGTGCGGAAGTTACCGCGCTGATATGTGTGTCCTTTGAGATTACCGTTCTGCTTCATAAAGCCGCCTGACATAAAATAATGGGCATTCTGCGTACCACCGGTGACGGTCAGGTTATGCTGGGTGCTCAGCGTAGTTTTCTTCATCGGTGAAAGCCAGTCGGTATTTTCGATGCCGTCGGTAAGATCGCCGTTATAGGTAGCGGCAATCATCTCCGGCGTAAATCTGACACTTTCGGGACTGACACCGTCAAGGGTCTGTGCAAGATTATACCACTGCATATACTGTGTGCCGTTCATCATCTCCGGGATAGCCGTCGGTTTGTTGAAGGTGACAGTGCCGCGATAGTTCACATTGGCTTTACCTTCCTGACCTTTCTTGGTTGTGATGATGATTACACCGTTATTGGCCTTCATACCGTAGATCGCACACGATGCAGCGTCTTTCAGCACCGAGATTGACTCGACTTCGTTCGGATCGATTGCTGAAAGGCCGTCGCTGCCGCGCTCTACACCGTCGATAATACACAGCACGGTTCCGCTGTCATTATATGACGAATAACCTCGCACAAGAAGCGACACTCCGTCGCTGCCGGGGCGACCGCTGGTCTGCATCGTGATCACACCCGGAAGCTTGCCGACGAGCGACTGCGACAGGTTTGTGCCTGTGGTCTTGACGATGTCTCTCGCTCCGATGGCCGAAACCGCTCCGGTCATAGTCACCTTTTTCTGCTGACCATAACCGACCACTACCACTTCGTCGAGTAGCTGAGTGTCTTCTTTGAGCGTTACATCGATCTTGGATTTACCTCCGACCTTGACTTCCTCCGGAAGCATTCCTACATAGCTGAAGACGAGTGTACCGTCAGCCGGGACATTGATTTTATACATACCGTCGATATCGGTCGAAACCGCGGCGGTAGATTTACCTTTTACAACTACAGAAACTCCGGGCAACGGTTCTCCGGCTTCGTCATAGACAAAACCCGATACTACCCCTCCCCATTGGGCTGAAGCTGTAAACGAACACATAATAAGCATTGTCAAAGCCACCAATGCCGTCCTGACACTGCTGACTATGCTTTTAGTGTTTGTTTCGCTTGGATAGCGCATAGAAATAGAATTTAAGGATTAATAATGTGATATTTAATTAGTTATCGTAATCGCACGTCCTTTTGGGACAATGTTATCAGGATATTTATCCTATCTGCATTTATATTTTTTCACAAAAATACAACATCTTTCTTTTACCCCTTCTCATTTTTAGTTAAATAATATTAATTTACAATCGCGGCTTTTTTCATCCGGATGCGTAACACCTCCGGCAATAAAAAAAGCTGCATCCCGAAAAGGATGCAGCCTTAAATCTTTTTAACGGCTGATTATATCATCACAAATGCCGCTCAGTTCATCACCTTATAACCGGCATCAGTCAAAGCCTGACGGATCGACTTGATATGGTCGTGATCGCGGGTTTCAAGCTCCATCCTGATGGTGCAACCGTTAATCGCCGAACTTGTGTTGATGCGTTCATGCGCCACAGAGATGACATTTCCGCCCTGCTGTGCCACTACGTTACAAACACCCGACAACTGACCCGGCTTATCGTCAAGATCTATGATAAACGAGTAGTTACGTCCGCTCTTCGACAGACCGCGCGTGATCACTCGGCTCAGCGTATTGACATCAATATTGCCGCCCGAAACGAGGCAGACAGTCTTTTTGCCCTTGATCGGCACTTTATTGAACATTGCAGCTGCCACCGACACAGCTCCTGCTCCTTCTGCCACGAGCTTCTGCTGCTCGATCAGAGCGAGAATCGCAGCGGCGATCTCTTCGTCGCTGACAGTCACTACCTCGTCGACATAGCGGTTGCAGAGTTCGAAGGTGTTCACCCCCGGCTCCTTCACTGCTATACCGTCTGCGATTGTTGATACATTATTAAGATGCTGGATGGCGCCTTCCTGAAGAGATGTTGCCATCGACGGGGCGCCAGACGACTGAACGCCGTAGACCTTGATCTCCGGACGGAGTGTCTTTATCGCGAATGCTACGCCCGAAATCAGCCCTCCGCCTCCGATCGGCACTATCACCGCCTCCACGTCGGGCATCTGCTCGAGTATTTCAAGACCTATCGTGCCCTGACCGGCTATCACCTTCGGATCATCGAACGGATGAACAAACGTGTAGCCGTGCTCGTCGCGCAACTGTATCGCCTTGGCATATGCGTCATCATAGACTCCCGGCACAAGACAGACGTCGGCTCCGTAGCTTTTCGTCGCTTCGATCTTCGACATCGGAGCGCCGGCTGGCAGACAGATCAGCGCCTTGATGCCGTTGTGAGTCGCGCCTAGCGCCACTCCCTGAGCGTGGTTGCCGGCAGAACAGGCGATAACGCCGCGAGCCTTTTCTTCTTCTGTGAGCTGGGATATTTTGTAATATGCACCGCGCAGCTTGAACGATCCTGTCAGCTGAAGGTTTTCTGTTTTCAGATAGACTTCCGCTTCGGGATTAATACGCGGAGCCGGTATGATCGCCGTTTTGCGTGCCACATTTTTAAGCACTGCGGCCGCATTAAAAATTTCACTTATTTCCAACATGGCTGTATGTAGATTTGTTAGCGCTGCAAATTTACAACTTTACAATGTCCGAACCAACATTTTCCCCAACTTTGTACGATCAGCCTGTCATATCTGTCAGCCGATTTTTCGCCCGTAGTAATATGTATTCCAGTCATCTTTAGCATAACCGCCGCGCAGCACTTTGAAGCCGTCGGGCGACGCGCCCTTGATCTTCTCTGCGCCGAAATACACGTTCCAAGTGTCTTTGGCATAGCCGCCGCGCAACACTTTGAAACTATCAGCCGAAGCTCCGTCAATTTTATGCCCGTCATAATACACGTTCCAAGCATCCTTTGCATACCGGTCTGTGAGAACTCTGAAACCGTCAGCCGAAGCTCCGTCTATCTTTGTACCGTTGTAATACACGCTCCAGTTATCTCTCGCATAGCCATAGTTTAAAACTTTAAACGAATCGCTTGTCGCACCCTTTATTTTCTCTCCGCAATAATATACACTCCAGTCATCCTCCGCATAGCCGTCACTCAGTACTCTGAAACTTGACGCCGAGGCGCCCTTGATTTCATTTCCTTCATAGAAAACTTTATCATCTGACACAAAATATGCAGTCTTGTCGTGACAGCAACGCTGTTCATATACACCATGACCGCGGTGTCCGCCGTGACGGTTATGTCCTGCGGCCTCACCGCCGCCAAGCGCAAGAACCAGAAATATTAATGCCACTATCTTTTTCATGATCTTTTTTCTCTCTTAGACATATCACACTGCGAAAGGATTAACCGGCCCTGACAAAAAACTTTATATGTAGCGGGTGTCCTCATAAATACTTTTTTTGTACCTTTGTAAGGCAAATAAACACTACTTAATGTTTGTTCGTTATTAAAACGGTAACATAAAACACGTCAATATGTCTAAAGATATCAAAGAAGAAGCCTTGAGCTATCACCGTTACCCTATTCCGGGTAAACTTGAAACAGTCGCAACCAAATCTACATCAAGCCCCGACGATCTTTCGCTGGCATATTCCCCTGGCGTGGCTTATCCATGCAAAGAAATCGAAAAAAACGCAGACGACGCTTATCTCTACACAAACAAGGCCAACCTTGTCGCCGTGATTTCCAACGGCACCGCAGTCCTCGGCCTCGGAAATATCGGCGCGGCAGCCTCAAAACCGGTGATGGAAGGCAAGGCGCTGTTATTCAAAATATTTGCCGGTCTCGACTGCTACGACATCGAAATCGACGAACATGATCCCGATCGCTTTGTCTCTGCCGTTAAAGCGATGTCCACAACATTCGGAGGTATAAACCTCGAGGACATAAAAGCTCCGGAGTGTTTTGAAATCGAAGACAGATTGAAACGTGAATGCGATATTCCGGTTATGCACGACGACCAGCACGGCACAGCTATTGTGAGCGGAGCCGCGCTGCTCAACGCCCTCGAGATCCAGAACAAGAATATCGATGATGTCCGCGTTGTCGTCAACGGCGCCGGAGCCGCCGCAATCTCATGCACACGGCTCTATACCCATCTCGGTGTCAGGAAAGAGAATATAATAATGTGCGACAGCAAAGGTGTGATCTCCGCCTCGCGCAAAGATATCAATCCTCAGAAGCGTGAATTCGCCACAGACCTTCCTGTCACAACATTAGCCGAAGCTCTCAAAGGAGCCGATGTGTTCCTCGGCCTTTCAGTCGCCGACGTTATGACTCCCGCGATGCTCGCCTCAATGGCTCCGCGTCCGATTGTCTTCGCGCTTGCCAACCCCAATCCCGAAATCGCTTACGAAACCGCGACCGAGACACGCAAAGATCTTATCTTCGCCACAGGCCGCTCCGACTATCCCAATCAGATCAACAACGTGCTCGGCTTTCCCTACATTTTCCGTGCCGCTCTCGATTGCCGGGCAAGTGAAATCAACGAAGACATGAAAGTGGCCGCTGCACGCTCTATCGCGTCACTTGCAAAAAAGACAGTACCCGAATCTCTCTGCCGTGCATACGGAGTGTCACAACTGACATTCGGACCGGATTATATTTTGCCTAAACCGTTTGACAAACGTCTTCTGAAAACCGTTGCACCTGCGATAGCAAAAGCCGCCGCAGAGTCAGGAGCCGCCCGACGTCCGATAGCCGACTATGAGGCTTACGCAACACATCTGACAACACTGATCGAGGACAATGACGCATATATAGTAAAGCTTCTCGATCCCAACGGAGACCACTGCGAGTGCAAATAATCTCATACATATCTATCTAACATAACAACAGGGCCGCACCATCCGGTGCGGCCCTGTATGCTAATTGCTGACAATCATATATTCGTTTCTGCCCGGCCCGACATTATATCGTCTGAGCCCGAAACCGTCACGGGCTGCCTGACCCGACAGAGGATGGCCGCCAAGCGAGAAAATATCATATGTGCTATGACACTTCGGACACTCAGCTACCATGGCTTCCGCATCTACAAAAATACGGACATCCCGTTTACACTCCACAGGGCATGACAGATCATACGCGACAGGTTCGCCATTGACATCGCCGGCGAGCAGGATCCCGCCAAATCCGGTGGCAGACAGAGCCGAGTAATGATAATCCGGAGGCAGAAGCTGCTCTTTGATAAAACGTTTATAATCAAGCGCACCGCCTATACCCTGCACGTTCCAGTCTCCGACCGTGGCAAAGGTAATATTGACCGGCGCCGGAGGGATGCGCTGATTATCAAGGCGATCGCAGCCTGCCACTAAAAGCAAAGCTGCGATAAGCGAGATGGAGAGACAAAAATATTTGATCACTAAAATAATATTACTTATACATTGAGTTTTGCCATCAGTTCTCCGAACTGGTCTGCTGCTTTCTGCATTGCGCCGCCGATCATCGGACGGAGCATAGCCGGTATCTCGACATCGATAACCGTCACAATCTCGGTTGAATCAGCGCCCAGAGATGTCAGATTGACAATCAGATCAAGAGGTACGGGCGATCCGACTGCATTCATCACTATCCGTGACGGAGTGCGCTCGGTCACATTGAAACGAATCGCTCCTACCTGTTTTGTATCAATTGTGATCGAATCTTTCTCGAATTTTACATCCCCGACCTTCGCACGATCAGCCTCCGGCATTGACTCAAGAGCCGCGCCAAATGATGAGAGATCTGAAAATTTATCGGAAATAAACTCTGCCGAACGGCCTACCGTCACAGCCTTACTTTTATATTGTGCCATTTACTTAACGATATTATTCGACTGTGCGCACCGGAGTCCAGTTAGCCGGATCTTTACGCCACTCTTTGAGTGTCTCAATGTCTGATTCTTTTATATAGTTGGTATCAAGAGCAGTCTCAAGCATAGCATTATAGTTACTCAGTGTCACCAGTTTGACATCAGCCTTGCGGAAATTCTCTTCTGCTATAGGGAAACCATAAGTGAACATCGCGACCATACCTACAACTTCGCATCCTGCTGATCTGACGGCTTCGACCGCTTTGAGCGAGCTGCCGCCTGTCGAAATAAGGTCTTCAACGACTACAACTTTTTTACCCGGATTGAGATTTCCTTCGATGAGATTTTCAAGACCGTGATCTTTGGGTGTAGAGCGAACATAAACGTAAGGCAGACCGAGAGCTTCAGCTACAAGCGCGCCCTGAGCGATAGCACCTGTGGCTACGCCTGCTACGACATCTGCATCACCAAACTGTTCAAGTATCACCCGGCTAAGTTCAATCTTAATAAATGATCTAATTTCGGGATAAGAAAGTGTCTTGCGGTTGTCAGTATAAATAGGCGAATTCCAACCCGACGCCCACACAAAAGGATTTGAGGGCTGAAGATTAATAGCACTGATTTTTAATAATTTCTCCACAAGAATACGAGCGACTTCTTTCATGACTATGTAGATTACTTAATCTTTAAATTTTCCGCAAAATTACAAATTTTTGTCTGAGTAACAATTGCCTTACAACTTAATTTTCCCAAAAATCGACGACAATTTTATATGTTATAAAACATAAATTCATTATCAGCATACGATTATACATTGATTTGATTCAAATTGAGTAACTTTGCATTATCCATACGAGATAAAACGACATGAATATCGAACAATTGCGTGAGTTCTGCCTGTCACTGCCAAAAACTACAGAAGACATGGCCTTCGGGGATGACTACCTGCTCATAAGGGTGTGCAATCGAATCTTCGCCTGTATAGGCCTTACAAAGACCGGCTATTTTGTCGTCAAATGCGACCCTGAGCTGGCAATCGAATTGCGTGAACGTCATGCTGAAATTCTTCCGGCATGGCACTGGAATAAAAAATACTGGAACCAGATAGATATCAACGGCAAACTCGACGATAAGTTTATAGAGTCACTTATCCGTCACAGTTACGACGAAGTGATAAAAAAACTCCCTAAGAAGATCCGTATGTCATTAAACCTTTTTCCCCCTCAACCATCATTTATATAAAGGATCTCCGAAACTCTTCCAGCGGAGCATTAATTATAATTTATAAAATTTACAGCCATGAGACGACTGATCACAACAACCGCTATCCTGCTTACATGCATGACACTCTGTTTTTCGCAGGCAGCTCCACGCGGAAGACAAAATGGGAACAACAGAAACGCTCAGCGTACCGAGCAACAAAGGTCTCCTCAGCGTCCGTCAGGCAACCATCAGTCCTCCCGCCCCGCCAACGGCCACAACCGTCCCGACAACAACCGGCGCCCGGGCAACAGTAATGTACGGCCCGGCAACAACCACAGCCGCCCGGGCAGCGTAAACAACCGTCCTGACAACGGATGGGTAAACCACAGGCCGCAACATCCTCAGGTGAATAACAGCGGAAGCAACCACCGTCCGCAATACGGTCACGGTCCGCAGCACGGTTATCAGCATAATTACCATCACGGGCCGCAGGATTTCAGACCTTGTCCGCCCCCACGTCCACATATGCCCGCTCACAGACCATGGCGGCGACCCACACCTCCACCCTACGCATGGCGTCCCGCTCCCGGCTGGCGTCCGTTTAATTCGATCCTGGGCATCGCACTTGGTTCTGCGATTAATTTCACGATTAATTCGCTTGTCAGCAACGGTTATAATGTCACCGGATATGCAAATGACGCCGTCTACGTCGCCGACGCTGCCATGCTCAATATGATCTGGCCCGACGCTACTCTCTATTACGGCAACAGCGGCCTATATGCCTCAGAATTTGTCTACTCTACCGCCGGTTATAATCTCAACCGCTATAACTCTGCCTACAACGTCCTCGTCAGGACTTACGGCAGTCCCTTTCAGTCGGTCCGCAACGGAAACTCCATCTCCACAACATGGTGGGGTCCCGGAAATCAGTTCATAACCCTGACATTCCAGAACGGCATCGCCGGTAACGGTTCAAACCGCTTTTTCACAACACTGAGTTTCGGTATCTGACAGCTAATTCCGCGGATCACGAAGTATAAAAGGTATCGGCGCCTTCATCGGCACCGGTGCCTTCTTTTTTAGATCATTTAAAGCCGCATCAGCTTCAGGAAGGCTGTCGAACGAGGCGCACACCACATAATAATACGGCTCGGACGTCTGAACCACGCAAGCATCATGATAACCGGCCTCGGCCAGTCTGCGGCAGAGAGAAGCGGCATTAAACTTCTGTTTAAACTGGCCGGCGACAACCATCAGTTTCTTTATTGCCGGGGCTGCCTTGCCTTCTTCGGCAACAGGAGTCACCATCTTGACGCTCACTGCAACCGTGTCATTGCCATTGATCATGTAGGATTGCCTTAGCTGGCGCGATGCGCCGCCGTAGACTGTGGCGTCATCGCTGTCGGTGTCGCGGGCAGCGACCGCTTTTTCATATGCGGCGCGATAATTGGCCTCCGACGTCTTGCAGGACGTCATCAGACACATAAGCGTCAATATTATCAATAAATATCTCATATCAGATAAACGCATAATCAGATTTTTAGTTTGCCGAGCTCGATAACCTCGAGATCGCGGATATTACCCTCATCAAGGATCAGACGCATCAGTGTGCGTTCACGCTGCCAGCCATGATAGCCCGCCGCGCCGGGATTAATATGCAGAAGCGACAGCTCTTTGTCGTACTGCACTTTTAGTATATGACTGTGGCCGGCCACCATAAGCTGAGGCCGGGCTTCGATAAGCATACGACGGACACCCGGAGCATAACGTCCGGGATATCCGCCGATATGAGTCATCCACACTTTTACGCCTTCTGTTTCGAAAGACTCGATTTCAGGACAGCGCTTTACGACCGGCCCGTGATCAATGTTTCCTCTGACCGCCCTGACGACCGGACAGACACCTTCAAGGCGGGCTATAACTGAAATATCACCGACGTCGCCGGCATGCCAGATTTCGTCGCAATCTTTAAAATGGATCGCAAAACGGTCATCCCAACAGGAATGCGTATCAGACAGAATACCTATTTTCTTCACTTCGCCGAACTACGATCAGAGGCCGAGTTTTCCGGCTATTTTCTTGGGGAGAGCCTTCTTATTGACATAGATATTCATTGTCTTGGCGTCGAAATAGGGCATCGACACATAGAGATATCCGTCATATTTCTGATTTGTGTCCCATGAATTTTTCACTTTATAGTAGCGGTTGCCCTCGCGATCTTCGGCGATGCCGACAATCTCCATGCCGTGGTCGTCAGTGGTCTCCTGACGGTCAAACATTTCCTGACGCGACTCCTGGGTCACAACGATCTCCTCGACCGGACCTTTGAAATTGAATTTGTCTGCCGCGCGGTCCTTGTCGGAGAGTTTCACCCAGCGTGAAAGTTCGGTTCCGGTCATATCACCCTCCTCTTTTCCCTTAGGCATCAGAGCGACACCGTCATTCCATTTGAAACCGCCTTCGCTGACGTCGGCCGCCCATACGAGCGTGTAACCGTTGGCGAGAGCGTTATCGACGATCTCACGGAGTTCGGCGAGCGGAACATTCTGGTACTGTCCCCATAGCCAGTTATCGGAAACCTCGAGCACAAACGGTTTATAGAACGGATGATGAGTGAAGGATGTCACTGCAACGTAATCCGACGGAGATATACCGAGCGATTTGGCAAACGACTGCGGTGTGTAAGTCTTACCTTTATAAGTAAACGTTTCCGGCAGCTTGCCGAGATAGGCGTCAAGCACACCTTCGAGACCTTCGCGCCAGGCTGTTGACACACGGCGGTTGGGTTTCTTCACTACCGCGTCGACATAAGCCTTGAGTATGGCGTCAAGCTCGCCGTGGACATGCTTGTCCTCGCCATAATTCAGACCTGAATAGACTTCTTCGGGCACCGCGCCGTAAGTTTCCCATACATAAGGCACGTCGAGAGCCGATCCACCTGCCGCGAAATTGATTTTTCCGTATGTTCTCACATAGCGGTCAGCCTTATCCGAATAACAGTGACGGACGGTGAACATTTCAGAAAGGTCGAGCGAGTCGCCTTTGGCCTTGCGGATTTCATTCTCATAGAACGATGTGCCGGCGAAACACCAGCATGTACCTGATTTATTCTGATCCTTGACCGATGTGACCGGTATTGTCACTATATCTTTAAACTCAAAACCGTCGACCGAGTCTTTTTCTTCGGTTTTTGGGTCGGCAGCAGCAACATTAAGTATTGTCGCCATTGCGATAGCTGTTGTTATGATCTTTTTCATATGGAGATATAATTTACATCAGTTAAAATTATGTTCTACAAAATTACATAAAAAAACATATCGGTAAAAACATCTCCGCGATATTTCGCCGAACAAAAAATCAGTTTTAATTGTAGATATTACAGTATTGTATAAATAAGCTCTAATTCATCATGCCTACTCTGTCATACTGCGCTCCGCTCATACCAATTGCCATGGACAAGCCCATCAACGCCGAACATTTCGCCGGCGCCACGTCGGGCAGCACATATGTAATTGCGACCTGGATAATGAAAATTGTCGACTGGCTGCTCGGACTGTTCGGTCTCGAGCATAACGAGACTCTTGTAACATTTATGTATGCCATTGTTGTGCTCGGAGTGGCGCTTATAGTCGGGAGTGCCGCACGATACGTCATACTTTTCACTGTAAAAAAGATCGCAAAAAGATGGAGCAATGACATGTATCAGTATCTTACGTCGGCGAAATTCTTCACTAAAGTCTGCCGGATGATACCGGCACTGGTATTTCTTATCCTCATTCAATTTTCGCTTTCGTCGAAAAATCAACTGGCAAGCATACTCAGCAAACTCACAGTCATCTACATTCTGGCGGTCACAGCCATCGCACTGTCAGCTCTTGTTGTCGCGCTCTGGCAACATATTGACAACCGCGAGAACAAAAAGAAACTGCCGCTCAAAGGGCTCGCACAACTTGTAAAAGGAATAATATGGATCATAACTCTGATCATAGCCATATGTATAGCCATTGACAAATCTCCGGCCACGCTTCTGGCCAGTATCGGAGCTTTCGGCACTATACTCTTATTGATATTCAAAGACAGCATCCTCGGACTCGTAGGCGGCGTCCAGCTGTCGGAAAACGAAAGCCTGCATGTCGGAGACTGGATTAAAGTCCACGGCACCGACGCCAACGGCACGGTGACAGAGGTGACCCTGACTTCGGTCAAAGTGCTCAACTGGGACAAAACGACCACGACACTGCCGCCCTACTCTCTGATCAGCGGCAGCTTCACCAACTATAGATCAATGCAGCAGAGTCACACCCGACGGGTGTGCCGCAGCTATATGATCGATGCCGACAGCGTGCTTCCGACTACACCGCAGATGCTCGACGACATCAGGAAAGTGCCGTTCATGGATGACTATATCACAAAGAAACTCGCACAGAAAGCCGCCGGCAAAGTCGCCGACGTCGACAATCCCGAAGGTCTCGTCGACGGAACGATCGATACAAATCTCGGGCTTTTCAGAGCATATATGAAAATGTGGCTCGACGCCAATCCTCATATCTCGCATTCCGACGACTGCTTTCTCTCCACGCTGCCGCAGACCCCGACTGGCATACCGTTTCAGGTGTATTGTTTCACCAACACCTCAGGATGGTTTGCCTACGAAGCCATCCAGGACACGATCTTCGAGCATCTGGCAGCCATGCTCCATGCGTTCCAGCTCTATACGTTCGAGAATCCTTCAGGCCGCGATACGGTTGTCGACGGCTTTCTTAGCCCCGGCGGTGATATCGACAATGTGTTCGGCATTCCATACCCGTTCTTCCAGGATCCTAATTCTCCCGACAGCCCGGCTTCAACGCGCGTGACACCGAAACGCACAACTCACACCGTCATCGTAGACACCACTCCCGCGCAGCAGCCGACTCAGTCCGTTTCTCCGGCGACGAGCGGAAGTGACGGTGAGGCCGCGACTTAACGGCAGCGTTTGGCCGCGCGGCGACGCTCGGCGCGCAACTGGCGGCGAGTGAGCAGAGGCGGAGTCGGAGCGGAAGTCTTAACAGGCGAGATCCCGATGACATCCGAGTTCTCTGAGTTCTCTGAGTTCTCTGAGTTCTCTGAGTTCTCCGAGTCCACGGGGATCTCTGAGGCTGCAAGAGCAAGCAGAGCGTTGTTGCCCGTCTTTGTAGAATCGTCGGCCACGACGAGTATTGACAATTTACACTTGACCTGAAGGGCGACGATGCGCTTCATAATGTAGGCGACCGACGCATTGCGGCCGAACGACAGGGCGGCGATGCGGCTGACGGAGTCAATCACGAACGTTCGGATCGAAGTGGTGCGCACGGCCTGCTCGATAGCCTCGAAAACGAGGTCGGCATAGTCAGCGGTGTCGTCGATCGATTCGTATTCGGGTGTGAATACATAGAGGTTTTCATGGCAGATATCGCCGCCAGAGTAGTTGTCGAGATGACCTTCGGCGTTGACATAGAGCACTTCGCGGCCGTTTCGTGCAAGGTCGAGAGCAATGTCGAGGGCTTTGGCCGATTTGTCGGCTGTGCGGGGACCGTGGATAAGGGCGGTCGTACATTCACGCCAGATGTTTTTGTAGAGACTGACAGCTTTCTTTACTGCGCTGAAAAAATTTTTCGATGAGACAAATTTGTGTTCCATAACTTTTATAATGTTGGATTTTTAGGATTGAATTATTTGTGGCAGCAAAGTTATGAAGCAAAAGCGCCCGATTGTTAGCAAAATAGGACAACCGGTCAGTTTTGCACTCATTAACACTTTACTTGCGTGGCGATCAGCCTATTGCGGAATAAAAAATTTCATGAAAATTTATTTTTTAACAATTGTCGGCAGATTATAATCTAACCCTGAAACGGCCATAACGTGTTAATTAGAGTTAATTTTATCATTATATACTTGGCTATATGTAAAGTTTGATATACTTTTATTGCCGTATAATTAACATCACAACATATGGAACAAAAATCACTATTATTACCACACACATGCCAAAAGGCAGGATGGTGGATGTTAGCCGCATTCGCGACATTATTAGGTCTAAGTTTTGTCATCAAACAAAACATAATCAACGCGACAAACAGCATTACGACAATTTTAGCATTCGTCGTAATATGTCTGCCGACTGTCGGATTAATATTCGTATGCCTGTCGAAAGAAAAAAACGAGGACGAATTCATCAATTATCTGCGCATGCGAACATTGAAATGGATTGTCGTATATGCCTTTATATCATGCGCTATCAAGGCTACAGTCACATATGCGGCACCATATCTGTTTTCTTTACAAACTGCCGGAACGATAGCTCAGACATGTAGTTTTTTTGTCACCAACCCCATGGTATTGGGTCTTGTTTACATCATAATATTCAAGGCATCAGTGCTTTATTACAATCTCAAAAGCAAAAGCGATGGACAATAACATAAGAGTGGAACGCGCCATCAAACGCATCTCACAGGCCGAACTTGCCGCAGCTATCGGAGTAAGCCGCCAGACTATATTCGCAATCGAAAACAACAAGTTCGTGCCAAGCACAGAACTCGCTCTCAAGCTCTCGGCATATTTTGGAAAAACGGTCAACGAATTGTTCTGGCTCTGATCAGTCAATCATTTTTTATTTGTTTAAGTCAACAGCTTATTAAAAACGAATAAACAACACCCGAATATATCAAATAATTGCCCTCTGATGATCTGGAATATATAGAGACAGGTATTAAGTTAGTATTAAGTATTAAGATTAATTTGTTTTGATTGAACGCTCAGGCCTCGTGATGAAGCCTGAGTGTTCATTTTTATTTGTCGTTCTGTTAACAATATTGATATCGCACACAAAAAACGACAAATAGTAAAATCCGTATCGTCTTATTCTCAAACGTAAGGTTGCGGAGACGTAAAAAACTTATTAACTTTGCACATCAATTTTTCTTACGAGGTGTTGAATAAGTTATTACGTTTCATATTTGTCATATTTCTGGCAGTATCAGCTTCGCTGCGCGCCGATGCCTTATCATTGGCTCTCGACTCTATTGCCGAGTGGGGCAAATTTCCTCGTTTCTGTGTCAACGTCTACCGCTGGGGCGACAAATTTTTCAATTCATATGACTCCGCCTATGTCGTGGGCACGGGATATAAATTCAATGTAAAAATCAAGGCGCAGTCATGGTCCGACCTCTACAATTTCAATCTCCCCGACAAAATGAGCATGATGATGGTCTCCGATCCATCGACAACTGTCGGCGCCTATATCACTTATCTCGCCGTGTCGGCCGGTTATGATATCAATGTCAGCAATCTTATCAACGGCAAACAGCCGACACGCCGGCGCTTCAACTTCGGCTTCAACTGCAGCCTGCTCGCCGTCGAGTGGAACTATATCAGCAACGATGTCGGCACAACAATCAAACGCATCGGCGAAGAAGGCTCACATTACAGCACCGACATACCCTTCGACGGAATAAACACCTCGCAGTGGTCGCTCGAAACATACTATTTTTTCAATCACAAACGGTATTCTCAGGCCGCCGCTTTCGCCTACAGCAAAGTGCAGCAGCGCAGTCAGGGCTCTTTCTATGCCGGACTGTCGATATCAAACCACAAATATGATTTTGATTTCGCCTCGCTGCCGCCGGGGCTTCTCCAGTATATGCCCGACTCATGGGCTCAGTCAACCTATAAAGTCTCGACCAACGACTACGCTTTCCGCCTCGGCTACGGCTACAACTGGGTCTTTGCGCGTCACTGGCTTCTCGGAGTGAGCGAAGCTCCTATCATCGGCCTGAGAAGAGGAACCATCAACAGCGAATTTGACCGGAACTCGTTCGCGCTGTCAAACCGCCTGGGACTGTCGGTTGTCTGGAACAACGGCCGCTGGTTTGCCGGCATAGCCGGACGCTTCGACAGCAACATCATCTACGACAAGGATCACACTTTCATGTCGACGCTCGTAACCGGCGAGGCTTATGTCGGCTACCGTTTCAACATCTGGTAATTGTCAATCCGGCCTCCGATCAAAAAACAGGCGCCGCATCATTTCTGACACGGCGCCGTATTATTTTCAAAACTCGTTTTTTACTGGAGACCTGACACTGCCACTTCGCGATTGATCTTCGAAACAAGACCCTGGAGCACTTTGCCCGGGCCGAGCTCGACAAATTCGGTAGCGCCGTCGGCGATCATATTCTGCACAGACTGAGTCCAGCGCACTGGGGCTGTAAGCTGGGCGATAAGATTGTTTTTGATCTCTTCGGGATCTGTGTGGGGCTTGGCATCGACATTCTGATATACCGGACAAGCGGGCACAGAGAACTTAGTATTGGCAATAGCATCGGCAAGTTCGGCACGCGCCGGCTCCATGCACGGTGAATGGAACGCACCTCCGACTTTCAGCTTTAGAGCGCGCTTTGCGCCTGCGGCAAGAAGTTTCTCGCAAGCAGCGTCAATAGCTTCGATTTCGCCTGAAATCACAATCTGACCGGGGCAGTTATAGTTGGCACAGACAACCACTCCGGGAATGCCGCCACATATTTCCTCTACTTTTTCATCGGGAAGAGCGAGGACGGCAGCCATAGTCGAGGGTTTGAGCTCGCATGCTTTCTGCATAGCCTTCGCACGGGCGGAAACAAGACGAAGTCCGTCTTCAAAACTGAGCGCACCGGCGGCTACAAGAGCTGAGAATTCGCCAAGTGAGTGACCTGCTGTCATATCGGGTTTGAACTCATCGCCGAGAGATTTTGCCAGCAACACCGAATGCAAGAAGATCGCAGGCTGTGTGACAGCTGTCTGACGAAGATCTTCGTCTGTGCCGTTGAACATCAGATCGGTTATTCTGAAACCGAGAATCTCATTTGCCTTTTCAAATAACTCGCGGGCTTCGGCATTGTTGTCGTAGAGATCTTTGCCCATACCGACAAACTGCGCGCCCTGACCGGGGAATACGTAAGCTTTCATTTCCTTGTTTAATATAATAATAGTGATAATAATCGTATTGGACTGCAAAGTTAGCCATAATTTCGAAATTATGGCTAACTTTGCAGCCTCATTTAGAATCTCTTTAATTTTATCTGCCCCGATATATGCATCACCTGACACTGATCCCGTTGTTTCTGTCGAATATCCGTGGATGGCAACTGATTATAATTGTCGTTCTATTTCTGGTGTTTTTTGTTCTGGTGCCCGGAGCATTCGGCTTTGTGCTGGGCCGCAGACCACCTAAATCGCGACGCAAGAAGTGAATTATTTTTAAAACTTGCTTGCTGTAGCTCCCGTTTCAAAAAAATATAGTATCTTTACATTCATAAAAATCATCATTCCATTTCAAACACCCTTTAAGATTATGAATATCATAGCTCTTATACCTCTCTTCTTTGCAAACATCCGTGGATGGCAGCTCATTATCATTCTTCTTGTGATCCTTCTGCTCTTCGGCGGAAAGAAAATACCCGAACTGATGCGCGGCCTCGGCAAAGGCGTCAACAGTTTCAAGCAGGGTCTTCAGGAAGCCAAAGAGGAACTTGAGAAGCCCGTAGAGAAAGACGATAAAAAAAGCAACGACAAATCTGACGCCGAGTAACCGGCTCACCACCCGTTTTTTAGCCCCATAAAGTCTGTCTATGGCTGCGAAGTCTGACGAAATGTCCTTTTGGGGGCATCTCGACGCGTTGCGGAGTGTCCTCTTTAAAATCGTTGCGGTTGTGCTTGTACTGGGCATCGCGGCATTTATAATCATGCCGTGGTTTTTCGATCATGTCATCCTTGCGCCTTGTTCCGGAACATTTGTCACATACCGGTTCTTCGACCTCATCTCCGGTGCAGGCATTCTGCCCGCCGAACTATCGGCCAATCCCGACTTTCATGTCAACCTCGTGAGCATGCAGCTCACCACTCAGTTCTTTATCCATATGTCGGCATCGTGCTGGCTCGCGTTCGTGTTCGGATTTCCGGTCATCATCTATCTGCTGTGGACTTTCGTCGAGCCGGCGCTCTACGAAAGCGAAAAACACGGCATACGCCGAGCCTTTCTGTTCGGCAACCTGATGTTCTTTCTCGGTGTGCTGGTCGGCTACTTCATCGTGCTGCCTCTCGCGGTCAGATTCTTGTCGCAGTACACTCTCAGCGACCAGATCACGGGTATGATTTCGCTTGACTCATATATGGATAACTTTTTCACGCTTATCCTGCTTATGGGCATGGTTTTCGAGCTCCCGCTGCTCGCATGGCTCCTCGGCAAAATGGGACTGCTCAAGCGATCGTTCTTCGGCCACTACCGCAAGCACGCGATTGTAGCCATACTCATCCTCGCCGCACTCATCACCCCAACCGGCGACCCGTTCACACTATTTGCAGTATTCATTCCGGTCTATGCTCTGTGGGAGTTCAGCTCACGGCTTGTGCCGCGCCCTGATCCTGAAGATAATTCGCCGGATGAATAATATCTGACCGTCGCATACCATGAAAACGAGATTGAGATTAGGACTTCTTCCTAAAATACTGATAGCCATTGTTGCCGGCATCGCAGTCGGAACATTTTCCCCGGCATGGCTGGCAAGAATATTCGTCACTTTCAATGGCATTTTCAGCCAGTTTCTCGGATTTATAATCCCGCTGCTCATCGTTGGTTTTGTAGCTCCGGCGATTTTTGAGATCGGCCGCAAGGCAGGCAAAATGCTTGTCGCCACAGCCCTGATCGCCTATGCCATGACATTTGCCTCTGGCATGATGTCATACTTCGTGTCTGACCTGACTTTTCCGTCAATGATAAAAGTCGATGCGTATGTTGCCTCGCGGGAGGCCGCCGTCTCGGTCGCGCCCTGCTTCACCGTCGAGATCGAGCCGCTGATGAACGTCATGACCGCTCTCGTACTCGCTTTCGTTATCGGTCTGTGTCTGGCCCGCATCGACAGCGGATACTTCCGCAACGTGATGCTCGACTTCCGTCAGGTCATCAACCTCACCATCGGTAAAGTCATAATCCCGCTGCTGCCGCTTTACATCTTCGGCATCTTCCTGTCTATGACACTGACCGGAGAAGTCGGATCTATGCTACGGACTTTCGCCGGCATAATCTTGGTGATATTCGCCATGCACGTCGGAGTGCTCATCGTACAGTATCTTATCGCCTCGCTGTTTTCACGGATCAATCCGTTCAAAGCCCTGTGGCGCATGATGCCGGCCTATTTCACCGCACTCGGCACCCAGTCGTCGGCCGCTACAATCCCAGTAACGCTGCGCCAGACTGTCGCGCTCGGTGTCGACAAAGACACCGCAGGCTTCGTCATACCTCTCTGCGCGACTATCCACATGTCAGGCTCAACGCTGAAAATAGTCGCCTGCGCGCTTGCTCTGATGCTCACCCATTCTATGCCCTACTCGGTCGAGATGTTTGCCGGCTTCATCGCCATGCTCGGCATCACAATCGTCGCTGCCCCGGGTGTGCCCGGCGGCGCGATCATGGCCTCGCTGGGTCTGCTATCATCAATGCTCGGATTTACTGAGGCCGACAATGCTCTCATGATTGCTCTCTACATAGCGATGGACAGCTTCGGCACAGCCTGCAACGTCACCGGCGACGGCGCCATCGCCCAGATCGTCGACCGCATATTCAAAAAAAGTACTTTACATAAACAAAACAACTAAAAAATGAAATTAGCCCCTATCTTTGCCGCAACACTACTGATAAGTTTTATGACAATATCCTGCGGCAAGCAGACAAAGACAGAGGAAGTGTCTCAATATGAAAATATAACTGTCGATCTTTACCCATATCTGTGCGACAATGGCAAATATGGATACATAGATGACAGCGGTGATACGAAAATTGACGGGAAATATGATTCGGCCAAGGATTTCAGCGAGGGCCTCGCTGCCGTCCGCATGGGCGACAGATGGGGGTATATTGATCAGGACGGCGACTTTGCGATAGCACTCGGATATGACAGCGCCGAACCATTCGACGGTGGGAGAGCAAAAGTTCAGAAAAATTCTCTCTATGGTTATATCGACCACAACAACAATCAGGTGATAGCATGCCAATTTGATGAAATCGGAGACTGGACCGACGGCAAAGCCTATGCATGGCAGAACGGCAAGGTCGGCATAATCGACGATGCGGGCGCGCAGCTGCTCAGGTGTGCTTATGACGAAATCAAACCGTTCAATGACAATCTGCTCCTGCTGTACAATGACAATAACTATGGATTTGCATCATCCGATGATCTCGAAGAGCTGCTGCCGTGCAATTATTCGTGGCCGGAATCACGCTGTGACACAGCCGATGTCGTCTATTATTCTTTGATAGAGAAAATTGGCGATGACCGGAAATTCGGGCTGATGGATGAGCAAGGACATATAGTCGTAGAGCCTAAATATGACGCGGCATTCGAAATCGACGAAGGCAATCTGATGCGTGTGATGCTTGGTGACAAAATCGGTTATGTCAATCTCAATGGTCAGGAGGTAATACCGGTTGAATTCGAAGGGTCTGACAAAGTCGGCAACCGCTACATATTGCACCACAATGAAAACGGTTATTCACTCGCCGACAACCGGACAGGCGATATTCTGACCAAAGAGGCTTATGACTTGCTTGAGCCATACAACGACAATCTGATACTCGCAAAGAATAACGGACTCTACGGACTGATCGACTTTGACGGCAACGAGGCTCTCAAATGTGACTACGACCAGTTGCGCAGCGAATACGATGTCATCCATCTCTGGAAAGAGACACCCGCAGGAGGACGCGCCGGTCTGGCAAACCGCAGTACCGGCAAATTACTGGTTGAATGCGACAAATACACCAAAATAGAATCATTCGACCGCTACAACGGAGAATATGCGATAGTCTACACACGAAGCCATGTGTTTCCAATCGGACTTATAAATAAACACGGAAAGGAAGTCCTGCCGTGTAAATATATGTATATCTATCGCGTTGAGAACGGCAAAGCCGAAGCCAGAGCTCAGGAAGACGGAGTCAACAGCAAATGGATCCCGCTCAACGAATGACAGCCGAATAATCAGCGCTTGATTCGTCCATAATGGCGTTTATATGTAATTATTGAGCTTTTTGTCAAGATATTTTTGTACCTTTGCGGCTTCAAAAGGTAAAAAAGACTTAAAAAGGTACAATTCTATGAAGCTTTCTGAAGCTATTGACTTTCACCCCAAATTGTTTGGGGCACTGCGTCATTACAACATGACGCGGCTCAAAGAGGATGTCATAGCCGGCATCGTTGTCGGCATTGTCGCCCTCCCGTTGGCCATCGCATTCGGTATCGCATCCGGAGTCAGCCCGACTATCGGTCTGATCACAGCCATTATCGGCGGTTTCTTAGTGTCGTTCTTTGGCGGAAACTCAGTGCAGATCGGCGGCCCGACAGGCGCATTTATCGTCATCGTCTATAATATCATAGCCCAGTTCGGTCTCCACGGGCTTGCGATCGCGACGTTCATGGCCGGTGTGATTCTCCTGCTGATGGGCGTGTTCAGACTCGGCACGGTCATCAAATTCATCCCCTATCCTATCGTTGTCGGCTTCACTGCCGGTATCGCGCTGACCATCTTCTCGACCCAGATCAACGATTTCTTCGGTCTCGGGCTGCGCGATGTCCCCGGACAATTTATCCCCAAATGGATAATGTATTTCAAAAACTTCGGCAATATCGCTCTGCCGACTCTGGCAACGGGTCTGGTATCTCTGCTTATAATCATATTCACTCCCAGGATCTCAAAAAAATTGCCGGGCGCACTGATCGCAATTGTCATTGTCACCGCCGCTTCGTGGATCATGGGAGTAAATTTCGACTGGTACAGTGTCGAGACTATCGGTGACCGCTTCGGCACGATGGCAACAGACATACCGACGCCCCACGGTTTCGAGCTTAACATGGCCACTATCAACATGCTGCTGCCATCGGCGTTCACAATCGCCGTACTCGGCGCCATAGAGTCACTGCTCTCGGCCACTGTGGCCGACGGTGTGACCGGATCCCATACCAACAGCAATACCGAGCTTATCGGTCAGGGCATAGCCAATATTGCGGTGCCGTTTTTCGGGGGCATACCTGTCACCGGAGCGATCGCCCGCACAATGACCAATATATCAAACGGCGGACGCACACCTGTCGCCGGCATTATCCATGCTTTGGTTCTGTTGCTGATATTTCTGTTCCTTATGCCGCTGATCAATTATGTGCCGATGGCGTGTCTCGGCGCCGTGCTTATGGTCGTGGCCTACAACATGAGCGGCTGGCGAACGATCGTCGGCATCTTCAAGGCTCCAAAAAGCGACATCTCGGTGCTGATTGTCACCTTCCTGCTGACAGTCATCTTCGACCTCACGATCGCAATCGAAATCGGCCTGCTCCTTGCTGTCGTGCTCTTCCTGCGCCGCGTCACCGAAAACACAGAGATCAAAGTCTACTCGGAGCAGCTCGACGTGGCCGAAGGCACAGATCTCGGTCTGGATCATCACGAGGTGCTCGACGTGGCCAAAGGCGTGAGCGTCTACGAGATCGACGGACCGTTCTTCTTCGGCGTCGCAACGAAATTCGACGAGATGATGCGTTCAACCCTCGGCTCAAAACCGCTTGTGCGCATAATCCGCATGCGTAAAGTATCGTTTATCGACGCTACGGGTCTTCACAACCTCGAGATACTCATCAGCTCGTCGCAGAAAGAAGGCATCCACATTGTGCTTTCGGGAGTCAAGCCCAACGTGCGCGAGGCGCTCGAACATGCAGGCATAGACCGCATGATAGGCTCTGACCATATATGCGACCATATCACCAAAGCTGTGGTTATGGCCAATAATATTGTCGCCACACTCACAGCCAAATCCGCGCAGCACGGATGAAAATTGCCATCCCAGAGTCTTTTTCGGTGATTTTTTGCGGTCAAACCCTTAAAAAACGCGGAAAATGTTTTGCCAATACAAAAAAAGACGATAACTTTGCAGCGTTTTTGAAGCATTAAAAATATTGTTTTATTTATTAAATCAAACAAAAATGAAAAAGTTAGTTTTATTACTTGCTGTCGTTTTCAGCGTATCTCTTTTCTCTTGTGGTAACAAGGCTGCTGAAGCTGCTGCCAACGACGAAGCTACTGAAGTTGTAGCAACTGAAGAAACTGTTGTCGCAGAAACTCCCTGCTGCAAGAATGACTCTTGCAAGAACGACTCCTGCAAAGGTGAAGGCACTTGCGCTGACTGCACAGAAGCTGTTGCTGCAGAAGCAACTGAAGTTGCTAAATAATTGATTTAGATTCCAACTCCAACAACATTATCGCAGACAATGTTCTGCTAACGCCAAGCGGCTGAGCTCATCGCTCAGCCGCTTTCGTTATATCTGTCTCTCTGTAATAAAAAAATGTCTGCGGCCCTGAGACAGGACCGCAGACACCTGTTATCGATCAGCTGTTATCGGATGATCACCATCCTGAGCCGACAATAGAATTTAAAGTGGTTTGACAGAGATAGCATAACCGCCGCCGGGAGCCGCAGTCAGCTTGATTTTAGATTTATGATCGATTTTTTTCTTTGTAATAGTATATGCCTGAGGATTCGTGGCGTAATGAGCATCCTTTGCGTCGGCATAGATCGTAGCCTCGTATTTTTTATCCTTGTCGAGGAAATCAAACGCTATTTCCGACTGATGGCCGTCTTCGTTAGCCGTGCATCCGATATACCAGTCATCACTGCCCTTAGCTTTTCTTGCAGCCACGATATAACGTCCGGGCTCCGCTTCAAGGTAGCGGCTTTCATCCCAGTCGACAGCCACATCTTTTATAAACTGGAACGCATCAAGAAAACGGTTGTAGACCTCAGGGACGTCAGCCGCCATCTGAAGGGGACTGTACATAGTCACATACAGAGCAAGCTGACGGGCAAGAGTGCTGTTGACATGCCCCTGACTGTTAGGATTGACTTTCTTCATATCCATTTCAAAAATACCTGGGGTGTAATCCATCGGACCGCCCTGAAGACGTGTGAACGGAAGGACTGTCGTATGGAACGGTTTGTTGCCGGCAAATGCCTCATACTCGGTTCCGCGTGCGCTCTCATTGCCGATAAGATTGGGATATGTGCGGCAGAGGCCCGTAGGACGCACTGCCTCATGAGCATTGACCATTATATGGTGCTTTGCAGCTTCTTTGACCGCATACAGGTAGT
Organism: uncultured Bacteroidales bacterium; assembly: GCA_947573135.1. Taxonomy (GTDB): domain Bacteria; phylum Bacteroidota; class Bacteroidia; order Bacteroidales; family Muribaculaceae; genus CAG-873. The sequence continues at coordinate 40,048 of CANPDU010000011.1, read as the reverse complement.
GATTGTTAAGCCACTGGCCGTAGTGATGCTCTCCGCGCGGAATGATGTTGCCTACATATCCGCTCTTCACAGCATTGTAGCCATATTTTTCCATAAGCTCATATGCCTTGTCCATATGGCGCTCATAGTTGCGCACAGAAGAAGAGGTCTCGTGATGCATCATCAGCTTCACTCCCTTTGAACGGGCATATTCGTTCAGCATGTCGATATCAAAATCAGGATATGGAGTCTGGAAATCGAACACATAGTCTTTTGAATGTCCGAACCAGTCTTCCCAACCGATATTCCAGCCTTCGACAAGCACCTGATCAAAACCGTGTTCGGCAGCAAAATCGATATAGCGTTTGACATTGTCGTTGTTGGCCGGATGCTGGCCGTGAGGTTTTGTCGTGGAATAATCCAGGCTCTCAAGTTTAACCGACGGCAGATCGTTGGTGTAGGACCACTGTTTGCCTCCGCCGATCATTTCCCACCATACGCCGATATATTTAACCGGTGTTATCCACGATGTATCGTCATATGCACACGGATCATTGAGGTTGAGGATAAGATTTGAGGCGAGCATATCGCGGGCGTCATCGCTGACCATCACCGTGCGCCACGGCGAGTGACACGGCACCTGAAGATGGCCTTTATTACCCTGAGCGTCAGGAGTCAGCCAAGAGGTAAAAATAAGATTTTTATCATCCAGGTCAAGGTGCATGCATGAATAGTCGACAAGCGCTGCTTCGTGCAGATTGATATAAAGTCCGTCATCTGTTTTCATCTGAAGCGAGGTCTGCACGCCTGTCGGAGAAAACAGAGTCTGAGATGCATTGCTGCAAATGGATTCCTCCATTTTACCACGGATTTCCGAGAGCCTGCTTTCGGTGTAATCATACTCCTGTGTGTCATAATCACCGGCAATCCACCATGCCGTATGATCGCCCGTCATGGCAAACTGTGTCTTTTCTTCTTTAATTATGAAATATGTGAGTACGCCATTCTGCGGAAACTCATATCGGAAACCGACACCGTCGTCATAGACACGGAAACGGATGTCCATCTTACGATAATGCTCAGGCTGGTCGAGATGAAGCAGAAGTTCGTTATAATTATTACGGATGCTGCTGTTTTCACCCCACACGGGACTCCATGACTCATCAAATGAAGAAGTCGAGGCAGAAATCAGTTTGAAGCCGTCAGTCATATCAGGACCGTCGGCCAACTGCAGACCGAGCGTCGACGGCTTAATCACCGTCTTGTCTTTATATGAGATGCTGTATGTCGGTTTTCCATCAACTACATCGGCATTAACGGTCACCACGCCTGACGGAGACGATATTTCAGCTCCGAGCGCAACTTGCGGAACAAGGATCAGCCATGACGCGAACGCACATGCAACATAGAACTTTAATTTTTTCATAATATAATACAGAAACAGTTATTATTTAGAGAGCTTGATAATCTTACATCCGTGAGCCGGCAATGTGGCCGAGATTGTGGCCGGAGCCTTACCTTCGTCGGCATGGCGCCATAGATCACGCATATTCCATTCACCGCTGATGCCGAGTTCGGCCAGATCGACCGACAGAGTGGCCGCAGTGTTGTCGCGGTTGAACAGACCGATCACATGGCTGCCGTCAGTCATAGTACCGTGCCAGATCATGTTGTCACGATCGTTAAGTTTGTCGCTGAGAGGATGGCCGACGAAACGGTCAGCATTGAGAGCCAGCAACTCAGAGTTGGTGTAGAACTTAACATTGTTGCCAATTGTCGACGGACGGTCAGACACCGTCACCGGACCTCCTGCCATCAGCTGCAGCGAAACGACAGACTCACGCTCGGCATCGGAAGCGAAAGTGTTAAGGCGGATGAAGTCTCCGTCAAGTATGACTTTTTCGCGTCCTGAAATGTGAGACCAATATGTAAACCCGTCAAACATATTCATACAGTTGGGCCAGTTAGTATACGATTTCCCGCGGTCGCAGTCAGAGCAGTGCCACCATCCGCCGCCGGCAGTGTCCGCCACAATTCTGACCATGTTGCCATAGCGGGCCTCAACCTCAGCGTCGTTGTAGAGATGAGGCATCACAAGAGAGGTAAAAATACCATATTTCTGAGCTGATTCGGCGATGTAACTGAGCGCGCGCGCATAGCTGTCATGGCCATAACCATGGCCGACAATACCGATATTGCGATCTTTGCCATCCTCATACCAAGACAGGAAGTCCATGCGTATATAATCAATGCCAAGGTCAGCGTAATGCTTGAAGAAGCCGTCGATATATTCACGGGTTCCCGGATTCTCAGCCACGGCCCAGTTGAACCACTTGTTTTCAGCCGTCGGGTTCATGATCTCGGTCTTATTGTTATAATACAGATTGTCGAAAGTGTAGTCAGTGCCTTCTATTTTGGTTTCACCGGGTCCATGAATCCACAAAGGATTGTCATAGACACCGACTTTCAGACCCTTTTCCTTGCATTTTGCGACAAGATCCTTCAGTGCCATAGAACCGTAATGGGTCATGTAGCCGGATTTGTCCTTTGCATTCATAGGAATAAAACCGTCTGTGCAGACCATATCATATCCGTAGGGTTTCAGCTCACGTGCAACCCAGTCGATCACTTCATCCCACTGTGCGGGAGTGAAGTCCATATCAGAGTTGCTCACACCGCTCTGTTCCTGAGTGTAGCAGTATTCATATATGCTCCAGTAAAGCGGCGCTTTGAAAGAGTGTATGCCCTCGATAACAGGAAGATCAGGCAACTCATATACCGGTGGACGGCGCATTTCGATATCGTCAGCACAGCTTGAAAACACTGCCGATGCGAGTGCCAGAGCCATTATATTCATTTTTTTCATATTCAGAAATTAAAGACAATTAAATCAATCAGTTGATAAATTTAGCCGATATCGTCATAGCCACGATATCAATAGTGATAGTGTATTTGCCGGCTTTAACCACTTTCCACTGATCATCCGGTCCTGTTGTGTAAACCACGTCAGGCTTCGATACACCGTTTTCAGAAATTTCGCAGTTATTGTCAGAAGGACGGTAGAACGGAGCATTGAAATCTTTAACCGTACAAGCCTTGAACGTTCCGGTCTTGAGTTCACCGGTCCATGTATATGTGCCTTCAGTTCCTTCGACATGATTATACTCAGTGGCGTCATCAAGACTCCAACCTCCGGCAGTAGCCTCGCCAATCATATAAAGACGCGGCACAATGACAGCGCTCTCGAGATACTGAGCCGAGAATTTCATGGCCGACATATCGAATGTCAGACGATATTTACCTGCTTTTGTCACAGTCCATTTATCGTCAGGATCAGTCGTAAAAACCATTGCGTCAGAGCTTGCCCCGGTTTCGGAGATCTCACATCCCGAGTCAGCCGGGCGATAGAACGGTGCAGAGAAATCACGAGTGAAACATGCCTTCATTGCTCCTACATTAAGGATGCCCTCCCACTGATAGAAATTCTCCGTATCAGTTGTCACGGGAGTAGCGTCGTCGAGGCTCCATCCTCCGGCAGTGGCATCACCGATCATATATAGAACAGGAAAATCCACAGACTCGCCCTTGTACACGGCGTCGAATGTCATATCGGTAGTGTTGAATGTCAGACGATATCTGCCGGCAGTCGTAACGAGCCACTTGTCATCGGGTCCCTCAGTGAGAACCATCTCATGAGAAGCTACGCCTTCAGAAGAAATCTCACAGTCAGCGACCGCCGGACGGTAGAAGGCAGCTTCGAAATCCTTGACGCTGCTTGCTTTCAACGAACCGCGGCCGAGTTCGCCTTCCCATACGAACAGTCCGTCATTACCTTCAGAGGCTTCAATGACTATAGCGTCATCCCAGCTCCATCCGCCTTCGGTCGCCTCGCCTATCATATAGAGTTTAGGCGTCGGCGTGAATGATCCGGTATATTCGGCAGCTATAGTGAAGTGTTCAAGATCGAATGTGAGACGATATATGCCCGGTTCGTCTACCACCCACTTGTAATCAGGAGCAGCTGTAAAGACAAAATCTGCGGCTTCTGCGCCGGAACTGTTGATCTTGCAGCCGTCGTAAGAGGGACGGACAAATTCGACATCCCAGCTGCCGGTTGTCGTGCAGGCTTTCATCTCACCTGCGTCGAGCGGGCCTTCATAGACGAAGATATAGTCAGATTTCTTTTCAAGAGCCGTAGGTTCGTCGATATTCCATCCGTTAGGAGTAGCACTGCCGACGATATACAAGTTCTCGGTCTGAACAGGTATGATCTCCGGCGCATCAGCTTCGCGGACAAACTTAGCGCTCATAATCCAGTTACGCAGATCGAATGTCAGGCTGTAGATGCCTTTGTCGGCTACTTTCCATTTGTTGTCAGGATCACCGGCATGCATGTCGAACAAAGCATCGGCAATACCGTCACGTCCAATCTTGTCGCCTGCGACAAGCGGGCGAATAAACGGCGCGTCCCAACTTCCTTTGGTGAGACAGAGCTTCATTTCGCCGGGGTTTAACTGGCCTTCCCAAGAGAAAACGAGCGGATCGTCGTCGGAAGCAGTCATTGGAGTCGGGTTGTCGATGCTCCAGCCGTTGGGTGTAGCATCACCGACAAGGAAAAGTGTTGATGTCTTTATCGGCAGATTGCCTTCGATGATGATGAGATCTTTCTCGCCTTCGCAACACGTCAGCAGCAGCGACGCGCACAGGGCGGAAAATATCGTGAATATATTTTTAAATTTCATGACTGTGTTTTATTTATCGTTATCTGCTGTATCCCGGGTTCTGAACGAGAATTGAATTGGAGTTTAGGATAGTGCGTGTGATGGGGAAAATTGCCGTATGATTGTCAGGATCGGGAGTTTTGTCCCACCATTTGCCGGTGTTGAATTTTCCGAAACGGATCAGGTCGATGCGCCTGCGGCTCTCAGCAAAGAACTCTCGTCCCCATTCTGCGAGCATTTCGTTTTCGTCGAAGCGCACGTTACCTTCGGGAGAATAAAGCACATCGTCGTAGTTTTCTGCCGGATAATTGCGCCGACGTACAGAGTTCAGGAGTTTTGCGGCTTCCGAACGGTCTCCGGCGCGCATCTTGCATTCGGCGAGCGAATAGATGATTTCAGGCAAGCGGATTTCGGTGTAGTCGCTTTCGAGCTGATTCGCTTCGTTGTCAGAATAGAACGGATACTTCACGAAATGCCATCCCGAGTTATGGTCACCGCTGCTGAGTTTACTTGTCTTGTCAGAGGGCCATTTGTCAGGAGCCATGCCCTGGAAATTACCTACGGCGTCGCGGAGATAAAGATCGTATGGCTGCTCAGGCGCACGAAGTTTTTTTGTCTGACCGGTCTCGCTGTCGGCATATTCAAGATAACCGAAGAGGAACAATCCTTCGCGTCTGCAGTCGCCAAGATTACGGTAGAACTTCATGCGTTCGTCGCCGGGATATTTTCGGAAATTCTGTATGGGCATGCCGAGTTCGAAGTCATAGAGCTGACCGTTCAGATCATAGCTCGGGGACGCCGCATATTTTGTGTTATGACCGACTCCGGACTTTGTGTCGTCAAAGAAAACGGCAGCCTTTGCGGGGACAGTCCAGGCATACATGTCGTCATGATAATGCCAGTGAGTATAGCCTTTTGAGGCGGGGAAACCGAATATCACCTCATCGCATTTGTCATTGTCCCAGTCGAAAGCCGCATCCCACCGGTCAGCAATCTCATAATCGCCATAGTCACCGCGAATGATCGCTTCGGCGACTTCGGCACATTCTGTGTAACGCGGTTCACCGATATATACTTCAGCGTTGAGATAAAGACGGACGAGCAATGAAGCAGCGGCAGCCTGCGTCCACTGTCCCTGGATGGGAGCATTGGTGCCAAGACCGGTTTTCTTGATAAGGAGATCCTTACATTCGTTGAGTTCGCTTTCGATAAAGTTAAATACTTTGGCTGGCTCTACCTGAGGAGTCTGCGGCTTGTCACTATAAGTCGTTACCAAAGGCACGTTGCGGAACGCATCAAGCAAGCGGATATAGAACCAAGCGCGCAATGTGCGGCACTGCGCTTTCAGATTATCGAACTCGGGCTGAGTGAAGCCGAAACGTTCGGGAGTGAAACGGCTCAGATCCTCGATGACGAGATTACACTGCATAATGCCCTGAAAGCAACCGTTCCATTCGGTCTGCGCCTCTCCGAGATCGTCGACAGTCCATGTATGGTAATGCAGGCGCTCCCATTTACCGCCGTCATACCACCATCCGTCGCGTGTCGGCGTGATGAGCTGATCGGCAGTCAGTTCGTTGAGGACATGACGGCTACCGATGCTCCAGAAGGCGTGCTCGAATGGTCGGAATGTAGCACGGATCACGTCCATTTTCGTATTATAGTAGTTTTCCGAACCTACCTGATCATAAAGTGTTTCATTCAGGTCGGTGCAGCTGCCCAAAGTCATTACCGACAACGCGACAGCCGTTATTTTGTCTATGAATTTCATTTTCCGAGTTTTAATGGTTATTAGAAATCAATCTGCAGGCCTGCAATGAACTGTCGTGTAGACGGATAATAAGTCCGTGAACCCTGTGCGCCAGGCTCGAGTCCGTTGACCTGATAATTTGATGGATCTATACCGCTGAAGCGAGTGATGGTAAACACATTCTTAACTGTGCCATAAACCCTTACACGATCAAGGAACCTACAACCGGGAAGATTGAGAGTATAGCCGAGCGTTATCATGTCGAGCTTTAAATAGTCGCCCTTTTCGAGGAAATAGTCGGTGACAACGGTTGTGGTGTTTGGCGAGATGTCGAAGTTCTTGCCGTAGGCCTTCTTTAGCACATTGCCGGTGAAGTTGCGTGTGCCGTAATAGAAGTCGTGGATATTGAAGATATCGAAACCGAAGGCACCTCTGAAGAACAACGACAAATCGAAGTTGCGGTAACGGAAATTATGGCTTGTCGACATAGTGAATTTCGGCATGCCGTTTCCAACGATCTGACGGTCTTCATCGGTAGCCTGCGAAGCACGGATTATGTCTCCGTCCTTGTCGTAAACAAGCCATTCGCCCGCCGATGACACGCCTGCATAACGCCACATATAGAAATTGCCAAGAGACTTACCTTTCTCAATGCGCTGAAGATTATAGTAAGGATATGGGTCGCCGGTGCCGCAGACGTTGTAGTAGTCCTGTCCGACATACTCCGAGTTGCTGAAGTCGACAAACTTGTTGCTCATGGCAGTGCCGATAACATTGAAATTATAGGAGAAATCTTTTGTATCCACAGCATTGAAACTGAGGTCGAACTCAAAGCCGGTATTCTTCATTGTGCCGACGTTGACAAAAGTCTCGTCATGAATGTTCGGGGGAACGGGCACTTTGTAGTTACCAAGAAGATCCTGCTGGCGGCGGTTGAAATAGTTAAGCGAACCGTAGATGCGATTGTTCAGGACAGAGAAGTCGAGTCCGACATTCCAGTTTTTACCTTTTTCCCATCTAAGATCGGGATTGACATTTTTGCCGGGGCCCCAAACCTGGAAATACTTACCATTGTAATAATAGTAGCCGAAGCCGCCCATTGTGTTGATCGACAGATAGCTGCCGAAGTCCTGGTTGCCGGTCTCGCCATAGTCGGCACGGATTTTAAGGTCGTTGATCCACGATATCTCTTTCATAAACTCTTCCTGAGATATACGCCAACCTGCAGAAACGGCGGGGAAATTACCCCATTTGTGGTTTTTACCGAATTTTGACGAACCTTCATGACGCAGAGAAGCCGTGAACAGATATTTCCCGTCATAATCATAGCTGACACGACCGAAGAAAGAGATGAGCTTGGCATCATTCTTATAGCTGCTCATCATCACTTCGCCCTCTTCTTTCGCCCATTCGCCCGAACCGATATTATCAGCGCCCAGACCATCGTTGGGAAAATCTTTGTTAGAAGCGCTGAAGCCGGAGTATTGAGAATACTGGTAGGAGTAACCGACCATGGCTTTCAGATTATGTTTTTCGGCAAAACGCGCACTGTAGTTAGTCAGCCATTCAAGTATATACTGACGGTCTTTCGAATAGCTGCGGCTGGCTTCGCCTTCGTGACCATTGTTGACACACTCCGTGCTTATCGAAGGTCGGAACCAAGAATTATTGTTGCTGTACTGATGGTCGGCAAACATAATCTGAGTCGAAAGATTGTGTCTGCTGTCTCCTCCGGGAGCGAGTAAAGGAAGAAGGTTCAGTTTTATCGTTCCGTCCCAGTCGAGAAGCTTTGTATCGGCGTGATCTTTTTCGAGTTTCTGGCGCTCGACGGGATTACTGCCGGCAACCTGACCATAGAAATTATAGTACTGGCTCTGATTTTCAGGGTTCATCAGCGGGGTTGTGGGATTTGCTTCCAAAGCGTCCTTGAACACACTCCAGTCGGCATTATCACGATAGATAATACGGGGGGCAACATTCATGCTGATTGTGAACAATCCGCCTTTGGTTGTATGCATCACAGACGCACGCGCGCCATATTCCTCACGGTTTGACCGAAGGTCGATGCCGTTTGCATCGCGATAATCGGCACTAACGCGGTAATTGCTGCGCTCGTTGCCACCGCTGACAGTAAGTGTATGCTGCATCGTAAAGCCGGTGCGCGACACCGCATCCAGCCAGTCAAGATTTCCGCCAAGATTAACACCGCGGTCACCCCATCCGAGCCGCACCTCACGGTAATCCTGCGCACTCATCATATCAAGTTCTTTCTTAATTTTATCCCAAGCGAATGTGCCTGAATATGACGTATGAGTAGTGCCGTCTTTGCTTCCTTTCTTTGTCGTAACGAGAATCACACCGTTGGAACCGCGTGTGCCATAGATAGCGGAAGCCGCACCGTCTTTCAGAATGTCAAAGGATGCGATATCGTTCTGATTGATATTGGTAAGATTGCCGCCAGGCACACCGTCAATCACAATCAGCGGTCCGAGTCCTGCCGAACGCGACGAGACGCCACGTATCTGTATGCTCGCCTGATTGTTCGGGTCACCGGCGCCTGTGTTAGTAATAGACACACCCGGCACCTTACCCTGGATCATCATTGAAGGATCGAGCGAACTGACGGTCAGAAAGTCTTTTTCACCGACATGTGATATCGCCGAAGTAAGTTCTTTTTTGTCCATCGTTCCATAACCGATTACGACAACTTCGTTCAACAATTCGGCATTTTCTTTCATTTCGACATCGATGATTGTGCGTCCTTTGATGTCTGTTTCGACAGACTCATAGCCGACATAAGTAAATTTTAATTTGCCCTTAGCATCGGCCTGGAGGTTGTATTTACCGTCAATGTCAGTCGCAGTGCCGACTTTAGCGCCCGGCACAGTCACGCTCACCCCAATAAGGGGGTCGCCTGTCAGATCAGTCACTGTTCCGCTTATGTTAATCTGCTGAGCCGACATAAATAATATGCCGCCTCCGGACAATAACATCAGAAACAGAGATCTAAGTTTACTGTTACTTTTGGTCATTTGATTGTGATAATTAGATTTGGTAAGTGATTAACTTTTGCAAAGGTATGTCGAGAAATAAGGAGTGTCAACCTTATAATAATAAAATGTAGTGGTTTTAGATGGTCGTATGCCTGATTATTAGTTGTTTACATTTAAAATACCATATAAATTAAGTAGCGATTATAAAGTGTTTCAGCTAAAAAACAAGCCGTTATACAGATCTTAGACACTAAACAGCGGTGTAAATCCGAGTCAGCCGCTATTTATTGCCGGCTATTTCGCCACCGCCTGATCTTCCTATTTTCATTACTTCCGACTCAAGTTTATTACGGTCGCCTAAAGATTTATTCCTGACCTTAGTCCTGTAATTATAAATTGTCGTCAGCGAATAACGTAGAAAATTTGCAATGCTGTCGCTATCTGATATACCCAGCCTTATGAGAGCAAAGATTCGTAATTCTGTCGTCAGAGTGCCATCTTTTTTAGGAATAATAGCTTCCTCTGGCAGAAGAAGTCTGTTAAAGTCTTCGACAAACGAAGGGAAAAGGCTCAAAAAAGTCTTGTCGAACTGATCGTAAAATATCTTACGTTCGTCATCTATTAGCGCTGTCGATTTAACAAGTTTCTTCAAATCATCTAATTTATTTGTCTGCAATAATTTGCCGACCGACTTACGGTAAGAGTCAAGCTTTTCTATATACCCGAGACACTGATCCATATATTTGCCTATATAAACTTCTTTTAATTCAGAAATCTCGGCAATCGCGTTGTTGGCCTCACTTAGATTCTCATTAGAAATCTTCAACTGATCGGTCACTTCATTTAATTGGTCATAAGCCTTTTCAATTTCTTTGCGAGCCCGGGCAATGCGTTGCATCTGTTTGCGCATATACAGCAACATAGCGAGCAAAACCAACGACAATACGGTTATAATCAGGATTGTCCGTTCAAGTGAGCTTTTTTGTTTCTGCACTTTATTGACATAAATAGCATTGATCTCGGGATAGAAATCATTAAGTTCGACTATTCTTTGACGGGCATTACATTTTGTGGCGTCGTCAACGGCTATGGTCATGAATTCATAAGCACGGTTTAAATCGCCCTCTCCGTATAATAATAGCGCCAACTGTCTTAAAGAGAGATATTCTCTGACCGATGATTTGAGGTCGGATATCGAAGATATCAGCAGCTGCTCTTTTTGTTTGCCTCTGTTTCCGAGTTTAGCATATGATTCAGAAAGAGTCCACGCGCATATGGCTTTCTCGTGTTCAGTCAATTCATTCTCAGAGATAAATGAATTGAGCACGTCAATCGCAGACTCGGGTTTGCCGCTGACATTGAGATAATCGGCTTTAGTGATCATATGAGCCAAAGAATTTGTATCGTTGACGGACATTATCGAATCACGGTACATATTTGTCAGCTGACTATAGAATTTCTTATCAGGTGCGAAAGCTGCAAAATCGGCCAAAAGTCCGTAAACAGTGCGTTTGATATGGAAATAATACGGATGCAGGTAGTCAGGCAGATCACATAGCTTAATGGTTGCAATAAGTTCAAGCGCTTCATGGTACATTCCGGTGGCACAAAGAATATTTGCTCTGTTCAACCTTGCATTGGCCACCAACACCTTATCATTGATTTTATTGGCAAGATCTTCCTGTCTCAAACTGATATTATATGCAGAATCGGCATTAAACGAATGATATTCGCCATAGAGATGCGTCATAATATCGTACTTTTCTCTGTCGTCGAGCGCCTGCCTGTATTTCTCATGTAAATCATTAAGCCTGTCTTCTTTTTGTTTAAGAAAAACCGATCGGTTTGCAATAACTTCATCCAACTGCTTCATAAGCGACTCAGTTGTAATTTTTTCCGATGCGCAACCAATGTTGGCAGCGAAAAAACAGATCAGCAGTATGGAGATTTTCAATGGCGTTAGCATTCTAATCACAAAATTAGAAAATTTTTTCTCTCCGATCAATCGTTAAATGTTAAACCAGCATTGTTAATAATGTTAATATCAGCAGATGGCGAGTCTTTACTGAGGAACTAACTAAATGCGATTACACAGATAGCAAACGTAATTTAGAATCATTTTAAATAATTTTTCGTAACTTTGCTGTGGAAAATAAATCATTAACGGTATGATTGACAATAACAGCGCATACACTTCCGACAACACAATGCGAGAGCTGATCAGGACAAACAGCTCGCTGCTAATGGTTCTCAGCCGCTTCAATATTCCGCTTGGTTTCGGAGACAAAACCGTTGGCGACATATGCACGGAGAACCATGTCGATACAAGTACATTCCTTACGGTCGCCAATTATATCAGTCATCGCCCGGCGACTTCGGAATGCATAGATATTTCGGCCCTCACGGGATATCTACGCCGCGCGCACAGCTATTTTCTTGATTTTATTCTGCCGGACATACGTCGCAAACTGCTGAGTTCGATCGACTGTTCGGGCAGTGATGACCTGGCATTTGTCATCATAAAGTTCTTTGATGAATACGTCAGAGAAGTGCGCGTTCACATGGAATATGAAAATGAGACAGTTTTCAATTATATCGACAGCCTCATCAACGGCACTCTTAAAACAGAATTCTCCATACGCGAATTCGCAGCCCATCACAAGCGCATGGAGTCAAAACTCATGGAACTCAAAGATATCCTGATACGCTACTGTCCGTCTAATAATCACGATATGCTCAACAGCGTATTATTTGACATCATCAACTGCGAACATGATCTGGCATCACATTGCTCGGTCGAAGACCATCTGCTTGTGCCAAAAGTTCTCGAACTCGAGAAAGAGTTAGTCCAAAAGAAGGCTGAAACAAAATCTGAAGAAGAGAGGCTGAAGACAAATGGCCATGAGTCTGTAGCTCAGAGCCAGCCAATCAACCTAAGCACAAGAGAACAAGAAATTGTCAGGCTTATAGCCCTTGGACTGTCAAACAAAGAAATAGCCGACCGGCTCTGCATATCTGTGCACACTGCCACAACACACCGCCGCAATATCGTAGCTAAACTTGACATCCATTCGCCGGCAGGTTTAACGATCTACGCTATCGCCAACCATCTTGTCGATATTGACGATATCAAGATAATTATAAAGGGATTTTAGACCCCCAAAACTTTTCTGACAGCCGCCGGAGCGGTGAAAAAAGCGACAATGACGCCCACGCAGTCGGCGACGAAATCCAATTCGTCGCCTGAACGGCCAAGCCCCATGGCATACTGAGCTACTTCGTCGAGAGCACTGAAAGCCACAACACAAGCGACAAGCATCAAGAGGAAATGCGCTGACAATCTGCACGAACGATCGGAACGCTGCCTGTCAAAAACAATAGCACCATACAAACCTCCCATCATCACAGCATGGATCAGTTTGTCGAGATGCGGTATGGGGGGCATAGAACTGTCACCAAGCGGATCTGAGCACAATGTGGCATAGAGCACTACGGTAAGCGTAATAGCCGACGGCCAATAATTTTTTATGAAATCAATTATCTTATTCATCGGCAGATTCATCAAGATAATTTCGTCCTACCGGATTCAGACGTCGCGCCGGAGTATTTTTCTTCCTATCCTTCTTTTTACTGTCAGAATGGTGTAGCCCGGTAGAATCGTTGCGGTTGGACTCCGCAACCTCAATCATAGTGGTCAGGCTGTCGCAACTGTCAGCGGATCGGTGTATGGCCGTATCTGCCCCCCAGCTCCGGATAAGGAGCACAGCAGCAATGAACGATATTACGATCAAAAGAGCTAAAAGAGAAAGGAGTTCGCCGGCCGTAAGTCTGAACCTCGACATAGTCATATAAATTTAGAAACCATTATAGCAGCAATAAGCAGCGGAGCCGCATAACGTATGATAAACAGTACCGCCGTTGTGACACGGGAACGGAGCGATCCGTTGTTTGTAAGTTCCGAACGCAACAGAGTGCCGGGCGCAAACCAGCCGACATAAACACACACTCCCATTGACACCAAAGGCAGAAGGACATTGGTCGTGAAGACATCAAGTGAGTCAAATATCGTCATACCCATGATCTTTATGTCGCTGAGCGATCCGAATGAAAGCGAGCACACTGCACTGAGAACAAACAAAGGCATCATTACGACAAGACATGCACGCACACGCGACATATGAAAGCGGTCCTGCATAAAAGCTATGGAGACTTCGGCGATCGAAACAGTCGAAGTCAGCGCTGCGACAAAAAGCAAGAGGAAGAAAATTACTGACCAAACATCAGAGGCCGGCATTCTTGCAAAAACTTCGGGTAACGTGACAAATACGAGTGTGGCGCCTTCGAGCGGCTGACGGTCAAGGCCAAAAGTAGTGACTGCCGGAAAAATGATAAACCCCATCATAACCGCCACAAGCAGACTCATCAGCGAAACGATGACTGATGTGCGCGTCAGACGTGTGTCTGCCGGATAATATGAGGCGTAGGTAATCAATATACCCATGCCAAGCGACAGCGAGAAAAATGTCTGGCCGAGAGCGTTGATAACCGTCGAAGCATCAATTTTCGAAAAGTCGGGAGCCAGGAAGAATTTCAGACCGTCGGCGGCTCCGGGCAAACTGAGGGTCACGGCACACAGAGCCAGCAAAAGGACAAACAGCAGAGGCATCATGACATTGGAAAGTCGTTCGATACCCTTTTGCACACCACCAAGCAGCACAAAGATGTTGATAGCGATTACTATATATGTAAAAACCAGCGGAGAAATATCAGAACAGATATACTGATCCATACGCTTGGCAAATATGGCATCAGCGGCCGCAATGTCTCCGCTCTTCTCAATAATCGCACCTGTGTCATAAAGGTTTCCAGTAATCGACTGCCACAGATATTCGGCAGTCCAGCCAGCCACAACCATATAATAACTGAGTATAAGGTATGACGCGAGTATGGCAAAAGCTCCGACAAGCCACCACGCTTTGCCCGGTGACAAACGACGGAACACACCGACAGCATCACTACGGCCACTACGACCCAGTGAGAATTCGGCCAACATCACAGGTACACCCAGAATGAACACACATATTATATATAGTAATAGAAACGCCGCGCCACCATTAGCCTGAGTCTCAGCCGGAAAACGCCATACATTGCCAAGCCCTATCGCAGAGCCTACTGTTGCGGCAATAAGTCCTATTTTCGATCCGAATTGTGATTTTACAGACATATAATCAATTTGTAAGCTTACAAAATTATTGAAAATTTATCAGTATTACAACCTAATAATCTTACTTGTCAGAAAAAAACAGTAAATTTGAATAAATGACCTTAGACAAAACAACAAATAAACATATCAATCCGATGAAAAAATTTCTTATCCCGTTAGCGCTCTTAGCACCGTTGGCCGTTTCGGCTGTCACTCCGCTTTGGATGCGCGACGCAAAAATCTCGCCCGACGGCAGCCGCATTGCCTTTACATATAAAGGTGATATACGGACAGTACCAGTTTCAGGCGGTCAGGCAACACGCGTGACAGTCACCCCGGACTATGAGGCCAATCCGGTCTGGAGTCCCGACAGCCGTCGTCTGGCTTTCGCCGGCGACGCGGCGGGCAACTTTGACGTCTATGTCGTAGACGCAGCCGGAGGCGCCCCGGAGAGACTGACTTTCAACTCCGCATCCGAGATTCCCGAGTCATTTTCGCCCGACGGCAAGAGCGTGCTTTTCTCTGCCTCAATTCAGGATCCGGCAGAAAGCGCCGTGTTCCCTACATCACGCATGACCGAACTTTATTCAGTTCCTGCCGCGGGAGGCGCCCTCACGCAGCTGCTCGCCACCCCTGCCCGATCTGTGAGCTTCGTTGCGGGATCGGACGGATCTTTTATCTATCAGGATGTCAAAGGTCATGAAGACGAATGGCGCAAACACCATACTTCGTCAGTAACACGCGACATATGGCTATACGACGCCAAAAGCGGCCGGCATACCAATCTTACGGCTCGCGGAGGCGAAGACACCAATCCTGTGGCGGCAGAGGGAACAACCTTTCTGTTTCTGAGCGAACGCAACGGATCGACGGTCAACGTATATGAAGCGACATTAGAAGCTCCGGGCAACGCAAAAGCTCTTACGTCGTTCGCCACCCACCCTGTCCGTTTCCTGTCGCGCGCAAACGACGGGACTATAGCCTTTACATATGACGGAGAACTTTACACAATGAAAGCCGGCTCCACACCTTCTAAAGTCGCAGTAAGCCTTATAGACAGCGACACCAACCCGACACGCCGTCTCAATGTCAGCGGAGCACGCGGAGCTGTAGCCTCTCCCGACGGCAAGTCTGTAGCATTCATATATCGTGGCAACGTATTTGTCACTTCTGTAGAATATCCGACGACCAAGCAGATCACCTCGACACCTGAAGCAGAAGGCTCAGTATCGTGGTCGCCGGATTCAAAAGCTCTGATCTACACGTCGGAGCGCGACGGCAAATTCAACATCTACCGGGCGACCATTGCCAGGGAAGGCGACGAACCTAATTTCGCCAATGCGACTCTGATAAAGGAAGAGCCGCTCTTCAAGCCCGACAAACATGAGCGCATGATGGCCGAACTCTCGCCCGACGGCAAAAAGCTCGCGTTTATCCTCGACCGCACCAAACTCGCTGTCATGGACATGGCAACAGGCAAAGTAACAGAACTGACCGACGGCTCAACCCATCGCCAGCGCGGCGGAGGCTTCAGCTACACATGGTCACCCGATTCGCGTTGGATCGCCCTGGAAATCGTCGACAGAATGCATGATCCGTATTACGACATAGCGATCATCAATGTCGAGGACGGTTCGATGACCAATCTTACAAACAGCGGATACTTTGATCAGGCACCGCGATGGGCGATGGACGGCAACGCACTGATATTCGCGTCAGAGCGTTACGGAATGCGCAACCACGCCTCGTGGGGGTCGGAAATGGATGTCATGATCGTATTCCTCAACCGCGACTCTTATGACCGTTTCAGACTGTCGCCGGAAGACTACGCCATAGTAAAAGATCTTGACAAGAAAAACAAGAAAACCTCAGACAAAAAAGACTCAGGTAAAGGCACAAAGAAAGATGCCGGAAAGGATGACAAGGAAAAAGATGCCGACGTCAAGACAATCAATGTAGAACTTGACGGGATAGAGGATCGTGTGATGCGTCTCACCCCCATGTCGTCCGATCTCTCATCATACATCATCACGGACGACGGCGAGACACTGTATTATATCAGCAAAGGTCCGGACAAAAAACAGCTTTGGAAAATCGGTCTCCGCAAAGACGAAGTCAAACTCGTCGGTAATGTAGACGGATCATCATTTGACTCATCGTCAGACGGCAAGACCTTATTCATCTTCGGTTCATCGATGAAAAAGCTCGACCCGAAGACAGACAAGATGACGGCAATCACGACCAAGGCCACTATGGATCTTGATCCGGCTGCCGAACGAAACTTCCTGTTCGACAATATCTCACGTGAAGTAAAGGAACGCTTCTATACACCCGATCTGCACGGCGTAGACTGGCCGATGATGACAGAAGCATACCGCAAATTCCTGCCGCATATCAACAACAACTATGATTTTGCCGAACTGGTCAGCGAATGGCTCGGCGAACTCAATGTCAGCCACACCGGCGGACGCTACTCAGGCCGCTCGTCATCTCTGTCAGACGACCGCACGGCTGCTCTTGGCCTAATATTCGATCTCAACTATCAGGGCAACGGTCTTAAAGTCGCCGAAGTCATCGAGAAGGGACCTTTCGACCGCGCATCGTCAGAACTGCGTGCCGGCTATATCATAGACAGTATTGACGGCCAGCCGGTCGCATTCAACTCGGATTATATCTCGGCGCTCAACAACAAGATCGGCAAAAAAACGCTTGTCGCATTCTACAACCCGGCCGACGGACGCATCATTGAAGAAGTCGTACTTCCCGTCTCTGCCGGCACTCAGAACAATCTGCTCTACGACCGTTGGGTCAAGGCACGTGCGGCACAGGTCGACAGCCTCAGCGGCGGACGTCTTGGCTACGTGCACATCAAGTCAATGGGTGACGATTCATTCCGAAAAGTCTATTCTGACGTACTGGGCAAATATAACGACCGGGAAGGCATCGTCATCGACATCCGCTGGAACGGCGGCGGCCGTCTGCACGAAGATATCGAGATACTTTTCAGCGGAAACAAATACTTCACTCAGGAAATACGCGGCGACAAGACCTGCGACATGCCGTCACGCCGATGGAACAAACCGTCGATAATGGTCATGAGCGAAGCCTGCTATTCCAATGCTCACGGCACACCCTGGGTATACAGCCATCAGGGACTCGGAAAACTTGTCGGCATGCCAGTGCCCGGAACCATGACATCAGTCAACTGGGTGACGATGCAGGATCCGTCACTGATTTTCGGTATTCCTGTCGTAGGCTATCGTCTTGCCGACGGATCATTCCTCGAGAACCAACAGCTTGAGCCGGACATAAAAGTTGCCAATGATCCGGCGACTGTTGTCCGTGGAGAAGACGCCCAGCTGCGTACTGCAGTCGAAGAACTCCTTCGCGAAATCGACAGCAAGAAGTAAAAAATATTTCTTCACATAATATTATTAACCCTCAGTCAGGTGACCTATTTCAGCTCCCTGACTGAGGGTTGTTTTTAACTATTATTGTCCGCTGAACTTTAGTGATCGGAAATAATACCTTTACTGTTTTATCTGAAGAATATAACCTTTCTTTTTGATGTTTATGATTGAAAGAGACGGATCGAAGAGGAGTCGCCGCAGATAGGTAATCTGTACGTTTAGAGCAAGTGAATTTGAATAACTGACATCTCCCCAGATCTGTTGCAGAATATAGTTGCGATCGACTACACATCCAGTATTTTCGGCGAGTAATGTCAGTATTTCACTTTGACGTACTGTAATAGAATGTGATTCACCGTTGTATGTGATTGCCGACAGGTTTGGCTGAAAAAGGGTCGCTCCAAGTCGATATTCTTTATCAACATTAAGCATCTCCGATTCAAAGCGCTCGTTGATTTTGGCTATAAGTTCCTCGGGATAGAAAGGCTTAGGGATGTAGTCATTGCCCTTAAGCGAGAATCCAAAAAGTCTGTCGGCCTTTTCCGTGCGGTCTGTGAGAAAAAAAATAATTACGTGTTTGTCTGTGCTTCGGATAGTTTGTGCCATTTCAAAACCGTTCATTCCCGGCATATTAATATCCAGCAGAATCAGGTCGGGAGATATTTTCCGATACATTTCGAGTCCCGTCAGACCGTCCGGCGCAAAATGCACCTCATACCCTTCCGTTTCAATAAACCGCTTAAGCAGCATTGAACTTTTTACATCATCGTCAACCAAAAGTATTTTGAATTTCTTTGTCATTGCGGAATATTGATTAAAAACTGAGTGCCTTTCTGTACCCCATTGGTTTTACTGTTTACCGAAATGGTGCCACCATGTGCCTCGACCAACAATTTTACATATGCCAGTCCGAGGCCCAGACCGGGGATATCTGTACTCGCCGCGCTTCCTCTGTAGTACCTTGAGAATATTTTGCCAAGGTCGGCTTGAGGAATACCGTTGCCGTTATCCCCTACACATATCGAAACAGACCCGTTACTATTTTTTGTTGCGCTTATGGTTACTTTTACGGCCTCACCTGAATATTTTATAGCATTTTCAATAAGGTTTATCAACACATTGGAGATGTGGGTCTTGTCCGCAAATATTTCGAGATCATCATTCCCCCTGACATCGAAAGTGATTTGCTTCCCCGTTGGAATGGTCATCTTGCATATGACTGCGTCGATCAATTGCGGCAGTACAATTGTCTCGCAACTCAGCGGAATCTGTTCGCTGTTATTGAAAGTTAGATCCCGCATCTTGGAAAAGTATGTCGAAAGCAGATCAAGACCATCTTTGGCCTCAATAAGTATTTCTTCCCTAATTTCAGGATCAGCCATCATTTCATGGTTGCGAAGACTGGATACACACATTTTTAATGTGGACACAGGACGTTTCAACTCATGTACCATTGTGGAGACAAAATCATTGCGCATTTTATCCAGACGATCGAGACGGAATATAATCTTGAATTGCCATAAAAGACACACAATCAGCAAAATGGAGATTAATACGACTATAACGAGGGTCCCATACATTTTATGCAAAAGATGACTTGCCGGAACTGCGCATCTTATCTCAACACTTTTTTTCTCAAGAGGGGAATATGGAATAATTATTGTGACTGTCGGATTGAAAATCGAAGAATTGATTTTTATAGTCCTCTCCCATTCTATTTTTGCAGTATTCGCGAGTGTCACTTGTGCATCAATTCCTCGCTTTGCCAACAAAGAGTCGATACCCGATACTACAAATGGATTCTTGAACTCTACAGCCACGGCCTCCGCTGCACTCCATGTCGCTGCTTCATTTGGAGAATCATCGGCGGCTTCACTGACATAAACCGAATCAATTTCACCGCCACGGCTTTCTCTGACCAGTTGCAATGCCATCTGAACTTCAGCATCAGACAGAGGCGTATCAGCATCAACCCCAAGGACACGCCACGGTTTGAAGCGCCAGGCGGTTACAGATACAATATGATGCCGTTTCCCGGCTTCATCCGTTTGATATCCCATTGAATATTGCGAAAGATTCCTGTAGGCTTTGCCTGACCATTCTTTACTGACATGGTTGTCTCGATAACGGTAATAGTCATTCATAGCTTCTTGTACATTCTCGGTGACTGTTCCCTGATATTCGCGGATGGAATATTCATAACGGTTGTACAGCCAATAAAACTGCATGCACAGAAAGGCGACTATTGTTATGATTGACACTATATAAATGATTCTAATATCCTTTGCCATAGAACAAAATTACTTAAAATTCCCAGTAAGTTGCGCTTCACAATCAATAAAATGAGCCTCAGTAATAATTCAGTAATAATTCCATAATGTTTGAGTAATGATTATATCGGAGCGCTATGGGCATGGGACGGTAATTTTGCATCAGATTTTAATTAAACGAAATATGAAAAGTATCATAACACTGGCCATAGCTATAATCACTGCCGCAGCAGGCGGCACACAAGAAATCAACCTCCGTATAATTGAGGATACAACCTTAGAACCAATTCCATTTGCGACAATCGCAGTGGAATATGCTGATACAATAACCGGGGGCATGGCAGATGAAGACGGCTCATACTCTTTTACACCGCGCTCTTTGCCTCTGAAACTCAAAGTCAGCGGTTTTGGGATGAATGAAAAAGATATAAATATTTCATCAGTTCCGGATAGTCTTGTAACCGTAGCTCTGACGCCCGGAGCCATTGAGTTACATGAAGTGGCTGTGGTAGGTAGACTGATTAACCAGACAGACGCAGGAATAAGCTACAATATGGCGGCAAACCTGCGGGCTCAGAATGAAAACACGCTCCAAGCGTTATCATATGTTCCACTTGTGAATATAGACGCCAACGGAACTATTTCTGTCAGTGGTTCCTCTTCTTTCAGCCTGTATCTCAACGACCGTCCTTACGAAATGGCGCAGACTTCGCCGAAAGTCTTTCTTGAATCTCTGCCTGCTTCGTCGATCTCTAAAATCGAAGTGATCACGCATCCCGACAACAGATTCGGAGCGGATGCACAACGGTATATTCTGAATATAGTATTGAAACAGCCTGTTCTGAATGGATATGTGTTCAATCTCGCCGGCGGCGTAAATACACAGCCTACGGCTAACAGTTCCGTAATGGGTATGATCAGAAAAAACAAAGTTGATGCGGCCATAAACTACACCTATAATCTGAGCGGTCAGAGACATCAGCCTTTTGATATGACCTATATCGAGAAGGACAAAAGCGACGAAACCACTCATATTTGGAGAAATGATGGTACAGGTGACGGGAACTGGCACAGTCACACCGTCCGGGCCATGCTCAAATGGGAAATTGACACCCTCAACACTTTTTATGCAGACGCTCACGGACAAATATTACAGACAAATTTAACCGACAACAACGTTCAGTCTGAATTATTTCCTGTCACAGGAACTTATGACACATTCATCAGCAATCTTTCGAAATACACTTCAGGCACAGCGGAAGCCAATCTGATTTACCGTAATTATTTCAAAGATGACACCCAGACAGAGAGAATAACCGTCGGCTATCACTATACATACAATCCTGACAGAAGGCATCTGATGCAAAACAGAAAATCAGGTGACACGGAATACCCTGAATTCAAACAACGTACCGACGGCGGTCTGGACGCGTATACAGGATTGTTCTCATATCTGTTCCGCCCGTCATTAAACCACACAGTAAGATTAACGGCAAGTGATACATACCGTAAAGGACATACCGAATCATCCTATTCCTACCGGAATGTTCAGGAACAGCCGGGAAATGACATGCGATATACTAACAATATAGCAGCATTTAATATCACCTATTCCGGTTGGTTAGGAAATGTCTATTGTATGGCTTCGGCAAAAAGCAACTATGATCATTTCTCTATGCATTTACCCCAAAACCATACCCTCGATTACAAAAGAGACAGATTCTATTTTCTCCCTTCGGCATCTGTTTTCTGGCGCCCGGATAACTATAACTCACTGTATCTTGACTACTCTACCGACCTCAACAGACCGGGAATAGACATGTTCAATCCGTTTGAAAGTTCTTCTAACGATCATTCCGTCAATCGCGGCAATCCCGATCTCAGAGCTCAATACAACCATCAGTTTGCACTTACATGGTATCAGACTGCGATAAGAAATCTTACGATTGCCGCTTCAATTCAATATACCCACATGACCGATGTCATTCTTTCTGATTATCATACAGAGATTGATAAAATGATATATACTTTCTCCAACTTCGGAGATGCGGATCAGGCTGAAGCCTCCCTGTATCTGAACTATGAACCGTTGAACTGTATTAAACTGACTCTGGACGGGAGTATCGGCAAAAGATGGCTGCGTAGCGTAGCGCCACAGCTTAGGCAAAATGATCTGACCTGCAGAATTACTCCGAGAGTTGATTTCTATCTGCCAAATCACTTCAGGATAGGATGCAGATATGGTTACTATAAAAATCTTCCGAACCCGTGGAGTTCACGCTCTGTACTGACACTTTATTCATTCTATGCAAGCAAAAGTTTCCTATCGGGAAAACTTAATATCTCAATTACAGCAAACTCTCCTTTCACCAAGTACAATCACAGCAAAGTGGTGACTGCACTTCCGACTATGCTCAGAGAGCAAAACAATTATATGACCGGAAGAGCTTTCGGTATTGATCTGTCGTACGCCTTTGGCGGTGGTCAGAAAGTCAGAATCGAACGCGACCGTCTGCTAAAGTCCGCAGATCAGAAGACGGGTGTAGATTAAGAACTTATTTCAATTTAATTTCTGTCCATGAGTCGGAGAGCGCGGATGAAACGCTGACTGTCGGAGTCTGTTTTTTAGAATTAACGACGACTGAATGGCGCGACACCTCTTCAATAACATAATCTGTCAGACGTTTCAGAGTAACGTCACCACGAGTCGACTGAAGCTCTTTCAACAGAAAGTAAGTGAACAAACCATGACCTTTCTCTTCATATGGCCAAGCCGTCTCATCACCTGTTGCCGCAGTCATAACTACCATATTATCCTGCGGAGAAGTCTGTTTTGCTTTGATAGCAATACCTCTTGCCGCAGCAAGCATACCGCTGCCTCTGGTCGCACCGCTGAAACATGCGTCTAAAAAGACAAGAGCTCTTTTAGACGAAATTCCGCCCAACTCGGTATAAAAATCAGACAATGGGAAGAGAGTCTTGGTATTGGTCGCAACACCGTCAACAGGCACAAGATATGCCGAGCCATCCGACTCATCAGGAGAACCGTGTCCGGCATAATAAACCAACAGATCAATATTGTTGTCATATGCCTTTGCAACATCTTTCAGCCAATCAATTTCACGTATCATGTCGTTTTTTGTAGCATCTTTGATAAAATGGATATTTTTAGCCGGAATGCCAAGAGTCAGATTAAAATATTTTTCGACCGACGATCCGTCATTGATTGCATATTTGACCGGAACTTCCTCTCGATAATTCTCATTTGAAAAAATCAGGGCAAAAGTATTATTTCTATTACTTGCCACGGACGGTATATCAACATCGATATCCGATTTGCCGACCTCAATCAGATTGCTGGAGATCACCGGCTGACCTGCCGGGCGATCCCCTGTTAAAGGAACTTCAATCGGATCAAAATTATATCGGATATTAGCCTGGGCATACAGCGCATGATTCTGATCATCATAAACCGCACGCACCTTGCCGTTCATAGAAAAAACTGCGCTACGAAGTATTATTCTGCCGTCGACAATATCATATGTATTCTCACTGGCTATCCTCGGCCAATCTTTTTTAAACTGAGGAGCCTTGTCAATACTTACAGGCAACACAAATTGACCGATGCTCGTATTGACTAAAAACGTCTCATTATCCGCATCATATTCCTTAAGAGCCATACGGAGTTCCTTGTTCTGTGCTTTTTTCAGGCATTCCTCACATGCTTCAGCCGTGTACTTTTCGATCATGGCTTTTCTCGAATACTCTGTAACGCGCTTCTGATAATCAGCTGTCTTTTCAAATTCACCTTTCTTTTGCCATGCGTTTACTTTCGCCTCAACATATGACTTAATATAACCGGTATAGTCGCGTGTCAAAGTGAAATCCGGAAACAAAACATCACTCTTCTCTTCTGTAATATTGGACGCATAATTTTTAGCAGACGGATTAAGATAATATCGATATGCTTCGTTAGCCCTGACTATCGATTCATATTTACATGGAACCACTTCCTTTCCGGCAGAAGTAACTACGCCCCACCGACCGGATTTATCACGCACGGCGAAAGAACCGTTGCCGTTATTATTTATATCAGTATATTTAGGTTTTGCGACCCATTTTACATCACCATTGTTTTTTGAAACCGCAAGGCCATACATTCCGTTCTGACACTTCTGAATACGTTGTGCTGTTAGATTCAGGAAAGGCACGAACGCAAGCACCAGCAAAACGACACTTCTCATAATCAAAGTATTAAAAAAAATCACAAATCAATAAAATACTCCTTTTGACCGTAAATTCTCGAACGGCCTGTTCCCTTATCGACAAAATATCCCCAAATGAAGGTATGCATCGGAAAGAAATTCCAGTATATGCTTCCGCGATCTTTTCTTTTTAAAGCAATTGTCTGATAAATATCCCCGTTTTTAACCGTAACATATTTAATCTTAGCCTTGTCGGAATAAAGTTTGCATGGAGTAAGACCGACAAAGCGTTCTATCCCGTCCTCAGTGTAATACACAGGCAGACCTTTAGTTTTAGAATCAATATACACTGTGTTCATTCGTTGATTCTTCTCAGAAGAATCGAACCACCGAGTCATTGTAGCGCAACTCGTCTGTAACAGACAAAATACAATAAGCAGAAGTTTCAACACCGGTTGTCTCATGGCGACAAAATTTTCATGCCTCCGGATCCCCCTCGTCAGCGGTAATATTACAAAAAGAAAGCGCGGGAACCTGTATCTGTTGCCATCCGATCAATCGAGGCTTCTCGCATTGCCCTTTAGAAGTCAGACGGCAACGCAGAAGCCCACGCCTATATGCAACCATAACGGATGGTCCTACAGAATCATCCGAACAAGAATACATATTAAGGGCATCTACCGTTGCTTTATTCTTGACTTCTAAATGAAATTGTGCGAGAATTTCGATTGTTCAAGAACGAGCGCGGATAAACGCTTTCAAACTATGTCAAGCCACGACAAATACGCGACTATTACTCCACAAAATTAGTAATTGAATCTAATATATCCAATAGTAAAGATTTATAATTCAAGCAAAACCTATCTTTTAAGAATTGCAGTGCTGTCTATTTGCCTTTTTGTTTTTGGAGATAAGACTTGAAAGCAGCTATTTTGGCATCGGAGAAGAGTTTCTGACGATGGATGACCCGATGACAGTTAGGACAAACAGGGATCACATTTTCGAGAGCCTCGGCAATAGTTTTGTTGATGTCACTGTCGTCGTATGTATAGATCGGTTTCTTGTGATGGATCTCGATACATGACGACCCGTAGGCAGGACCATAAAAGGACTCGAAAGTCATGCCGCAACAATGACAAGCTATGACACCCTCATGAGTGAAATGATCAATCGCAGCCTGACGCAGACGAGACGAACGCGTGCGACGCGTGGCTTCCCGAGCAGTCATCGCCACACCTTCTGTGGCGTTTTCGTCAAGACTGATCACGTGTTTGCGCTTATCAATACTGTCGACGAATTTGCGGACAGTCTGCGTGGGCTGAGACTCAACGATATCAAATATCCAGTCTGCGTTTCCGCCGTCAAGCATATCGGACACGCCCGGCAACAAGCGGAATCCTCCTGAAATGTTTTCGGCAAGACCGAGTTTTGCGAGTTTGTCATGACTACGAAGATTGCGTATCTGTTGCTCAAAAATCAATTCGCCGGGGCGCGTGGCCGAAGGCTGCAGGTCAATAGGCGACAGAGGATATGTTTCGCGAATGTGTTTGACTATCTGCGCTATTGTCGCAGATCCGCCATTGGCTTTAAGAAAAGCGAGGACAGGTATAACCAGATCTCCTTCAGTCAGTTTTTTCATAGTTATAAATTTAATAGTTTGTAATAATCAGGTGCTCTGCCGAACGGTCATTGCGGTTCATGAAGCTGACCTGATATGTTTTATCAAATGGATGGATATTGATATGAGGATGATTGTAAAGATGAAAAATATAATCTGTATTTTTAATTACAAGCATCCATCGGGCGTTACAATGGTTGACAAGATAATTGGCCAGGCGCAGATGGTCGGCTCGGTTGAACTCATTTTGAGCATATGTGCTGAATTCAGTGTCATAAGGAGGATCAAGAAACACGAAATCGTCTGCTGTCGGATTATGACGCATGAGAAAATCCTCGAAATCGAGATTTTCGACAGTCGTAACATCCATACGTCGCGCGACCTCGTCAGAGGCATAATAGTCGAGTTTGCGGCCAAGAATCTTATTATTATAAGCCATACCTCCATAAGGGACATTGAAATCGCCTAAAGCATTATAACGGAACATGCCACTATAACAGAAGTTACGAATGAAGAGAAATAATGCCGTTCCGAGAGCCTGATGATCGGCAATAAGCTGACGGTTGTTATATAGCGAACGAAAATACATATAGACGGCGCTCTTGATGGCTGTGCGGATATTTTCGTAGACATCAAAATCAGAAAGTTCGACACCTTTTCTGATTTCAAGTTCTTTCATGCGCGCGAGTTTACGCCGCAGATTGTCTATGATCTCAGCTCGTAAAGTATCCGGAACAAAAGCAATCCGCTGATCGACTATCCTGTCAATAGCATCAAGATTTTGCTGACAAAAGACGCCGATTTCAGTCAAAAAATCAGCTTTCGACAATCCATCATGACGATACTCGAGAAAAAAATCATGAAGATGTCCGGCTCTGTCAAAAAAACGGTCGGCATTGATCCAGGCCGTGTCAATCAAGCGGGCATACTCATAAAAGCGATTATCGCCCCAGGCGATTGACTGATACAGCTGAATGAGTTCCGACGAGAAATCATTGATATAATAGTGACGGGCTTCAAGAGCGGCGAACACAGAGCCACCACCTACAAAAGGCTCGTAAAAATCATTGTATGTCTGTGGAAGCGCAGGGATAATGTATCTCAGCTCCTTATCCTTGCCTCCGGCCCATTTGAGAAAAGGCTGCATCTGATAAAACCGGATCAGTCGACTTTCAGAGTACCGGCAAAGGCTGCGCGTACGTCGGCCTTAAGATCATCGCCCTGCTTGTCTCGGCTAAGGATTGTACCGTCGGGACCGTAAAGGATAATACAGGGAATGCCGTTTATGCCGTAAATATCGGTCGGGATTGTCTGAGCATTGATAATACACGGCCATGTAATTCCATGAGATTCGATCGCTTTGGCTGTATTTTCGGGTTCATCCCAAACGGCGACACCAAGAACTTCAAGTCCTTTGTCGCCAAACTCAGCTAGCAATTCCTTGATCACCGGGATCTGGCGTAAGCAGGGACCGCACCAGCTTGCCCAGTAGTCGGCAAGAACATATTTACCTTTTCCGACATAGTCACTCAAGCGGCTGGTCTTGCCGTTATATGTAACTTCGAAGTCGGTAAACATCTTACCGGGAGATGTAGCTGATTTTTTAGCCAAAGCCTCACTTATCCGGCTCACCCTTTGGTAACGAGCCAGATCGGGATAACGTGCGAGCCATGAAGCAAACTCCGTGGCATCCATTGATGAAGCCTTATCTACAAAAAGATAGTAACCTATAGGATTATCAATATTATCAGTCATCACAGACTCCGCGAGAGTCATAAACTCATCATAAATGCGTGAACGCAACGAATCGTCTTCGGTTTTACTGTATCGTTCACTAAGGTCAGCCGCCTTATCATTAAAATCCTGAAGCTGATCATTGAGCATACTGCCAAATACCTTACGTTTGGTCGGATCGACGACTATCGAACCGGACTCAAGGACAAAGGTGCCTGCGGGCTGACCGTCATGCATAATACGTGCAAGCACAGGCTCGTCGATCTCACCTTTGAACAATGCCACTTTCTGAGACACAACGGTTGAGTCTATCTTCTCCTTGGTGTCGAAATTGACCATATAGACCATAACACCTTCCTGATCATCCGTGAACTGGACTCGCACTTTATATGGATCGCCGGCACTGGCTCCGAAAACACATGACACTGCTGCCATCGCCGCAAACGCTGTCTTGAACATACTTTTCATATACTGTCGTCTTATATTTTAATAGTTTATTTATGCTACAAATATATACAATAATCGCGAGAAGTCAAAATATATAAACACAACAGAGGCCGCAGACTCACGTCGCGGCCTCTGTCATCACAATATTTGAGTTATGGGGTAGAGAAAAGAGTTTCGTTATTCGGCAACAGAGAAGATCACGATACGGTTCCAGTTGTTCACATCGTAAGGCTGGCTGTCGCTGCCCTGAGCCTGGATGGTGAGACGGTCGGCAGAGATACCGTATTTCTCGACAAGAGCTTTCTTGACAGCTTCAGCGCGGCGTTTCGAAAGGCTCATGTTATATGCGCTTGAACCGGTGTCTTTGTCAGCATAGCCTGCGATAACAACTTTCTGATCGGGGTTAGCCTTCAGATATTCGGCTGTATTGTAGATGTTGACCATTTCCATATCGCTGATGCGGGCCGAATTGAGAGTAAAGCGAACTGTCGACATCAGAGGAGCAGTTTCCTGAACTACGACTGTCTCCTGAACTTCGGGGCAAGGAAGCTGAGCTTCGGCAGCTGCGAGAGCTGCACTTGTTGTTGCGAGAGCGCCGCGAAGATCGTTGACCTGATTGTTAAGATTGCTTATATAGCCAAGATAGTCGCATGGATTGTAAGACTTGAAGTCATCACCACCGATCTTGAAAATAAAGCCGCCGGTTGCAGTAAGGTTGATGTCAATAGGACGTCCACCGGGGATATTATTAAGATTGTCGCCATAGAATTGTCCGCGACCCTCGAGGAAGAAGTCGACATATTTACAGAGACGGAAATTGAACTGGATACCTGCAGATACGGGAAGAGCCCATACATTGCCTTTAGGTTTGCCGTCATTGCCCATTATTGTTCCGTCAGGACGATAGTCCCATCCGAATGTTCCTCCAAGACCGACGAACGGAACGATAGAGAACACACGTTTGGTATTGACCCCGGCCATCGAATTGAACATATCCCACATAAAGTCAACGTTAGCATTGGCATATTTGAACTTCTGATAGACGCCGGGCTTGTTGTGGAGGGCGCCCCCGAGGAAGCTTACGCGCCATGCCAAGTATGGCGAGATATATTTGCCGAATGCAAAGTTATAGTTGGCAGTAAAGTGGCCGTGTCCGCCACCGGCATTTTCGACAAATGGCGATGCGACGCCTGCGCCAACCTGGATAAACCAGTTATCTCTCGATGTAGAATAATACTGAGTTTTGCAAGGAACTTCAGTTTCAATCACAGATTCTTCCATCACGACTGTTTCCTGTGCATTAGCAGTAATTCCGGGTAAAAGCATTGCGCTGCATGCAGCGAACGAGCAAAGCACATTCTTTTTCATTTCTGTAAGTTTTTGTTAGACCAAAAGTATTGTTATTGTTTAATTCTCATAAATATGCAATTGAAAATCGCTTGTTATGAAAAGATAACACATAGTAAAAGGCTTTGTTCGGTCATCCGTTGGCTTATTTTTAATTTTTTTGTCATTACGGCGATAATGTTTAACTTTGCCATTATGAAAACAGACAGGTTTGGGAAATGGATCAAGGCTCTGCCCGGCAGTGTGTCAGGCGCGCTCGGAAATGACACCAAGTCCGGGTTCAGTAATCCGCGCCGATATCGTCTTGATTTCATAGCGGAAAATACGTTCAATCGTGTATGGACTTTCCGTTTCAGCCGTGTACGTCTAATAGTTGTCAGTCTGACATTTGTAGCCGCCGTTGCAGCTCTTATGTTTGTGATCGTGTTTTTTTCTCCTGTGAGAAAACTTCTGCCCGGCCGACTTGAAGGAGATCTTAGATCACGCTACGTTGACATGGCCATGCGCCTTGATTCACTCGAACAACGATCTGTTGCCAATGACCGATATATGACAAATCTGCGTTTCATACTTTCCGGCGAAACAGATTCGACTGCGGTCATTGCAACTGAGCGAAAAGGGATTTCAAACGCGGATTCTATGCTGGCTCCCTCAACGGCCGAACGACAATTCGTACAATTATATGAAGCGTCAGACCGTTTCAATCTGTCGGTACTAACGCCAATTGCAGCCGAAGGCATGGCATTTTATTCACCAGTTCCAGACGCCCTGACTGACCCGATATCAAATGAGACCTCCACTGCAGTCAGCTTCACCCAACCAGATCCGCTGCCCGTATCGGCAACATACCGCGGGACAGTTGTAAGCGTCTATCCTGATGCGAAAGGTCTTAAAACTGTTGTTATCCAACACCCCAATGATTTTATATCCGTTTATTCAGGACTTAGTGAATGCTTCACATCGCCCGGCGTCCGTCTGTTGGCAGGCGAACGTATCGGACATTCCGGCAACGGAAATACATTCAGATTTGAATTGTGGCACAACGGTTCGGCCACTGATCCAGGCGACTACGTAGGGTTCTGATTCCGGACTTATCAGGATGGGTACACTGTCATTTCATCATCCAGACCGAAACAGTGCTTGACCGCCTTGCGTATTATCTGTGATTCCTCTCCCGGCTTACGCAACAGATCAATAACCGCAGAAATATACTCATCTTTGTTATGCAAGCCACAGAGCGCCGCAACGTTGCTCGCAGGCAACATTGATTTCTGGTTATATACTTTAAGCACTCCGGCATAATCGTTCTGCTCGACGTAACGCCGAAACTGGCGGCAATATTCTTCGTAAATTTTGCGTGGCGCAATCTCATCATGAAGTTTCATGATATGCGACTCAAGCATTGCAATATCGCTGAAACGTCCATCAATACGATATTCGACCAAGCGTTTGACACGATGCCGGGTATGGAGCAAAGCCTGCTGCTTCAGAGCAAGTGAGAACTGCGAGATTACAGCACGGCTCACTTTGTCGAAAACTCGCCGGGGATCACGTCCGCAACCCCGGGCGACAGCCTTTACGACGTCTTCAAGCATCAGGATATTTTCAATCTCAGCGACTTCAGGAACCATCACACGCTTTCCGCGCAGATATTGCACCTCATGGTCATCCCGTCGGTCTCGATCGACTATCCCATAACTATCCATGTGATGAAAACCATTCAGATCGTTGAATGACCTGGTCGCCTCGATCACCTTATTGCAGCTTCCGAGTGACTTGACGGTAAACTCCGTAAAAACCAATGGATAAAGTTTGGAATCAATTGAATGTACTCCGTCTCCTTCAATAAAGAGCACCGGTTTTCTCGCTCCTATAATAGCCTGATAGACATCTTCGGTAATATTGGCACTATCGTCGAGCACGGAGTATTCCCAATCGGCAGCAGTCTGATCATAATCGCGCACCCACACAACGGTAGCATGCGCACGCGATGATGTAAATTCAAGATCGTGAGTAGTGTAAATAAATGTGCAATCAGGACGCAATAGCTCTATACGCGACCATAGAGCCTGCATGATAGTAGGATGCAGAAACATCTCTGGGGAGTTAATGAATATCGCTGCATTGGCCGGCGCATACAATACACCGGCAATATAATATATGACTGCTTGTTCGCCGTCCGACAATCTGAATGCAGAGTATCTGTCATCAGTATTGACACGACTGAACAGAAAACGCCCGCTTTCGACGAGAATCCGATTGCCGGGAAATACATCCTGCCACAATTCGATAACACGATCAAGACGTGTACGCTGTAATGAAACATCCTTTCCCTCGGCTTTCAGCAGCTTATAGTTCAGCAGATTGAGCATTTCATCATGCATAAGTTGCGACAACAGGAGATCGAGTTCATTACAATGACCCGCACTTACGGCGGCATCGACTATCTCATTTCCACAGATCAAGCCTACCGACGACTGCCTTAAACGATCGCTGTCGCGCACATAAAGACCATGTAGCGCTGACAGAGCGAACGCACTTTTTCCCAACGATGTAATGAGTTGGGAAGTGAACCTCGATTTACCGGCACCATTGGCTCCCACTATTACAATGGGAGCTCCGGCACTTTCGACAGTGAGCGGGTTGTCGTGGCGATGTTTTGGAAATGTAATCTTCATTATACGCTGTCTACCATCCGAGATATGGCGCTTTCATAAAAAACACTTCTAAAATGTAGATTAACGCACCGGCCAAATAGCCTAGAAAAGCAAGCCACGTAAACCGTTTGAAATACCATCCGAATGTGATACGTTCGAGTCCCATTGCGATTACACCGGCAGCCGAACCGATAATGAGCAGGCTGCCTCCGACTCCGGCACAATAACTGAGAAATTCCCAAAAAGTACCGTCGACGACAAAATTAGCCGCATAGTCTGTTGCACCCGGTAAGGCGACCGGATACATGCCCATCACACCGGCAACAAGCGGCACATTGTCGAATATTGACGAAAGCACACCTAAGAGAACATCTATAATGTAAACATTGTGAACTTTTTCATCAAGGAATTGAGCTGTAGCGCTCAGAATTCCAGAGGCATCCAGAACAGAGACAGCCATCAGGATGCCTAGAAAGAAGAGGATCGACGGCATATCGATACGCGAAATTACTTTAGGCAGCCGGTGTTCGCGTGAACGGTCAAGCATTTTCCCGTTATAGAATAATTCTGTGAAAACCCATAGCACCGCAAGCACAAGCAGAATACCCACAAATGGCGGCAGATGAGTGATCGTCTTGAATACCGGCACAAAAATAAGTCCGCATATGCCGAGATAAAATATCGTCTTACGTTCACGCGACGATATCTCGCTTACAGCCTTGCTTTCCTTAGCCATAACAGGCAACTCACCTTTCAGAAGCCCGGCCACACTGAACATAGGCACAGCCATCGCGACGATACTCGGGAGCAGCACATAACATATCAGAGCAGGCGCAGTCACATTGCCTTTCACCCACAGCATGATAGTGGTTACATCACCGATCGGAGACCAAGCGCCGCCAGTATTTGCAGCTATAATGATCATTCCGGCGTAGATCCAACGTTCCTGTTTGTCTGAAACAAGTTTGCGCAAAAGCAAAATCATGACAATTGTTGTGGTCATGTTGTCAAGAACGGCAGAGAAAATAAAAGTTGTGATACATATCACATACAGAAGTCTGCGTTTGTCGCGAGTAGATATATGATCCGTAATCACTGTAAAACCTCCGTGAACATCGATAAGTTCCACGATTGTCATCGCACCGATCAAGAAAAATAGTGTCTGGGATATATCTCCCAATGCTTCGACAATCTTGACATTAAGAACATAGTCAAGACACTGCTGAGCAAATGAACTGCCGGCAAGACGAGGATTATCACTTATAAATCGAGCCAGCTCTTCATTCTCGACCCAAGGGACAATCCATTCCGCTCCGAGAGCATAAACGATCCACATGACCATGCCAAGCAAAAGCGCTATGGCAGTTTTGTCTATACGCAACGTATGTTCAAGCGCTATACAGAGATAGCCGATAATAAATAATAGAATTAACGTGATAATCATCGATGCGACAATGATTTAGATTTAGGTGATGAAAAAATAATTATTTGAACCAGTTTATGTCCGTTTTTAATTACGGAAATTTTTCCACAAATTTAGAAAATTATTTCTTCACTTCATAACGCGTATTTGGCATAATTTACGCCTAATTTAGCAAAATATTGTTAAACCATTATTTTTAGATAAAAAGACATGCAACAAGTGTCATTGCTGATTTATGCGCCGGTGAATTGTTTACTATAGAGGCTTTGTTCGTTTAACAGGAAAATTGTATCTTTGCACATTATATTATCAGTATAGATGAAAAATATCCGCAACTTCTGCATTATAGCCCATATAGACCACGGCAAATCAACACTTGCCGACCGACTGCTCGAATACACAGACACCATAGCCGCCAAAGACATGGAGGCACAGGTGCTTGATGACATGGATCTTGAGCGTGAACGCGGTATTACAATCAAAAGCCATGCCATCCAGATGGAACACATCATTGATGGCGAGCGCTATACCCTCAATCTCATCGACACTCCGGGACACGTAGACTTCTCGTATGAAGTTTCACGTTCGATCGCGGCATGTGAAGGAGCGCTCCTGATCGTCGACGCTTCACAGGGAATACAGGCCCAGACGATATCCAATCTTTATATGGCTATCGACAATGATCTTGAGATCATACCGGTTATCAATAAGGTTGACCTCGACAGTGCCAAGCCTGATGAAGTCGAAGACCAGATCATCGAACTTATAGGCTGCAAGCGGGAAGAGATTCTGCGCGCCAGCGGTAAGACAGGCTTTGGAGTGCCTGAAATCCTCAGAGCCATTGTCGAACGTATACCTGCTCCCAAAGGCGACCCGGATGCACCTCTGCAGGCTTTGATTTTCGACTCTGTGTTCAATCCTTTCAGAGGAATCATAGCTTACTTCAAGATAGAGAACGGCACCATAAGCAAAGATGACTTTGTCAAATTCGTAGCAACAGGAAAAGAATATCACGCCGACGAGATCGGAGTGCTGAAGCTTGACATGTCGCCGCGTGATGAGCTATCGGCCGGAAACGTGGGATATATTATCTCAGGCATCAAGACATCAAAAGAAGTTAAGGTCGGTGACACGATAACCCATGTCAATAACCCGTGCAAACAGGCCATCGACGGCTTCGAAGAAGTTAAGCCGATGGTATTTGCCGGCGTTTATCCTATCGAGACCGAAGATTTCGAAAATCTTCGCGCCTCGCTCGAAAAACTTCAGCTCAACGATGCATCGCTCACGTTTACGCCGGAATCGTCGGTAGCTCTGGGGTTCGGCTTCCGCTGCGGCTTCCTCGGACTGCTGCATATGGAGATCGTGCAGGAACGTCTCGGCCGTGAATTCAACATAGATGTGATCACGACTGTGCCAAACGTAAGCTATAAAGTATACGATAAAAAAGGCAACGTGTCTGAGGTACACAATCCGTCAGGGCTCCCCGAACTGACTTTAATAGACCATATTGAGGAACCCTATATACGCGCTACGATCATAACCACAGCCGAATTTATCGGCCCGATCATGACTCTTTGTCTCGGAAAGCGTGGCGAACTTGTAAAACAGGAATATATCTCGGGCAACCGCATGGAACTGACTTTCGACATGCCATTAGGTGAGATAGTCATCGATTTCTATGACAAACTGAAGAGTATTTCTAAGGGCTATGCATCATTCGACTACCATGTCTCCGGTTTCCGTGAGTCTCGGCTGGTCAAACTCGACATTCTCCTCAACGGCGAAAGCGTCGACGCGCTCTCGACACTGACCCATGCAGACAATGCTGTCACTTTCGGGAGGCGTATGTGCGAAAAACTGAAAGAACTCATTCCCCGTCAGCAATTCGATATAGCCATTCAAGCTGCCATAGGAGCCAAGATAATTGCACGAGAGACTATAAAAGCTGTTCGCAAAGACGTAACCGCAAAGTGCTATGGCGGCGACATCTCGCGTAAGCGCAAACTTCTCGAGAAACAGAAGAAAGGCAAGAAGCGCATGAAGCAGATCGGTTCTGTCGAGGTTCCGCAAAAAGCCTTCCTCGCAGTATTGAAACTCGACTGACAGTCCACATTATTATAATATTGATCTGATGCCGGTTTTCTCATGGAGAGCCGGCATCTGTTTTGTTGCCGAACAAAGCTCGACTGATGCTTGTTCTGCAATAAAACGTTTCCTCTATATTTATCAGAGTTTAATAATGGATAAAGATATTCATGTTTCCGACCCGGCGGAAGAACAAAGTGTGTTCTTTGCGGCGACTCAGGCTTTAAGACGACATGCGTCCGGCGGTAATATTCTGATTGGTGCGACAATCTGTGCACTCATCATTGCCAATATTCCGGGCCTGAACAATTATTATTTTGACTTCTGGCAGCAGGAGATACGTCTGCAGCTCGGAGATTTCAATATTTTCAGCCATTCCGGGAAACCCATGGATCTGATAGCGTTTATCAATGATGCGCTTATGGCTGTGTTTTTCTTTTCGATCGGACTGGAAATCAAACGTGAGATACTTGTCGGCGAACTTTCTTCGTTCCGTCAGGCGCTGCTCCCTATCGTAGCGGCCATAGGCGGCATGCTGGTTCCTGTAGTCATCTATCTTTGCTTTGCCAATGGTACGGATTTTGCCGACGGAGCCGCCATACCGATGGCTACCGACATAGCTTTTTCGTTAGGCGTATTGGCCATGCTTGGCAAGCGTGTTCCCGTTTCACTGAAAATATTTCTTACAACCCTCGCTGTTGTTGACGATATCGGCGGTATTGTCGTGATCGCATCGTTTTATTCGACACATATCGAACTGTCGTGTCTGCTCTACGCTGCCGGACTGTTCGCCCTTCTGCTTCTCGGCTCGCTGATGCGCATAAAAAGCAAGATTTTTTATCTTGGTATTGGCGGCGTCATCTGGTTTCTGTTTCTCAACTCGGGCATACATCCGACAATAGCCGGTGTGCTTGTCGCTTTCTGCGTACCGGCAACGCCTGTTTTCGCCCCACGCAAATATATCCGCATCATCAGGTCGTCAATCGCACACTTCAGGGGCGAGGATGATGATCTGCTGGTCAAACGAACTATTCTTAATAAAAATCAGATGAACTGGTTGAAAGAGATCGAATCAGCATCTGACAAAGTGATATCCCCCCTTCAGGAACTTGAAGATTCTCTTCACCCGATTGTAAATTATTTCATCGTTCCGTTGTTTGCTTTTGCCAATGCAGGCATTTTTCTGCTCGACACCAATCCGGCGACAATAATCGAAGGCGTATCGCTCGCAATAATTTGCGGACTGGTATTCGGCAAGTTCCTCGGTATATTTATTTTCTCATGGATCACCGTCAAATTACGCCTGACTCCAATGCCAGACAGAACCGACTGGGCTATGATGGCGTCTATAGCCATGCTTGGAGGCATCGGTTTTACAGTCTCGTTATTCATCGCAACGCTGTCATTCGGATCTCCGGAAATGACTGATATGCTCAATCACGCAAAACTTGGCATAGTCATCGGATCATTACTTTCCGGCATTATCGGTTTCTTACTGTTACACCGCACCTTACCTCACAAAGCCGAAATAGAGTAATAGTTTCCATATCTTTAAAACGTCACACGTTGGCGTTTTTTTCATATAGAGAAGACCTATAAACATCAATAATCCGTTGCTGCGTAAATATTTTAGATAAAACATTTGGCATTTTCACACTTTTATGTTAATTTTGAGCCGAAATGTTAAAATGAAGAGATGATAAATACATTTTTTCAAAAACAAACATTTGTTTTATTTGTTAAAATATCAAAGGTTTAATTATTTAAAATCCCTTTACCCCGGCGGCTTCGGACGCCACCTATAAAAAATGAAGAAACAGACAATCTGGATATTGACAATATTAATGGCGGTCACGTTTATCGGACTGTTATGCATTCAGATACTATATATGAAAAATATGGTCGAGATGCGTTACGAGCAGTTCACTCAAGGCGTACGTCAGAGTCTTTTGAGCGTCGCCTTGCACCTCGAGCACGATGAGACACGCTATTTTCTCGATCAAGATGCCAGCCGCATGGCAGCGACATCGATCATAGCTCAAAACTTCAGTTCCGACGCTATTTCGCGGGATGAAGGGCTGAAATTCTCTTTTACGACCCCTTCCGGACTTGAGGGAGACGTCACGTTGAAAGGTACACCCGACGAGATAACGAAAATCAAAGGGTCATCAGGAAACACTGCCGGAAAAGACTATCGCAGATACCGTCAGGACTATCAGAACCAATACAATTATCAAAAAGGCGTTGTAGACGATGTGATACTCAATATAATCAGTCGCGCGAGCGAACGCCCTATAAGCGAACGAGCCGACTCGTCTATCGTAAGCCGGTATCTGCGTCAGGAACTCGATACACTCGGCATCAGAGTCCCCTTCGAATTTGCCGTGGTTAACTATCTAGGCACTATACAGTACAAATCACCCGGTTACATGCCGTCTGCCGTATCTCCCGACAACATGTTTGTCCAAACTTTATTTGCAAACGATCCAGGAGGCAAATTCAATTACCTTAAAGTCTACTTTCCGACTAAAAAGGATTATATATTTTCATCGATATCCTTCATGGTGCCGTCGTTTGCATTCACTCTGATATTACTGATAATATTTGTGTTCACGATTATCGTCGCGTTCAGGCAGAAAAAACTCACTGAGATGAAAAACGATTTCATCAACAACATGACCCATGAATTCAAGACTCCTATATCGTCAATTTCACTGGCTGCCCAGATGCTCAACGATCCGGCTGTGCGTAAGTCTCCGACAATGCTTCAGCAGATATCCACAGTGATCAACGACGAAACCAAACGTCTGCGATTTCAAGTCGAGAAAGTTCTACAGATGTCAATGTTCGAACGCCAGAAGGCCACAATGAAAATAGTCGATCTCGACGCGAATCTCGCAATATTCAACATCGTCAACACATTCAAGCTCAAAGTCGAAAAATACGGCGGTAAGATCACTGCGCGACTTGACGCAATGGACGCTATCGTCAACGTAGACGAAATGCATTTCACCAACGTTATATTCAATTTGCTTGATAATGCAGTAAAATACCGTCGTGAAGATGTGCCTCTAAACCTCACGGTCTCATCACGCGACATCTCTGACGAAAGGCTCGAGATTACTATTGCTGACAACGGCATAGGCATACGCCGCGACGACCTGAAAAAAATATTTGACAAATTCTACCGTGTGCCTACCGGAAACCGTCACGACGTCAAAGGATTCGGACTCGGACTCGCATATGTTAAGAAAATCATATCCGAACTTGGAGGCGAAATCTCGGTTGAAAGCGAACTCAATTCAGGAACAAAATTTATAATTATATTACCACTCACTAAAAATTAAGCTATTATGGAAGAACGTATGCGTATTCTTTTATGCGAGGATGATGAAAACCTCGGCATGCTACTCAGAGAATATCTTCAGGCCAAAGGCTTCAACGCCGATCTGTTCCCCGACGGCGAAAGTGGCTATAAGGCATTTCTCAAGGGCAAATACGATATTTGCGTCCTCGACGTGATGATGCCTAAAAAGGACGGCTTTGCGCTCGCTCAGGAAATCCGCACTGTCAACTCTGAAGTGCCGATCATTTTCCTTACCGCTAAGTCTCTTAAAGACGACATTCTCGAAGGCTTCAAAATCGGCGCCGACGACTATATCACTAAACCCTTCTCGATGGAAGAACTCGTGTTCCGTATCGAAGCGATACTCCGTCGCGTAAAAGGCAAAAAAGGCAAAGAGATTACTATGTACAAGATCGGAAAGTTCACGTTTGATACACAGAAACAAGTGCTCATGATCGACGACAAAGTAACAAAACTCACCACCAAAGAGTCGGAACTTCTCAGCCTACTGTGCGCCCATGTCAATGAGATACTCGAACGCAACTTCGCGCTGAAAGCCATCTGGATCGACGATAATTATTTCAATGCACGTTCAATGGATGTCTACATCACCAAGCTGCGCAAACATCTCAAAGACGACCCGTCTATCGAGATCATCAACATTCACGGAAAAGGTTACAAACTGATTGCTCCCGAACCGGAAGCACAGAAATAAGGACACCTAATTAAAATGACACAGGGCGCTTTTGCGCCCTGTGTCATTTTATAAAAAAGCCGCTCCATTACTGAAGCAGCTTTCTGCTGTAGCGGGACCGAGAATTGAACTCGGGACCTCCGGGTTATGAATCCGACGCTCT